>CAYOGM010000148.1:0-6751 GCA_964403595.1 uncultured Acetatifactor sp. | reverse complement strand
GTTCGTGATTTAGGCGGTTATACGCTTGGGCGAAGCGATTTGGTGCGCCGTGCCATGAGTAAGAAGAAACAGTCTGTCATGGAGGAGGAGCGAGCTAACTTTATATACGGTAATGAAGAGAATCAGGTGCCCGGTTGTGTGTCTAATGGCATCAGCGAGGAGGTTGCCGGACAAATATATAACGAAATGATGGATTTTGCCAAATATGCTTTCAATAAGTCTCATGCAGCATGTTATGCAGTGGTAGCTTATCAGACGGCATGGTTGAAATATTACTATCCGGTGGAATTTATGGCGGCGCTTCTTACTTCTGTCATTGATAATAGCAAAAAAGTGTCGGAGTATATTCTGACTTGTCGTAGTATGGGAATTGAGCTTTTGCCGCCCGATATCAATCAGGGAGAGGCCGGTTTCTCGGTAGATGGCAAGAGTATCCGCTATGCGTTGACAGCCATCAAGGGCGTGGGTCGTCCGGTGATTGACAGTATTGTGTTGGAGAGAACGGGTAGAGGGCCCTTTTTGAATTTGAAGGATTTTATTACTCGCATTGCAGAGACAGAGGCCAACAAGCGTGTAATCGAGAGTTTTATCAAAGCCGGTGCATTGGACAGCCTGGGCGGCAACCGCAGGCAGTTTATGAGTGTGTATGTGCAGATTTTGGACCATATCACCAAGGACAAGAAGAATAATCTGGCAGGTCAGATGTCTCTTTTTGATATTGTAGGAGAGGATCAGAAGGAAGAGTTTGATTTGCGTATGCCCGATGTGGAGGAATATCCCAAGGAAATGCTTCTGGCTTTTGAAAAAGAGGTTCTGGGTATTTATGTCAGTGGGCATCCCATGGAGGAGTATCAGGAATTGTGGCAAAAAGTAGTTAGTCACAATACCAATGCTTTTGTGCTGGATGAGGAAGTCGGAAGTGCTACGGTGGAGGACCGGATTCGGGTAATTGTCGGTGGTATCATTGCCGGCAAGACCATCAAATACACGAAAAATGATAAGATGATGGCGTTTCTCACAATAGAAGATTTGGTGGGAAGCGTTGAGGTAGTGGTATTTCCTCAAAGTTATGAGAAATATGCACCAGTACTTTTGGAAGACGCCAAGATATTTGTGAAGGGGCGTTCATCTGTGGAGGAGGACAAGGACGGCAAGGTTATCTGCGATGAGATACTGACCTTTGAGGAGGTGGAGACAGCAGGTGCTGCCAACTGGAATAACAGGGGAAGCTTCGGACGCAACCAACGTGGAAACAGTTATGGTGGGCAAAGCTATGGTGCTAGCTCCCATGGAGGTTATGGTGCCAACAGTCAGGCGAAGCCCTCTGGTAATCAGCCCGGCAGTGCAAACAGTACCCCACCCCAGCCTCGCACTGTTAATAAACTTCCCACCGGTGTGTGGATTCAGTTTGCGGATATGGAGAGTTATGATGCGCACAAGCGAGAGCTGGTAGATGCTATTTCCAAATATCCCGGAGAAGAAGACGTAGTTATTTTCCTTCGTAGCACGAAAGATGTAAAGATTCTTCCCGTCAACCTTCGCGTGACTATAGATGAAGAATTACTTGCCCGTCTTGGTGCCATCTTTGGCCCCGACAATGTCAAACTTAAGAAGTAGCTTTTTATATTGTAATTTTGGGGGAGAAATGCCACGCCCCCAATATCCACCCCAAATTGCAAAAACCTATTGAAAAGCACCACATTTTGGATTAAAATAGGTTTAATGACTTTGTTAAAAATTTGTTGATATATAAATGGAGGTATTGTCATGGCAAAAGAGATTAAGACAATCGGTGTTTTGACAAGTGGCGGCGATGCACCCGGAATGAATGCGGCTATCCGTTCGGTGGTTCGTACTGCAATTGCAAGAGGCATGAATGTTAAGGGCATCAAGAAGGGTTATCAGGGTCTTTTAAATGAAGAAATTATTGATATGGAAGCAAGACATGTTTCCGATATCATTCAGCGCGGCGGTACGATTTTAGGTACCGCAAGATGTTTGGAATTTAAGACTCCCGAAGGCCAGAAAAAGGGTGCTGATATTTGTAAAAGACATGGTATTGATGGTATTGTTGTCATTGGTGGTGACGGTTCCTACAGAGGTGCTCAGGCACTGTCCAGACAGGGTATAAATACCATTGGTCTGCCCGGAACCATTGATTTGGATATTGCATGTACCGAGTATACGATTGGTTTCGATACGGCAGTAAATACTGCCATGCAGGCAATTGATAAGGTTAAGGATACCTCATCTTCCCATGAGAGATGTAGTATTATCGAGGTTATGGGACGTAACGCAGGTTACATTGCATTGTGGTGTGGTATTGCCAATGGTGCAGAGGATATTCTGATTCCCGAAAGATATGATTTCGATGAGCAGAAAATTATCAACAATATTATTGCAAACCGTAAGAAGGGCAAGACCCATCATATTATCATCAATGCTGAGGGTATTGGACATTCTGTATCCATGGCAAGACGTATCGAGGCTGCAACCGGTATTGAGACCAGAGCAACTATTTTGGGTTATATGCAGCGTGGAGGTCGTCCTTCTGCTAAGGACCGTTATTATGCCTCTATCATGGGTGCATATGCGGTAGATATTTTGCGTCAGGGCAAAACCAATCGTGTAGTTGGCTTCAACAAAGGCGAGTTTGTAGACTATGATATAGAGGAAGCTTTGAACATGAAGAAGGGAATTGATGAGTATCAGTTTGAGGTAGCTCATCTGCTTTCTATTTAATAATAGTCGTTATGTTGTTTTGCAGAAGAGCTAGTGCAGAAGAACTAGTTATAATAGAAACATTATAATATAGAAGAAACGGACAGAGTCCGGGAAAGGTTTGTTTATGATTACCAGCAGCTCCAACCAGCGTATCAAGCAGGTTATTCAGTGGCAGAGCAAGGCTAAAGAGCGTCGCAGGGATAAGGTCTTTGTGGTGGAAGGTGCCAAAATGTATCTGGAGGCACCGGCGGAGCTGATTCGCGAGGTGTATGTTTCGGCTGGATTTCTGGAAAAGCATGGACTTTCCTGTAAGGACAAAAGATGTGACGGATTGTCTGAAGGACAAGCGGTTGAATTGGCTGAGAAACTGAAGGAGACCGGCTATGAGTCGGTTGCGGATGAAGTCTTTGCCAAAATGTCGGATACACAGACTCCGCAAGGTATTTTGGCAGTAATAGAACAGCCGGTTTATGAATTAAATCAACTTTTAACTTTGGATAATCCCTTGTTTATTATATTGGAAAATTTACAGGATCCGGGCAATTTGGGGACGATTTTAAGAACCGGTGAGGGTGCAGGGATAACGGGTGTTATTATGAGCGACACCACTGTAGATATCTATAATCCCAAGGTGATTCGTTCTACCATGGGTTCCATTTACCGGGTGCCCTTCGTATATGAAAAGGATTTGACTGCTGTGATGGAAAAACTTCATGACGCAGGGGTTAAAACTTATGCGGCTCACTTGAAGGGTGAGGATTACTATGATATTTTTTCTTTTGAAGGTCCCACGGCGTTTTTGATTGGAAATGAAGGAAATGGGCTGACAGAGGAGCTTTCGAAGGAAGCTTCCTCATACTTAAAAATACCCATGGAGGGGAAGGTGGAGTCTCTGAATGCAGGAATTGCAGCAGCGCTGCTTATGTATGAGACTCACAGGCAGCGCAGAAAATAGTGAAAGGTTATAGAAGGGATACAAAATGAAAGTAGGATTTATTGGTTTGGGAAATATGGCCTCCGCGATGATTGGGGGAATTTTAAAAGAGAAGATGGTGGCAGCAGAGGATATCGTTGGTTTTGATAAGATGGCTGTTGCATGCGAAAAAGCAAATGCCCAATTTGGTATTCAGGTTGCGGGTAGCAATATTGAAGTGGTAAATGCTGTGGATATTTTATTCCTTGCGGTGAAGCCTGTGTTTTTCCCGGAGGTAATTGAAGAGATTAAGGATGCGGTGCGTGAAAATACTGTGATTGTAAGTATTGCACCGGGACGTAGTCTGGATTATTTAAAGGGTTCTTTTGGCAGGGACAATTTAAAATTTGTACGTTGTATGCCCAATACTCCTGCGCTGGTGTCTGAGGGTTGTACCGGTGTGTGTGCAGGCGAAAAGGTAACAAAAGAGGAGCTTGACAGGGTTCTTGCTCTGCTTCGTTCCTTTGGAACCGCCAATGTGGTACCGGAGCATCTTATGGATGTGGTAGTAGGTGTCAGTGGCAGTTCACCGGCATATGTATTTATGTTTATTGAAGCGATGGCAGATGCTGCAGTTGCAGAAGGAATGGCCAGACCACAGGCGTATGAATTTGCTGCTCAGGCAGTGCTTGGAAGTGCTAAGATGGTCTTAGAGACAGGCAAACATCCCGGAGAGTTAAAGGATATGGTCTGCTCCCCCGGCGGCACCACCATCCAAGCTGTAAAAGTACTGGAAGAAATGGGATTTCGCGCAGCTGTCATGGATGCCATGGAGGCCTGCATCGACAAATCCCGGAATATGTAAGACACAAATCGTCACAAATCGACACAAAGGCCCCCGACTTGACAAATCGGAGGCCTTCTGCTATTATTGAGAAAGTCTTAATAAATTTAATAATTTTGTAACAAATTGGTTACACTTAAATTTGTGGAGGATTTAATAATGGCAGGAAGCAGAAAGCTGTGTAAGCTCTTGGCAACCCTTTGTGGGGCAATGTTCATGATTTTATGCACAGACATAAACGCAGAAGCTGGAAATTTCAATAATAGCCGCATGGGTAATTATCTTGATGAGATGAATGGTGGCGTAGCTGCAATTCTGGAATCTAATGCAATTGTGCGGGAGACCCCCGTTTCGGACAAACAAGCATTTGATTTGCAGAAGGAGCAGACAGGTCTTGTAATGGCAAATGTAAAGAACGCTTTGAATGTTCGAAGCGATGCCAGCGAGGAAGCGAGCAAAGTAGGAAAACTTTATAAGGACTGTGGAGGTAAGATTCTTGAGAGAAAGAACGGTTGGACCAAATTGCAATCCGGCAATGTAATCGGTTGGGCATCAGATGAGTATCTGCTCTTCGATGAAGAGGCCATAGCCTTGGCAAATGATGTGGGTAGAATGATTGCTACCGTAAATACAGAGACTCTCCGCGTGCGTATGGCCCCCGATGAGGAGGCAGGAATTTACGGTCTGCTCCCCAAGGAGGAGATTGTAGATGTGTTGGATGACGGAACCGGCGAATGGGTTTGCATTGATTATGAAGGCATGGATGGATATGTGTCTTCCGAGTATGTTGTTATTGATTTTAAGATTGACGCCGGGGAGACTTTGGAGGAGATTAAGCTCCGTCAGGCAGCAGAGCGTGAGGCAAAGCGCCATGTTAATTATGGTGAGTATACTACAGATGCAGATACCACCTTACTTCTGGCATCACTGATTCAGTGCGAGGCCGGAGGTGAGAGCTATGAGGGTCAGTTGGCTGTTGCTGCAGTTGTTATGAATCGTGTGCGAAGCAGTGCATATCCTGACAGTATTCATGGTGTAATTTATGCATCCGGACAATTTACCCCTGCCATGAACGGTAAGGTGAATGCTTTATATGAGTCCGGCAGGATAAAGGATAGTTGTAAGAAGGCTGCAGAGGAAGCACTTGCAGGTGTATCCAATGTAGGTGACAGCACACACTTCCGTCGCAATAATGGACGTGACGGCATTGTTATCGGTAACCATGTATTCTATTAAATCAAGCGGCACGAGAGGTGACGCATTCAGCCCGGGCGGCTCTTGTTCCTAAGGATAAGAGCCGCCTGTGCATTTTTGGCACATTATAATTGACTATCGTGCAAAGAAATACATTGCCCTATGAGATTTTTTGTAGTAAACTGATATCATCCTTTAAGAAAGGGGGAGATGACATGAACGAAATGGTGATTATTTGGCTTGTAATTTTGATACTGGCTATTTGTGTTGAAATTGGCACCATGGGACTTTCGTCTATCTGGTTTGCGGGAGGTGCGTTGATTGCAGTATTGGCGGCAACCTGTTCTCTGCCGGTATGGTTGCAGATACTCTTGTTTTTAGTGGTATCAATCCTGCTTTTATTTTTCACAAGACCTATTGCGGTTAAATATTTTAACAAAGACCGTGTGCGTACCAATGTGGAGAGTATGATAGGACGTCAGGCAATTGTTATCAGTGAAATCGATAACCTGCAGGGTATTGGTCAGGTGACAGTAGGCGGTCAGGAGTGGAGCGCCAGAAGTGAGGATGAACAGAAGCGTTTTGCAGCGGGCACAGTGGTGGAGGTTGTCGCTGTCAGTGGTGTGAAGCTGATTGTTCGCGAAGATCCTCAGATGCAGAAGATAAAAAAAGGCGATAAATAAAATAAGTGTGTGCGGCACAATTCGCGCAGAAAGAGGTGTATTATGGGTCCTTTAGTTATTTTTGTGATACTTGGCATTATTATTTGGGTGTTTGCATCCTGTATTAAGATTGTACCTCAGTCTCAGGCATGGGTAATTGAGCGTTTGGGTGCATGGCAGGATACCTGGTCCGTAGGTATGCATATTAAGTTTCCTTTCTTTGATAAGGTAGTACGTCGTGTGAATCTGAAAGAGCAGGTTGCGGATTTCCCTCCTCAGCCCGTTATTACCAAGGATAACGCGTCCGTTAGAATTGATACTGTTATTTTCTATCAGATTACAGACCCTAAGTTGTTTACCTATGGTGTGGAGAATCCCATGATGGCAATTGAGAATCTGACTGCTACCACTCTC
>CAYOGM010000147.1:0-6767 GCA_964403595.1 uncultured Acetatifactor sp. | reverse complement strand
TAACAATAGATATGATAACACCTATAAGCATACTTACCGCCAATAAAATTACCACCTGTACCACCAAAAATTTTACATCAATTCTTTTCATGATTTTCCTCCTCAAGATTGTCAAATTCCATATCTTCCTCAAAACTGATATCAAACACATCGCAGTTCACATACTCTTCCAACTCTCGCAAAACAGGCATGATCCTCTCACGAGCTTTTTTAATCCGAATCGGAGAATTAGTGCGCAATGTATAAAGAAAACTCCGCAGCAAATATTCTGCCTGATTCCTTACATTCCCCACACTCTCCTCGTAGATTCTGGAAGCCAATGCTATTACTTCCTTATTTTCCTCCCCTTCTGCGAAGCCAATTTTTTTCATCTTATTCCTTTTCTCTTCAATCTGGCTTGGAGTCAGGGGATTTTGTGCACTGACAATGGTAATACTGTTTTCCTTTCCTGTGCTTAATTCCTTGGCCGTAACCTCTAAAATACCATTAATATCATAGGCAAAAACAAGCTCTACCTCTTTTCTTTTCCCTTTCAGCTCAGCCGGCAGCTCATCCAGCGCTAAAATGCCTATTTTCACATTCTCTTCTGCATAATAGCCCTCTCCCTGATAAATATCAAACATAGGAATATCGGACGTGGTATTGTATACCTGACTGACGCTTGTGGGTAATACCGTATTTCGCTCAATCAGTACGCTCATAATGGGTTTGGCCGGCATCATCGGGTTCGACACTTCTGTTCCCAAAGAGAACGGACATACATCCGTCAACAGTACATCCTGCACATCCTTGTTCTGCATTTTGATGCCACAATAGGTTCCCAATCCAAGTGAAACTGCTTTATCACCATTTACCATATTATCTACAGGCTTATGGAATAGATGAGCCAAGTAATCCCGTATGATGGGCATCTGACAAGTACCGCCTATGGGAAGTACATCTGTAATATCTCTTGGAGTTCTTCCACTGTCCTTAATGGCTTTACTGATGACCTTCTTCAATCTAAGCAACAGATTCCCGGCAATTTCAATTACCATATCCTCTGTAACTTCCAAGGAATACTCTTTCTCTTCATGTCTGAAATGCATTTGAGCTACTTTTGCCGTAGAAAGCTCCATTTTGCAAACCTCTGCTCTTCGCAACAGGCTTCCCTTTTCCATGTCCTCCATGCAGTCAAAATCAATTCCGTTTACCTCGCAAAACTTCTTTGCGATGACCTCATCAAAATCTCTTCCTCCCAGGTAATTATCTCCGGCGATTGCCTGTATTTCCACAATATTTTCAAAGCAATCCACCACAGAAACATCCAAAGTTCCACCGCCAAAGTCCACCACCAAAAAGGTCTGTTCTTCACCCATATCCTGCATCCGACAAGCCAATGCGGCAGCGGAAGGCTCATTCACGATACGATTGCAGGTTATTCCTGCCAGCTTCGCCGCAGTCTTTGTGGCAAAACGTTGGTCATTATTAAAATACGCCGGTACACTGATAATCGCTTCTTCTACCCTTTCTCCCAGAACTGCCTCCGCATCCTCTACCAGCTTTGCAATAACAAGGGAGGATAATTCTTCCGGTGAAAAGACTGCCTCTCCCAACCGGAATTCTTTTTTCATGCCCATGTAACGCTTAAAGCCGGATACCGTCTGTTCCGGATGGGTCACCAGTCTCTCCTTGGCCGGCTGACCCACCAATACTTTCCCTTCTTCTACGGATACAACGCTGGGAGTCAGTTCATACCCCAGTTTATTCTTCAAAATCTGTGCCTTGCCATCCTTCCAGACAGCCACCAGACTATTTGTAGTTCCCAAATCTATCCCTATGCTTGCCATATATTCTTCCGTGCCCTTTCTAACAGTTCCATCCACTTGTTTTTATCGGATGAGAGACAAAAATAACGCTCTGTGAATATCTTCAACATTTCTTCCAGTATTAACCAATACTCTTCCATGGACAGAACCACCTTCTCGTTTATCCGGTCGTACATAAATACATAATTCTGCCCATCCTTTGCAGCATACAAGCGGCCCTGCTCGCACAAGTCCCACTCATAATTCTGCTCCTGCGCCAGATTCTCCAGATGATTTACCAGAATTGTACGATACATAGGCTTCATACCACTTACCGTGAAATTAGTCCACACCTTGGTAAAGCCTTCTTCAAAAAAGTACTGAAGCACCCATTCTTTTCTATCCTCGGTAATCTCTGTATAACCCTCTCCAACCGCGCTGTCATCTTTTCTGCGTGACAGCATCAGGTAATAAAGCTCCCTGCCTTCTAAGGTATTATTATCCTCATACACCTTATCATAAAAAGCCACATATTCCTCCAGAAAAAGTTGTGGCCACATAACCTCTTCCACACAGTAATAATACAATTTTTTCATAAAATCATGATCCAAGGCATACTTACCATATAATTCACTCTCGAAAAATGCCCTGACCATTTCTCTATCTTCTTCCACAAGCCGGCTCTGCTTCCACTTCTTTATCTCCTCCATCAGGGTTCGTATCTCTTGAGGCCTTTTGTTGACGCTATCCTCAAATCCCTCTATATCTACGCCCTTACTCTCAATCGCTTGATAAATGGGGCCATACAGCTGCCACTGATTGGTATTCTTTATCCTTGTCAGGTCAAATCTGCGAATCAGATACTCATAAACAGTTTGCGAAAACTCCTGCGCTTCAGAAATAACAAAAGCCAATAAATCAAACAACAAATCATCCCGTAATCTTTTGTTTTCACCACTTCCAAAGGCACCTCTGTTGATTTCGTGCCTATGAAACTCCCAGATATCGATACTTCGTGTATCCTTTTCCAGAATTATCCGCTTATAGATGGAGTAATAGATATGATACTTCGTCCGTTGATTCAGATACTTCTCGGCCTCCAAATGCTCCAGAATAATATCTATCTGCTGGTTGGAATATAAAAGTTCGAACAGCTCTGTAAATCCATCCTCAAAGAATTCTTCCCCTCGTTCTGCCAGAAAAGAATCATAAGCAAAAAACAATTCCTGTACCAATTTAAACGGCAACTTTTCCGGTACACATACCTTTTGATTCTTCAAAAAATCTGCCAACAACGCCGCAAACTGCTCCTCATACTGAACCCGCAAAAAAGCCGGCGTCACCATAAACTGTCGCCAATCCTTCGAACCCCGTTGCAAGAAATATTCTTTAAATACTTCCAGCCCTTCTTTTATCTTTGCAGATACATGAGTATAAAGTTGTTCCGCAAAAGCATCACTTTCTTGCTCAGCTTCTTCCTTTTCTGTTAAATATGCAGTTTCCTTCAGATTCGCAAATTTGTTGACAACCTTAACTGCTTCTACTACTTCATCTACGTCTGCTGCATCTTCAGCCTCACCCCAGAAATCATCCTCGTCATCCTGATAGGTATTGGCATATTTCACCGCTTCCTGATATGCCTTGTACAACTCCTGAAACTTCTGGGGCTCACGCTCCGGATGATATACCTTTGACAACTGTGCATAGGCATGTCTGATTTTCGTTAAATCTGTTGTTTTTTCTATCTGTAAAATCTCCCAACAAGTCATTCCTTATTCCTTTCAACATACTCCTTAATTCGTTTCGGCATCCAAAGAAATTTCCAGCTGTTCCTTTGGCATCTTCTATGTAACATAATTTAAGCAAGTAGCCTTTTACTGTTTATTCCTCTAAAATTGTATACCCACCGGAATTCTCAAAAAATTTAACCACATCATTCCATTCCTCAGCAGTTAAATTCTTGCTCCATACAAATCCTGTTTTGTCATTGGACATAGATACTCCTATGTACTTTATATATCCATATTCTCTTTCACCGGTATAATCAAAATAGAGACATGTTTCACCAAATTCGTAGTAAGATGAATCCTCTTTATCCTTTTTTACTTCAACTTCTTTTTTCCAACCTGCAAAATACTCCGTAAACCACGTTTCAACCTCAACCACCGGAAGTTCCTCGAACTCCTTGCGAATGCTATCATTGATGCCGCACCTACACAATTTATGGCGAACTTCAAGTGTTGGTATGACCGATTTATCTAATGGTCGAATGAAATGAAGTTCATTTTCAACCCAATCCGGATATTCTCCATCATGGAATAACGCATATACTGTTTCTTCCAATGTATACTACAATTCGACACAAAACAACTTGTATTCCTCTTCTGTCCATTCATTGCCTGTTAATTCATTCAGAATCCTCATCCATTCCTCTGGAATAGGTGCACGATGACCATTATAGTCAATCTTCGATACTATCTCTTCTACTTTCAGAAACGGATTGGTAATCGTTTCATCCAGCTTTATCTCCTTCTCTGCCTTATCCTCTTCCTTTATCATCTGAATCGGCTCTCTGCCCGTAGCTACAAGAATTTTATTCTTGGTCAATATGGCATTCTCACTATCCGGCTGAATCGCCAAGGTTTTATCAACACATTCCTCCGCTTTCTCGTAATTAGGTATTTTCAAATAAATTTCAGCTAAGTCTCTATATCTGCGTGCAATATTTACTTCTTTTTTATAATCATCATCAATGCTTTCACCGTATTTATATTGTTTCTTTGTCGCATTATCTGTAGTTATATTCGCAGTTTTCTCTGGTTCCAAACCTGTTACATATTCTATAACCTTTGTAAGACATAGAATCGCATCGTCTATTGTCTCCGGAAATTTATCTGTAATCTCATCAAGGTCAGTAAAATAGCTCCAGTAGATATCCGGATTCTCCGGCTCTTTTTCAATGGCTCTATGAAAATAATCAATACCTTTTTCCAACTCACCCAAATATAACAAAACAACATTCCCTGTATGTGCAAGCAAATCTGCCGAGACATTATCCCCTGCCTTTTCAATATACTCTTCAAGAAATGCAATGCCTTCCTCCCTCTTTCCTTGGTTGGCAAGTTCATAATACTTACTTTTTACTTCTTTGTCGTTCATAGCTATCTCTCCTTTGCTTATTTCATTCCTATTGATTACAACTTGTCCCATCTCATAATCCGCTTTAATTCTATTTTCTCGCTCTTTTTACTTGTTCTAAAATCAAATCCTGTTACATAACATTCATTGCCCAGGACATAAACCGTACAATTTGTGCTTTTTAACACAGCTAACGGATTGTACACCAATGCCGGTGTATATACATATCTTGTACGCCCATTATGCCTAAACTGAACACGCAGATAATAAGCAATTTCCTTACTGGGAGCTCGCCTGCCTGCAGTTCCGTTCTTCATGGCTCGATATCCCATATTCGGTTCCACTTCGTAGGCAACAATTTGGGCAGAATATTTTTCCCCCTCTAATCTTACCTTCCGCTCCCTCTTTTTCAAACGTAACAATTCCATTAAGTCTTGCACAAATCCATATATAATGAAAACGTCAATTATAACCGCAATGATTGCCGCAAAATGTTTCAAATATATCACAGATATCGCAATTGCTGTAAACCAAAGCACGCCTATTCCCCACCAACAAACATCCTTTTCTAGGGAATACAAATACCTCTTCACCCGCTTAGGTTTTTCCTTCGCCTTATCCATCATCAAGGCTTCGCCCTGACAACCGCCCTTCGTCACTAAAAATTTATTCATCACAAAAGCCTCTGAGCAATAATTGTCTATTAGCCAAAATCAATATTTTTTCATTTTTGGCTAATAGTTATTTGTCCAATAACCAGTCGGCAATATCAACTACCTTTATTCCCTCATACTGGTATTCATCATGTCTTGTTCTTGCAATAAGCATCTTCGGGTAAGCATCCTTAATCTGTAACAGTGGTGAAACCTCTCTTTCAAATGTTTTCTCATCACTGATATTATCTGATACTTGAATGTATATCTTTTCACTGCGTTTAATCGCCACGAAATCTATTTCTTTCTTATACAAAATGCCAATATATACTTCATAACCTCTTCGTAGCAGCTCAATGGCAACAATATTTTCGAGCATACGCCCATAATCCATGTTTTTTGTACCAAGTTTTGCATAACGGAAAGTATGGTCGCTCAAATAATATTTGTCATTGGTTGATAAATATTTCTTTCCTTTAATGTCATATCTTCTGACTTTATAAAAAGCAAACGCATTACAAAGATACTGCATGTAAGCTCCAACTGTTGTATGATGTATCTTCTCGTGCATACTTCTCAATGCGTTTGTAATATTACGTGCTGAAGAAAGATTGGATACATTATCCATAAGGAAATCTACTATTCTGTCCATAAGCTGCGTATTTCTTATTTTGTACTTCTTGCGAATATCTCTCACTATCAGCGTATTAAATACGTCTGCAATATAATCGTACTTGGCTTCGGAATCTTTATAAAGATAGGAACCTGCCATACCACCTTCCAGTACATATTTATCCAACGCTTCATAACGGTCCGTTAAATTAAAATATTGCACATACTCATCAAAAGCAAACGGATATACCTTTATTTCAAATGTTCTTCCGGTAAACAACGTTGCCAAGTCTGAGCTTAAAAGAAACGCATTAGAACCTGTAATATATATATCGTACTTCTCGCTTGCATGAAGTCCATTAACTGCCTTTTCAAAATCCTCACACATCTGCACTTCATCAATAAAAACAAAGTTATCCTTACCTGCTACATAATGTGCATTAACATAATCATATAAAGCACGATAAGTCAGTAATTCTTCAAAGTCCGGCAAGTTAAAATTTATCTGTATGATATTGCACTGTTCCCGTTCAAAATAAATCGCCACACCCAGATCTTTCAGGGTTCTCACAATTTC
>CAYOGM010000146.1:0-6898 GCA_964403595.1 uncultured Acetatifactor sp. | reverse complement strand
CGTCTTTTTCAGATTCTACAGTGCGATATCGTCCCATAAAATTCCTTCCAATTGCCGTCTCCCACAAGCTATGTTAAAATAAGTCAGATGCTTTCGTTGGGAGTGGCTTTTTCTTAAGTGAAAATTTGTAAAATTAGATTCAGTATACCATAGGGGTGACAACCTGACAAGGAGGATATATGGAACAGGTACAGGCAGTTCTATTTGATATGGATGGAACTTTAATTGATACAGAGTGTTATTATCGTCGGTGTTGGCCGGAGGCGCTGAAGGCTTTCGGTTATCACATGACGGACGAGCAGGCGCTTTTTATGCGTAGTCTGGGGAGGCCTTTTGCACCGGAGCAATTAAAGGCGTGGTTTGGCGAAGGTTTGGATTATTGGGCGGTGCGTGATAAGCGAAAGGAATTGATGGAGGAGATGATTGCCCGGGAGGGGATTCGGATTAAGCCGGGAGCCACTGAGCTTTTGGAGTATTTGAATGAGACAGGTGTGACGGCAGCAGTGGTGACGGCTACGGATTTGGAGCGTGCGAATCGGTATCTGGAGAGACTCGGGCTTTTAAAATATTTTGACCGGGTGATTAGTGCCACTCAGGTAAAAGAGGGAAAACCTTCACCGGATATTTATGAGTTTGCCTGTAGGGAGCTTGGGCTGGAGCCCGGAGCCTGCATAGCAGTGGAGGATTCGCCCAATGGTGTGCGTTCTGCCTTCAGGGCAGGCTGTAAGGTGATTATGGTGCCGGACCAGACGGAGCCGGATGAGGAACTTACAAAATGTTTGTACAGACGTGAGTCAAATCTTGCAGAGATAAAAAAACATTTGTAATAGGGGGATTATGCAGGACGGATAGTGTTTGCACAGGCCTTGCTTTGCAGGAAAAATCCATTTTTATCATAGAGTAGTGTGAACGTCTTGATTTTTGATTTAGAGTGTGTTATTATTTTAACAGACTTGTGGGAGCGCGAAAATAG
The DNA here is from genome assembly GCA_964403595.1 of uncultured Acetatifactor sp. Taxonomy (GTDB): domain Bacteria; phylum Bacillota; class Clostridia; order Lachnospirales; family Lachnospiraceae; genus Acetatifactor. Next base: position 5,925 of record CAYOGM010000146.1, on the reverse strand, counting down.
CCCCGTACATAAATTGTAAAAAGAATCGTTTTATAATACTTTTTAAATACATTTATGAAATAGAAAGGATGGGTAACATGGGCCGGAAGTTTGAAGAGATTATTGAGAAGGTTAAGGCGTGTGGCAAGAAGACGGTTGCGGTATCTGTAGCGCAGGATGAGGCGGTGCTGGAGGCGGTTCGCGCGGCGAAGGAGCGAGGCATTGCAGATGCGATTCTGGTAGGTGACGAGAGTAAGATTCGTGAGATTGCGGATTCCATCGGAATGGATTTGGAAGGTTTCGAGATTATCGATGAGCCGGATATGGTTCAGGCATCGTTGAAGGCGGTGAAGCTTGCTCATGACGGCAAGGCAGATATGTACATGAAGGGTCTGATTGACAGTAAGAATTTCCTGAAAAGTGTTTTGGATAAAGAGGTTGGTCTGCGTACCGGCGGTCCCCTTTCTCATGTGTGTGTGTTTGATGTGGCAGGGATGGACAGATTGTTGTTCCTGACAGATGTTGCGTTTATGACTTATCCTACTTTGGAAGATAAGGTGAATATTATTAAGAATACGGTTCCTGTGTGTAGAGCCTGTGGTGTGGAGAATCCCAAGGTGGCTCCTTTGGCAGCAGTGGAGGTGGTAAATCCCAAGATGCCTGTTACGGTGGAGGCGGCAGAGCTGACTCGTATGTGTGCGGAAGGGGAGATTACCGGATGTATTGTAGACGGGCCTTTGTCCATGGACCTTGCCATTGATAAGGAGGCGGCTAAGCATAAGGGGGCTACGGACCGTAAGATTCAGGGAGATGCGGATGTGCTGTTGTTCCCGGATATTCATGCGGGCAATCTGGTGTATAAGATGCTGGTTCATCTGGTGGATGTGCAGAATGGTTGTATTCTTACCGGAACAAAAGTTCCGGCAATTCTTACCAGTCGTTCCGATTCTTTTGAGACCAAGGTGAATTCCATTGCTCTTGCTGCAGTGGTTGCAGAAGAGATGAAAAAGGGGGTATAGAGATGTCTGTAAAAAGTTTGATTATCAATCCCGGTTCTACTTCCACCAAGATTGGTGTGTTTGAGGACGAGACTTTGTTGTTTGAGGAAACTTTGCGTCATTCCACGGAGGAGATTTCTCAGTATGCCACCATCGTGGACCAAAAGGATTTCCGTAAGGAGATTATTACCAAGCTTTTGGAAGAGAAAAATTTTGATATCAAGTCTCTGAATATGGTGGTGGGCAGAGGTGGTATGTTGAAGCCTATTCCCGGTGGTACCTATGAGGTGACAGATGCTCTTTTGGCAGATTTGAAGGTGGGTGTGCAGGGGCAGCATGCGTCCAATCTGGGCGGTATTCTGGCTCGTGAAATCGGTGATTCCATCGGTGTGCCTTCTTATATTGTGGACCCCGTGGTGGTGGATGAGCTTGCGCCTGTGGCGAGATTGTCCGGTGTGCCGGAGCTTCCCCGCATCAGTGTGTTTCATGCGCTGAATCAGAAGGCGGTGGCGAAACGCTACGCTAAGGAAATCGGTAAGCCCTATGAGGAGCTTCGTCTGATTGTGGTACATATGGGCGGCGGTGTGTCTGTGGGTGCGCATCTGAATGGTAAAATCGTGGATGTGTTCAATGCTTTGGACGGAGACGGCGCATTTTCTCCTGAGAGAGCAGGCGGTGTGCCCAGCGGTGCTTTGATTAAGATGTGTTTCTCCGGTCAGTATACGGAGAAGGAAGTATACAGCAAAATTGTAGGTAAGGGCGGCTTTAATGCTTATCTTGGCACCAATGATATGCGTGAGGTCAAGAAGATGGCAGCAGAGGGCAATGAAGAGGCTGCGTTGGTCAAGGAAGCCTTCCTGTATCAGGTTGTGAAGGATATTGGTTCTATGGCCTGTGTGCTGAAGGGAAAAGTGGACCGGATTATTGTCACCGGTGGTATTGCCTATGCGGAAGACGTTGTAGATGCGTTGAAGGAGGCTTCGGAGTGGATTGCACCCTTTACCGTATATCCCGGCGAAGATGAGCTTTTGGCTCTGGTACAGGGCGGTCTTCGTGTGTTGAACGGTGAAGAGAAAGCTTGCGAATATTAAAGAGATGACCAAGAAAGAAGTACTGACGAAATGTTTTGGCTATGATACCTTCCGTGAGGGACAGGAGGAGCTGATAGATAGTATATTAGAAGGCAGGGATGTGCTGGGGATTATGCCTACAGGTTCAGGTAAATCCATGTGTTTTCAGATCCCTGCCTTAATGTTGTCCGGAATAACTTTAGTGATTTCGCCGTTGATATCTTTGATGAAGGATCAGGTGGCTGCTTTGAATCAGGCGGGAATCCATGCGGCATATCTGAATAGTTCCCTGACCTATACGCAATATCGTAAGGCCTTGGAGTATGCCAAGCAGGGGCGTTATCCCATTATTTATGTGGCACCGGAGCGTCTGGTTACGGAGGAATTTCTGGACTTTGCATTGCAGGTAGAAATTTCTATGATAGCAGTGGACGAGGCCCATTGTGTTTCCCAGTGGGGACAAGATTTCCGCCCCAGTTATTTGAAGATTGTGGAGTTTGTTGAGAGACTGCCGAAGCGTCCGGTTATAAGTGCTTTTACTGCGACAGCCACCAAGGAGGTCAGAGAGGATGTAATAGCCATATTGGGATTGCAGGAGCCTTTGGTAGTTACTACAGGTTATGACAGACCTAATTTGTATCTGGGAGTCCAGACACCTAAGGATAAGTACGCTACCATGCGCAATTTTATAGAATGCCATCCCGGGCAGTTTGGTATTGTCTATTGCGCTACCCGAAAACAGGTGGAGGAAATTTCTGAACGGTTGGAGAGGGATGGATTTTCTGTTACCAGATATCATGCCGGTCTAAGCGATATGGAGCGTCGTAACAATCAGGATGATTTTATTTATGACCGCAAAATGATTATGGTGGCAACTAATGCATTTGGTATGGGAATTGACAAGTCCAATGTGCGCTATGTGGTTCACTATAATATGCCCAAGAATCTGGAGTCCTACTATCAGGAGGTGGGGCGCTGTTCCAGAGATGGGGAGCTGGGAGAGTGTATACTGCTATACAGTGGTCAGGATGTGATTACCAATCGGTTTTTTATAGAGAACAATCAGGACAATGAGGAGTTGGATGAGGATACCAGACAGCTGGTAATGATTAGGGATAGGGAACGTCTGAAAAAGATGACTTTCTACTGCTTTACAAACGATTGTCTGCGGGATTATATTTTAAAATACTTTGGAGAGTATGGGGCTAATTATTGTGGGAATTGTGCAAACTGTTTGAGTAAATTCGAAACAGTGGATGTGACAGAGATTGCCAAGGCCTTAATTGGATGTGTGTCTGCATCCAGACAAAGATTTGGAGCGGCGGTAATAATTGATACGGTACATGGGGCTAATACCGCCAAAATCAGACAGTATCGTATGGATGAAAATATTTACTACAGCCATCTTTCCAAGGTGCCTACTCATACTTTGCGCGCAGTTTTGAATTTCTTGTTGATGAATGAGTATCTGGATACCACAGAGGATGAATATAGTATTGTAAAGCTGACAGGGAAGTCCCAGGCAATTTCCGCAGGTAGGGAGACCGTGATGATGAAGCTGCCCAAGGCTTCTGAACTGGAGAGGCAGGCCAAAATGGAAAAGAAAGGGAAGCAGGCGGCAGCTGCCGGTGGGCGTGTTGACAATTCCCTGTTTGGCAGATTGCGTGCTGTACGCAGCGAAATCGCAAGAGCAGAGAAGGTACCGCCCTATATTGTATTTTCTGACAAAACCCTGGAGCATATGTGTGTGGTAAAACCCAAGAATAAACAGGAAATGTTAACCGTAACCGGTGTAGGTGAATACAAGTACGAGAAGTATGGAGAACGGTTTTTGGCGGAAATCCTTGCGCTTGAAGAGTAAATTAAAAGGGCCCCTGTAAGTGGGGTCCTTTTTAATCCGGATTTTTGCGGAATTCCCTTGGGGATTTCCCGTATACTTTTTTAAATAGGTCCTTGAAGTAGTTGCTGTCGTTAAAGCCGTATTCCAGGGCAATCTCAGTGATGGTGCTGTCCGTTGTTAATAGAGCTGCCTGAGCATGCTTAAGTCGGACAAAGTTGAGATATTCCTTGAAGCCCATTCCAGTGGTCTGTTTGAACTTTTTGCTAAAGTAGGTGGGGCTTAAGGAGGCTACATTGGAAACCTCTTCCAGGGTCATATGTTGCTTGAAATTCTTGTAGATGTACTTGGTAGCCAGCAAAATGTCTGCGTCCTTGGAGTGGAGCAGTGCAGGTTCCTTCTCGTCCAGAACAGAGTGGCGCATAAGCATCAGTAAAAGCTCTTGCAGATGGACGGACAGGAAGGAATCAGAATATTCGTCAATGTGGGCGTACTCAGACAGCATGCGCGAGAGCAGTGCCACAAAATTCTCTCGATAGAGTGCAGGGACGCTTCCCATGAAGGATTGGGTATTGTCCGGAGTATCAATCAGAAGATGCTCTTTTTTGAAATAAATCATGCAGATTTCGCAGTTTTCCCCTTCATTGTACAGAGAGTGATGGAGCTCACCCGGTGCAATATAAACCAAGTCACCCTTCTCCAGCTCATAGACAGTATCTTTAAGAAGAAAGTGGCATTTGCCGGAAAGCAGGTAGAAAATTTCATAAAAAACGTGATAATGGTCGGGCTGTAAAGGTGAAAAATCACCGCGCTTACCCTTTTCGATGATTATTTGGTTGATGTCCTTGCGTTTGGACCCCTGTTTAGAAAGGGGCAATTTATCGTTTGTTTGCATAAGTCCTCTCCGTGTATGTCCAGTATTGTGGGGCTCTTATGTTTCAATATTGCTTCGGTGCCAATCCGTATTCGACATACGGGGGGCGTTACACCACCAATATAAGAATACCATGAACAGCAGGGAAAATCTACTAAAAAATACGGTATCCGCCATGCCGACAGACTCACAAGCTGCCGCTTGTTCGTTGTCGCGGCTTTCGCCGTATTGTCCACCGGCCAAATATACTCTTACGTGTGCAAGCACCCGACGAGTATATTTAGCCAGTGGACAGCATGGCTCATTGCTCGCGCAAAATTTGGTTTACATGGGGGGGAAAATGCTTTATACTGATAAAGTGCTTTGGTGTATCAAGGCGGTATATATTATTAATTGAGATAAAGGAGAAAAATCAATGTATATTACCTGTTTGGATTTGGAAGGCGTATTGGTGCCTGAGATTTGGATTGCATTTGCGGAGGCAAGCGGAATTCCTGAGCTTAAGAAAACTACTCGTGATGAGCCCGATTATGATAAGCTGATGAAGTGGCGTATCGGTGTTTTGAAGGAGCATGGTCTGGGACTGAAGGAGATTCAGGAGACGATTGCGAAGATTGATCCCATGCCCGGCGCGAAGGAGTTCTTGGATGAGCTTCGTTCCATCGGTCAGGTAATCATCATTAGTGATACTTTCAGCCAGTTTGCGACTCCGCTTATGGAGAAGCTGGGTTGGCCCACTATTTTCTGCAACTCTCTGGAGGTGGCAGAGGACGGTGAGATTACCGGATTTAAGATGCGTTGTGAGAAGTCCAAGCTGACTACTGTCAAGGCGTTGCAGTCCATCGGTTACGAGACAATCGCAAGTGGTGACAGCTACAATGATTTGGACATGATTCTTGCAAGTAAGGCAGGTTTCCTGTTCCGCAGCACAGATAAGATTAAGGCAGATTATCCTCAGCTTCCCGCATTTGAGACCTATGATGAGCTGATGGCTGCAATCAAGGCTGCAATGGTATAAAATAAGAGATGAAATGTTAAGGGCCCCACGCCGTATGGCGTAGGGCCCGTTTTATGTTCGGATTTAGTTCAAAGGAAAGTTGAAGTACTTCTTAGCGTTGTTGTAAGAAATATTTTCAACGATCTCGTTCAAGGTATCGAAGTCTGCAG
>CAYOGM010000145.1:0-6935 GCA_964403595.1 uncultured Acetatifactor sp. | reverse complement strand
TTATATGAAAATCCACAAAACATGGTTCTGTGGATAAAACTACGGAAACTCAAGGCGTTAGAGGATTGCTATTTTATCCGCAAAGGAATATAATTTCTTTATATATCATAGAGTAATAATAGTCCTTAAAATTGAGGACAAGGAGCGAATTATAATTTGAAACATAAAAAATCAGCTGTGGGAATTTCGATGTTACTCTTATTGATAGTAATTGGTCTCGCAGCACTTCTTCTTTATAAATTGAATGAAAATAAGAACATCTTGTATATATCCCATGACAGTGGTATTTACTCAGAGACGATTGAGCTGGTGGTAAAGCCTTTGGCTGAGGGAACCGTTTATTATACGACAGATGGCAGTATACCTCAGGCCGGTTGTACAGGTACTTATGTGTATGAGGCCCCAATCTTAATCAATCCCGGAGAAAATACCACAGCCTGTTCCTATCAATTTTACTGTGTATACAAGGGTGGTGAAGAATCACCGGTTTTTCGTAGAGATTTCATTTTGGACAGGCAGGGAACAGAGCGTTTTACTACACAATATGTAGTGTCTGTTACAGGAGACGAAGAGGCGTTATTTGGTTATGAGGAAGGGGTTTTTGTCCGGGGCAGGCAGTTTGATGAGTATATGGAAAGCAATCCTGAAGTTGATGTTCTCGATGAAACAATTCCAGCAAATTATCTGAGCAATGAGGAATTGAGTGTTCACACGGCAATTTTTCTCTCGGACGGCGTTCAAATTGTAGACCAAAATTGTGGTCTGAAGCTTTACGGTAATGTGACCAGAGCCAAGAATCAGAAATCTTTCCGCCTGATTGCCAGAACAGATTACGATGAGGTTAACGAATTTGCATATCCGTTCTTGTCTAAATTGGTGTCGGATGAGGGGCAGACTCCCATAGATGCCTTCCAACGAATATCTTTTCATAATGCAGGTAATGATAACGGTTATGCTTTTATGCGCACGGAGCTGGTGGGTGAATTGGCAAGAAGAGCCGGATTTCAGGATGTTTTGGTTGCTGAGAGTGCCGTGGTTTATATAAATGGTCGATATCAGGGCGTTTATTGGCTCAATAATACTTTCGATGATAGATATTTTAATGAAAAATATGGCGATTACGCCGGTGAAATTTCTGTGTGTGAGGGCACTGTGAGCGAAATGTGGACGGATAGTGCAGAAACGGAAGCGGAGCAACACTGTGCAGAAGAGTATAACGCTTTTTGCAAGTGGGCAGAAAGTGCAGACCTTACTGAAGAGTCAAACTGGGAGCGTGTACAAACAACTATTGATGTGGACAATTTTGCTAAATACATGGCTATTGAATATTATGTGGGCAATATTGATTGGCCCCACAATAATGTGAAAACCTACCGTTATCTTTGTGCACCCGGCGAGGAATATACAGAAGGGACTGTTTTTGACGGACGATATCGATACCTTCTATATGATACAGACTACGGAATGGGGCTGCAATTCATGGGATGGTTTGGTAATAATGCCCAGGACAGAATTCTTCAGGATTTGTGTGATACCAATGAACACACAGGACTTTTTAAAAGCTTGCTTCAAAGGCAGGAGTTTCGTACTTTATTTATCAACGAGGTGCTGTCTCTCATGAATAATTCTTTTGCCCGAAGTAGTGTGGAGGACGTCTTAAACGACTTGAATGACAGCCGTTATGCGGAATTGCGGTATATGATGGAGGAGACAGAGCTCTTGAAGGATTCCCTTTGGGAGTCTGATGACAATAGCATCGAAAATGTGGAAAATGAGATGGCGGTTATTCTGAATTTTGCCGATTACCGGCCGGCTACCGTAGCTTCGGAACTTCAGGAGCAATGGGACTGTGGAGGCTTTGTGTTGGTGGAGGTGCCAAATCCACAGATAGCTATAAATGGGGTTGTAATAGCCGCCAATACGGAGTCAGGGGCTTTTGTGGGAACTTATTTTGAAAAGATACCTTTAACAGTTAGTTCGCTCAATGCACCCGGAGTCATTGTTGATGGCTACTGGATTGGTGATACATATCTTGCGGGAAATGAAATCACCATAACCCCGGCAGATTATATATCCGCAGGGGAGACTTTACAGATTCAGGCTGTTACTCGCGTAGAAGATGTAGAAAGTCTGGAAATCAATCGTTTTCATATTCGTGGCTCACAGGATTACATAGTGCTCCGCAATAACGGACAGATCCCTGTATTATTGTCTGATTATTCACTGGTGGATACATTTGAGGACTTGAGCAAGGGACAGCTTCCATATCAATATCTCCAGCCGGGTGAGGAATTTATCGTATATGGTAAGGGGTATGTGGGAGAACGGACAGACAATAGCTGTCAGGCCACCTATGGCTGGGCCACGGATGAGCCTGTTTTGTTGGTGCACTCTACAAAAGGAATTGTGGATGCCAAGAATGTGAGATTATCACCTATAACACAAAACTAAATGATTGATAAAATCCTCTTCTTGCAGCTTGTGGCAGATAGGGTAATACGTAAAAACGTGCCAGTCTTTCGGGGCTGGCATTTGTATTACAAATTTTTGGTAAAAATAGAAAGAATCACTTGACATATAATATTATACAAACTAATAACTTGGATGAGATTAATCCAAATCAACAAATTGGAACAAATGAATCATTAAAGAAGGAGTGGTGGCATGGTATTTAACACAGGTGCAGCCCTTTTGGATGCCATTGTTTTGGCGGTGGTCTCCAAAGAACCGGAGGGAACCTATGGATACAAGATTACGCAGGATGTGCGTAAGGTAATTGAATTGTCTGAATCCACACTGTATCCGGTACTGCGCAGACTTTTGAAGGATGAATGTCTGGAGGTTTATGATATGGAATGTGGCGGGCGCAACAGACGATATTACAAGGTAACCAGCAGAGGCTGGGCGCAGCTTCAGCTCTACGCGAGAGAATGACGTGAGTATGCGGCGAAGGTAACCGGTCTCTTTGAGGGGAAGGACAGAAAGGAAACATTATGAACAGAGTAGAATTTATGAGACAGCTGGAGCGTCTTTTGCAGAGCATTCCCGAGGCGGAGCGAGCAGAGGCGTTGCAATATTATAATGATTATTTTGATGATGCAGGCATGGAAAATGAAAAGGAAGTGATTGATGCGCTGGGCAATCCTGCCAAGGTGGCAGAGAATATCAAGCATGATTTGTATGGAGATGAAGCGGTGCAGAGCAGTGTGAAGCATCCGCCTATGAAGTATCAGGAAACCAACAACACCAAACAGGAAAAAGAGAAGAAAGTTGAGGGCGGAATTTTTGCACATATTGGTGCATGGTATGAGGCGCTACCGGACTGGGGACAGGTATTGGCTGGAGAGTCGCAGCAGAGTTTCACTGCGACTGAGGTGCGCAAGCTGGATGCAGAGGTAGGCACCTGTCAGCTGAATATTCTTCCGTCTGAGGACCAAAATATTTATGTGCATACAGAAGGTGTAGGGACCTATCAGGGTTATGTGAAGGATGAAACTCTGTATTTAAAGGGAGTCAGTGCCGGCAATATCGGAGCAGATTTGTCCAAGGGAGATAATGGCATCAATTTGGATTTGCAGCTTTCCGCCTGTGAGACAGTCTGCCAAAAGTGCGCTCAGACCGCCTACAGCAGCGGCATAGGGCATTGGCAGCATACAAGCTGCAAGGTAGATGAAGGCATCTCCAACATGCACATATCCGGTATGTACGGGTATGTGCAAATAGGCTGTAAATACAAATACAATAGCAGCAAGAACACCGGATAAAGACATTAATCTTACACTATTTTTCTTCATAAATAATCAAATCTCCTTCAAGAAATCTTCAAAACAAATCCCATCCTGCTCCGGTAAATTTAATTCGGCAGTGCGTCGAAGAGATTTTGCAATAAAAGAAGATGCGTGATGTACAGAGTCAGTGAAGGATACTCCGTTAACGGCATCTGCTGCAATGATGGAGGAAAATACATCACCTGTTCCGGCAGTATTGGCGAATAAGTGGGATAGAGTGCCCCGTCATCTCCCATCACCGGATCGATTACAATAATGGTATTAGAGGATTTGAAACCCTCGAAAAAATTTTTTACTATATTGATTTGCTCAGGAGAGCCTAAAAATCCGCTGAGAATACCATTGAATTGCAAATTCAGCTTGGTCCATTCTTTAATATAAGCATCCATATGTCCGGTAAAATCGGTGTAATAAAAGCTATTGTAGCCGGTATGATTGGAAAAAATCGAAGTGGGCAACGGACAGCATTGTATTTTTAATGCAGATATAATCGGTAATGAGACAGTTATGGAACACCGTCCAAAACCGGTGAAATCATTGATGATAGCTATTTTTTTCTGACGGTTGTGTGACATATCAACCAGCCTCCTTACTTATAAAAACGATAGACACAGTGTATAGCAAAAGTGGATTGGCAAAAAGAGCCAGAATGAGTTTTTTGTGACCAGTCCAGTTGTGGGCTTTGCTTTACACACTTTTTGCAGTGTGATACAATACTTGAAAACACTTTTGGAGATTAGGATGTGCCTGCAAAAAATACATAAGATGAAATTATGGAAGAAAAAATACATATGGATATACGCAGCAGTGTTATTGCTTTTATTGGCCGGTTGTCTGGTTTTGTGTCTGCAATCCAGAGAGACCGTCTCTTATCAGGGAGAGTATACCTTTGAACCGGGCCAGCCAACAGATGTAATTATTTACGAAAACATATCGCTCAAGCCGGGAGTGTATCGCGTTGGCCTGCAATACGATGCAGATAAGGATTATGCAGGGGTGTGCAATGTATTGCTGGAAACGGATAATCCCCGTGCTGTTTTCACCAATGGAGAGCATCTCTATGCAGGTCTGGGCTCCACAGGGTATCAGCTTTGGCTGTTTGAAGCCACGGATAATTTACAGATTATGGTTTCCTATGGGGGCGAGGGAAGCTTATCTACCAGGGATTTGGTAATTGCCAACACAGGACAGCTTTGGACGATAATCGCAGTGTTGGTTATGGGGTTTGCCGTGGCTGGTATGCTCCTCATTTTTTATATAGAGTATGATAAATGCTACAAGGTATCACCAAGGACTAAGGCAGTAATTATTTTTTTGGCATTGATTACTCTTGCAGCATCATGGGCACAGCTTCGCAATTCTGTTTTGAGCGGTGCTGATTTAACTTATCACCTGCAGCGGATTGAGGGTGTGAAGGATGCGCTTTCTACAGGACAGTTTCCGGTACGTATTGAACCCAAATGGATGTACAATCACGGCTATGCGGATGCCGTTTTTTACTGCAATACCTTTTTGTATCTGCCGGCATTTCTCAGGTTGGCAGGATTTACAGTGACCATTTCTTATAATATATTTTGTATCGCGCTGAATCTGGCTACGGCATGGATTGCATGGTATGTATTTGACAGGATTTTTCAGGATTATCGAATTGGACTTATGTGCAGTGCATTGTACACCCTGTCCTTTATCCGTATCTACAAGCTGGCTATTGTAGGGGCTGTGGGAGAGGGAAGTGCGATTACTTTTCTGCCGCTGATTTTTTATGGTTTGTATCGTATTTTTACCGAAGATGTCAAATCAGAACAATACAAAACAGCATGGCTTCCTGTGGCTTTTGGTTATGCCGGAGTGATACAGTGTCATGTATTGACCTGTGAGATTACGGCATTTTTGACAATTGTAATCTGTCTGGTATGCATTCGGAAGGTTTTGTGTAAGCCGGTGTTTGGGGCACTTGTCAAGGGGGCGTTGGGGGCAGCAGGCTTAAGCCTTTGGTATCTGGTTCCCTTTTTGGATTATTATATGACGCAAAATATGCATATTCGTCATGTGGCGGGAAGGACCATTCAGGAGAGAGGATTGTATCCGGCTCAGCTTCTGTTGAATTCATGGAGCGAGGACTTGGAAGCATGGCTGGTGGAAAAAGGCTTGGAGCATGTGGAGGCAGGATGCGTAGGCACACTGTTTTTGGTGGCAGTGATTGTGTTTGTGATTCTTTGGCTGTGCGGATGTCTGCGTAATCTCCCCAAGGCCTTGCATAGAACCGGAAGGCTGTCAGTGATTCTGGCATGTATTCTCATGCTGATGTCTATGCGGATATTCCCTTGGAATGAGATACAGGCAAGTAGTGACATTGCGGCTTCTTTGGTGAGCAGTCTGCAATTTCCCAATCGTTTTCTAGGTTGGGCAACCGTATTTTTGTGCATGGTATTTGGAGTGTGTATTTATACATTCTGTAATCAAAAGTCCCGAATTACATACACAATAGGAACAATTCTCACTGTGCTCAGCGTGACGACCGGCTCTGTTTATCTGATTCATCAGGCATTGCAGAATCAGGATAGTTTCATGTTGCACAATGAGGAGAGCATGGGCTATGGTTACATCTCCGGTGCAGAATATCTGGTGGAAGGTACAGACCAGTCTCTTCTGACCTTCGCAGGTCCTGTGCCCGGAGAGAGCGTAAGGGCGGACAATTATGTAAAGAACGGTTTGAAAGCGAGTCTTTATTGCATCAATGAAGGTGCAGAGGAATCTTATGTGGATGTGCCGATTTTGCTTTATAAGGGCTATCATGCTTACGGAGCAGATGGTGGTGAGTTGCCCGTACAGGATGGCAACAATCATCTGGTTCGGGTAACATTGCCCGGTAACTACGAGGGAGCAGTGGCAATTCAGTTTGAGAGCCCTTGGTATTGGCGGCTGGCGGAGCTGATAACGGTGATTACAGTGGTGGCAGTGGTGGCAGATGTGCTTCGCTTTCGGAGGTTTGGGCAGTAAACCACCACAAAAACCTTAGCCGCAAGAGGGAGAAATCTATATGACGGAGTATCAGCGGGACCGGAAATTAAATAGGATATAGGAAATACCGCTTAGATAAGAAATGATTAGTACATAACAGATATTCTGTGGCATAATAAAGCTGGT
>CAYOGM010000144.1:0-6993 GCA_964403595.1 uncultured Acetatifactor sp. | reverse complement strand
AATGTGCTTAAAAAGAAAATAATACATTTTGTAATATTTTAGGAATAAATATACTATTAATTCTTGTAGCAAGAGGTGTGGAAAATGGAAAATGTGATTTATTTATTAAATATGAGTGTTTCGGGGATAAAGAGTATAAAAGAGGAAATTCGTCTTGATTTCTATAAAAAAACAGTTGATAAGAATTTTAATCCTGATAAGTATAGAGTAAAAGCAATCTATGGAGAAAATGGTTCCGGAAAATCTGCGATTATAACTGCTGTGAAGATTTTTCAGGATTTGATAATTAACGACAATTATTTGAATGAGTCTCGAAATCAAGTTTTTTTGGATGAGATAATTAATAAAACTACTAAAAAATTTTGTTTTGGCTGTGAATTTATGGTCAGCGTTAATGAAACAAGGTTTGTTTACAATTATTCATTCGAACTTGGAAAAAATGAGAGTGGATTGTACGAAATTCAATTTGAGACTTTGAAAATGAAAAACGGAAGATATTCGAATAATAATTATAAGGTGATTTTTGAAAGTAGAGATGGAGAATTGCAATATATTGATTGCAGTGACAGTGAGAGGGGGAAGATAGAAAAAAAGTCAATTAACCTTTTGACCAGTCATTCATTCATCTATATCTTTTTGTTATACATGGAGAAGGAATTCTCGTATTTGCAAGCGATGGAAGAAGACAAAGAATTGGTGGTTAATATTATAATTTGTCTGACACTGGCATTGTCGATAAAGGTGTATCTTGCAGAGGAAGATCAGCATGAAATATATTTTTGGAGAAAAAGGTTAAAAGAAAGCAAATTAGAGAATCAGGCCATACAAGAGGGATTGTTTGCACAGGGGGAATTCTCTCGGGCATTTTCCAGTGTTAACGAAAAGCTTGTGGAAAAAAAGTATTTTAAGGAATATAAAAGTGGAGTAGAACGATTGGCCCAATTTATAAAAATATTTAAGCCGGAATTGGTGTCAATAGAAATCGATGTCAAAGAACATGGTGAGCAGTATGAGTGTGAATTGAATTTGAATTATGGAGATTATATTATTAATAAGGAGTTTGAGAGTACAGGAATTAAGAAATTGATAAGGTTATTTGATTGTTTTGTGGCTGCAAGTACTGTGGGAATCGTATTTGTTGATGAGATGGATTCCAATTTGAATGATGTTTATTTGTGCAAGCTGATAGAATACTTTATGTATTATGGAAAGGGACAATTGTGCTTTACTACACACAATTTAGACCCTATGACGGTATTGAAAGAGAATAGGAATTCCATAGACTTTTTGTCCAGTGATAATCACTTGGTCTCATGGACGTCCAGAGGGAATGCTACGCCTGAGAATTGCTATAAAAATGGAATGATAGAAGATTCTCCATTTAATGTGGATGCTACAGATTTTGTGGGTGTTTTAGGGGAGTAATGCGTATGGCGATACAAATGATACTTTGTGTAGAGACAAATAAAAAGGCAGATACGGACAGTATTTACATTACCGACACAATAAAACATTGGTATAAGATAACGAATCAAATTAGAATTAGTAAGGTGTATATGAATACAAAAACAAGGTATAATTCCAAGGATGTCATAAAAGAAATAAATCAATGGATTAACAAATTTATTATTGGAGAATCAAAAGTGATTTATTGTATTGATACGGATCAATACGAAAGAAATGCTGAACACGCAAAAGAACTGGATAAAATCAGTCAATATTGTAAAGAAAACGGTTATGATTTAATATGGTTTTGCCATGATGTAGAGGAAGTGTTTTTGGGGCAAAAAGTATCAGATTCTCAAAAGGTACGGGAGGCTGAAAACTTTAGGAAAAAGAAAAAGATTGAAGATATACCAATTGAAAAATTGTCGTGTAATGAGAAAAGAGTTTGTGTAAGTAATATTTTGAATGTGTTAGATAAATATTTAGAGAGAAAGTGAGCTGAAAAGCCCCGTAAAATTGACAGAATTGTCCGATAAGGCTATAATTTAAGGTATGTATAACTGTTTGGAATATGGACAGCGGAAGATTCATGATTAGGCAAAATGTATGGGTGCAAATCAAACGAAGAAGGGAGTTTCAGGAATGAGAAGAACGGGATTATTGCACAAAACAACAGCATGGCTGTTGGCGGCGGCAATGGTGTTCACCACAGCGGTAAATGGTGATATGACATTGGTTGCCCAAGCTTCGAATGACGTAGCGATTAGTGCTGTGTCAGAGGGGTACAATGAGGGTGCATATGTGACATGGGAGCCGGTAGCCGGTGCAGACGGTTATCTGGTGTATGTGTCACAGGACCAGAGCCAGTGGACTCAGTTAGACAATGAGCTGGTTCGTAATTATGATACTTATATGAGGGCTGATGCGCTGGGGTTGACAGCAGGCACCTGGTATATCAAGATTGAGGCGGCTACTTTTAATTCGGCACATCAAAAGTTATCTACGGTAGCTGAGAAGATAGAGACGGTTACAGTAACAGCCCATGACCGTTCCGGATTTGCATGGGTTAATGGGACAACAACCGGCGCATATAATCTGGATGGCAGCTTAAAAGATGACGCTCTTGTCGTTTATGTAACTGAGAGTACCAAAGATAAAGTAAGTGTTGTGATGGGCGAGGAAGATTCCGAGCCGGTTGTGGGTATCCGCAATATTTTCCGTGCTTATATGCTGGGAGAGATAACAAAGCCTTTGGCTGTACGTTTTGTAGGAACGGTGACTGACCCGGAGGTTTTGGACAGCGGCGACTTGCAGTTGGAAATGAATGTGAACGCCCGGAGTACAGCCGGAGTCACCATTGAAGGTGTGGGCGATGATGCGACGATTCGTGGATTCGGTATTGTGCTTAAGAATGCTACCAATGTGGAAATCCGTAATCTTGGATTTATGCTTTGTGACAGCGTGGAGGGCGATAATATCAGCCTTGTGTCAGGCAATGACCACATATGGGTACATAACTGTGATTTCTTTTATGGAATGCCCGGCAGTGACTCCGACCAGAAAAAGGGTGACGGTATGCTGGACAGCAAGCTTTCCAATTATGTAACATTTTCCTATAACCATTTCTGGGATTCCGGTAAGAGCTGTCTGTTGGGATTAGCAGGTGAATCTGATGAGTACTTCATCACCTATCACCACAACTGGTTTGACCATTCCGATTCCAGACATCCCAGAGTACGTTTTTACAGTGCTCATGTATACAACAACTATTATGATGGCAACTCTAAGTATGGTATCGGTGCAACCTCCGGTTGTTCCATCTTTGCAGAAAACAATTATTTCAGAGCCAATAAGGCACCGATGCTGATTTCGGCGCAGGGTTCCGACTCGGGCACATTTAAGAAGACAACAACTGACGAGAGCGGTCAAGAGGTGGAAGTTCCAGAGGACGGAGGAATTATTAAGGCCTACGGCAACTATATGGATAGTGCTTCACAGGTAAAGTTTGTTCCTTATGGAACCGGTGACGGTGATGATGTAGAGTTTGATGCATATGTTGCATCCAGCCGTGACGAGCAGGTGCCGGAAACGGTTGTGACTAAGAGCGGCAGCAACAAATATAATAACTTTGACACTGCGGCAGATTTTTACACTTATTCTGTGACGGCAACTGCGGATGTTCCTACTGTAGTAATGGAAAATGCAGGCCGTCTTGGCGGTGGAGATTTTGATTTCCAGTTTGACAATGCAACAGACGATACTTCCTATGAATTGAATGAGGATTTGAAGGCTGCACTGGATGCATATACTTCCAAGCTTGTGTCTGTGGGCGGTATTTTACAGGCATCTGTTAAGGTTACTTGTACGGTTACTTTTGACCCTGCCAATGGTCAGGAGAATACGGTAATTGAGGATGCAGAATTGAATCAGCCCATAGAGGCGATTGCGGATCCTAAGGTAATTCCTGATGGCTATGTTGAGTTTGGCTATTGGATGAAGGATGATGTAGAGTGGGATTTTGAAGACCCGGTAACCGGTGATATGACTCTGACCGCCAAGTGGTTTACACAGGCAGAGGCAGATGCCAATAAGCGTGGTGGTACACCCATTGGTGAAGAGCGTGTTCAGCATAGCATGGTGGACAATGGATATGGCAGTGCTTATTTTGAGATTGTCGGAGAGCAAAAGGACGATAACGGAAAGTCTGCAAGCTATGATGGGTATGAGGGAGAATACAATTATATTCAAGGTAGCGGACGATTGATTTTTGATTCCAATGCATACATCAAGTTTGAGACTACCACAGAGCAGTCCCTGCTTGTGCTTATGCTGGATCCATGGAAAAATGGAAATGTAATTGTGGATGGCGAGACTGTGGCACCTGTGGATGGTATTGTTGAGGTTACCATTGGTAAGGGTGAGCATATTCTTACTTCCAAGGTGACCAGCTATCTGTTTGGTATTATTGTGGTTCCGGGAGAAAGTGTTCATATAGAAGAGCCGGAGTTTGAGGAGAATGAAGCAAATATTTCCTTGAATGTAGGCGAGGACATGGTAGTGGGTATTAATACCGGTGCGGAAGGGCAGAATACGGTAAAAGGATTTACCTTCACAGACGGTATGGTTGTGGAAGAGAAAACCAAGTCGGTTGACGGCGTAAGCTATAGCGCACAGCTCAAAACCGGTGGTTACGGCTCACAGACGACCAAAAATGTGAAGTTCCATGCAGAGAAGGGTGCAGAATTTTTCCTTGCAGCAATGTCTTCCAGTAGTGCCAATGTTAGAAAGATGGTGCTTGCAAGGGAGAACGAAGACGGCACGACAACTCCTTTTACAGGTACAGCAGTTATTAAGGGTGTGGCTACGGAGTGCACGGAGGGTGTGATTGAGATTCCCAGTGGCGACCCTTCCTCTATTAAACTGACCATACCGGAAACCGGAGATTACTATATCTGGGGAAGCGACGGCGGTGTCAATATTTTTGCAATTAAGGTATCTTATCCTAATGTTTACCGAATTTCTTTTGAAAGTAACGGTGGTTCGGCAGTTGAGGATGCAAAAGTAGAATATGGCAGTAAGCTGACCAAGCCTGCAGACCCTGCACGAGAGGGATATGCATTTGATGGCTGGTACACAGATGCTGAATGTACGGAAGCGTATGATTTTAATACAGTAATTGAGAAGAAGTTTACCTTGTATGCGAAGTGGATTAAGCTGTATACCGTTACATTTGATACCAATGATGGAAGTGCAGTTACAACCACTCAGGTTAAGGAAGGAAGCAAGGTTTCCGCACCTACAGACCCTGTCAGAGAAGGATATGTCTTTACGGGATGGTTTACAGATGCTGCATGTACAGTGAAGTATGATTTTGATGCTGCGGTAACATCAGATATCACTATCTATGCCGGCTGGCAGGAAAAGCAGCCGGAGAAACAGCCGGAAAAGGGAATGCAAGTTTTGCTTGTGGGTTCCGACGGAGAATATGTGTACACCGGCAGTGCAATCAAGCCTCAAATCATAGTGACCAACAATGGTGTAGAATTGACAGAGGGTGTTGACTATACAGTAAAATACACCAATAATGTCAATGCTTCCGAGAATAGTTCAAAGAAACCTACCATTACCGTGACAGGTAAGAACAATCTTACAGGTAAGGCATCTGCAACATTCAAGATTGTTGCGAAAAATCTTGCAGATGCAGATGTGATCAAGGGTAATGTAGTGACTGCGGATGCGACCAAGGCAGTTCCTGTAATCTGCTACAATGGCATGGCTTTGAAGGCAAAAAAAGATTTTACGAGCACCTATACAAGCGTGGATGAGACCAGTGGTTACTTTACTGTGACGGCTGCCGGAGGCAATTATTCCGGTTCCACACAGGTGCCTGTGACCATAAAGAGCAAGGACCAGTTGTTAAAGTTCAAGGTAGCATTGCAAAAAGAAGTTCTTACCTATGATGGAACGGCCAAGAAGATTGGTGTGGTTGTAACAGATGCTAAGAGCAAGCAGGTTCTGGAGGAGAATAAGCATTACATATTGTATTATACCAACAATGTGAATGCAGGTTCTGCAAAAGTGACAGTCATTGGTATGGGCGATTACAGTGGAGCTGTAACGAAGAAATTTACAATCAAACCCAGTGTGGCGACTCTCACTATTGATGCAAGTGTTGTGAACGGAAAGGAATACCCTTATGTAAGCACCGGTACAACCATAGGAGATGATTTGCGTGTCTGTGCAGCAGATGGAACAACACTCGTCAGGGGCAAGGATTACAAAATCACTTATTCCGGCAATAAGAAAGTAGGTCAGGCGAAGTATACCGTAACTTATCTTGGAAATTACAAGGGTAACAAGCCCTATAAGGGAACTTTCCGGATTAAGGCGGCCGGATTAGCCAATGCGAAAGTAATAGTTGGAGATAAAGTAAGTAGCGGCAAGAAAAATGATTATATTTCAGCACCTGTGGTAAGTGTTAACAATGTGGTGTTGAAGAAGTCGGATTATACCTGTTCTTATTATTATGATGAGGCGTTGACACAGCCTGTAGAGCAAGTTGTTACGTTGCCTTCAGACAAGAATATGGTTGACATTTATGTGAAGATTGAAGGAAAGGGCAATTATGCGGGAGGCAGTGTCAGTGCGAAATATCAGTATTGTGCAGCGACCTACACTGACTTGTCCAAGGCGAAAATTACTGTAGTGGATGCAAACGGCAACAAGAGTTCGAAAGTTGAATATACCGGAGAAGAACTTACTCCCAATGTGATTGTAACCATTGGTTCCGGCAAGAACGCACAGGTTGTTCCTGCTACAGAGTACACAGTAAGTTATGCCGGTAATGTGAACAAAGGCAAGGCTACCGTGATGATAACCGGTACCGGCACCGGCAACTATGCGGGAAGCAAGACTGCAACCTTTAGTATTGTGTCTAAGGACGTAAAGAAGTTATTTGATAATTGGTTGAAATAAACTTTTAAGCAGTTGATAAGGGGTGAGTCCTACCTTATAAGTGGAACCGATAAGAGAGTTTTCCGTTGCGAC
>CAYOGM010000143.1:0-7205 GCA_964403595.1 uncultured Acetatifactor sp. | reverse complement strand
AAATAGACATCGTTACACCTCCTTATTCGCATTAAAAATATCTTTTATTGCTGCCATGCGGGGGTCGGGTACGAAGGTGTCGCATCCACATTCCCTCTCGTTCAGATTCTGTCCGCAGACCGGGCATACACCCTTGCAGTCTTCTCTGCACAAAATCTTCACAGGCCAGTTGACAATAATTTCGTCATACACAAAAGTCTCCACGTCCAGCTGATACCCTTCCATAAATCCCTGAGCATCTGCATCTGTGTCCTCATCTTCCGTAACTGCCTCCGGTGAGACAACTGTCTGGTCAAAGGAAAGCTCCAATACAACCGGCACTTCCGAAAGACATCTGTCACAAACGGCTGCAAGCTTGAGCTTACAACTACCTTCCACCCTTGCCTTGTCCACACCGATATTGGTAAAGGTGAATACTACAGGGGACTTCTCCGTAATATGATAGGTTCCCATTCCGTTTGCAAAATCTTCCATCTCAAGAGTCACCTCCTGAGTTACCACTTTGCCTTCTGAGGTAAATACATCTGATAAATTAACTAACATAGCGACTCCTATGCACTCTATTGTGTTTTCACACACTGATTCATTATACATATAGTGGTTATATTTGTCAAGAAAGATTTATAATTTTTTTGTCCTAAAATATGCACTAGAAATGCATCGGCTCCACATCCTCTGTCAAAGGCATCATCCGATACTCCGGGAACTGCTCCAAAAGATCCTCAAGACACAGGGTTGTGTTATAAACCACATCATGAGCCAGCATGACAATACGTCTGCGTCCGAAGGTGCTCTCCTTGGCATTCTGCAAAAGTCTCTCCGGCTCATTATTGCGGGTTGCATCCTCCAAGCTGGCATTCCAATCAAAGTAAATATAGCCCCTATCTGTCATCTCCTCCACAATCTCCTTGTAAACGCCCTTATTATAAGAATTAATGCTGCCTCCCGGGAATCGAAACAGCTTGGTCTCCACTCCGGTCACCTCATATATCACAGTCCGGGCCTTCTCAAAATCTGCCACATAGCTGTCCACACTCTGATAAAGCTTGTCATAATCATGGTTATAACAATGAATTCCGATGGTATGTCCCTCCTCCACAATGCGCTTGGCAACCTCCGGGTGCTTCTCCACGTTTTCCCCAATCAGAAAAAATGTAGCCTTCACATTCCGCTCCTTTAAAATATCCAGAACTTTATCCGTATTCTCTGCACTGGGTCCGTCATCAAAGGTCAGATACATCGCCTTAGGAAAAAAATATAAATCAATTCCCGACACAATCCCCTCCGCAATTCTCTGCTGATATTCCGTTTTCACCAAAAGCTCTCTCTCTGCTGCATTAGAAAGAAAACCTGTCTCCACCAGACAAGCCGGCATATCCGTCTCCCGGATAACCACCAAAGACTCATCCTCCACAATTCCCCTGTCCTTGGCCTGTGTATAGAGAACCAAATCACTATGTATCAGCTGCGCCAGACGCTTACTGCCATCCTCAGCCTTCTCTGCATTATACCAGACCTCAACACCGGTCACAGCGGATACCTTCTCCTCACAGGCATTCTGATGAATACTTACATAAATATCCGCTCTTGCTTCATTGGCAATCTGTACACGCTCCTCAAGCAAAAGCTCCTCATCTTCTTCTCTTACCAAAAGCACCTGATACCCCATAGCTTCCAGCTGTGCTTCCACCTCCTGAACAATCTGCATATTCACGGTTTTCTCAAGGACACCCGCTCTGGAGCTGCCCTCGTCCTCTCCACCGTGACCTGCATCCAGTGCCACCAGAATATCCTCTCTGCAAAGCTCCTTTGTCAGGACATTTTCCAGCAAAGTGCGTCTTATTTCCTGATTGTTTATGGCTCCCACATCCATTCCATCACTGGTGGACATATCTCCTGCCGACACAACCGGCTTCGAGCAATCGCTTCCTATTTCATTTCCGGTTACATCGCCTGCCGGTATACCCCCACAACTGATATCAGTCAATGCCTCGTCAGCAGCCACAACCGTACTCTGCCTGGGAAAAACAAAAGCCGGTACCGCTGTAACAACCAGCACCAAGGACAACAGACCGGCCAGCACACATCGTCCTCCGATTCTCCTTGTCTTCTTAAACTGTTTTTCATTACAACGTACCAGCTTGTATTCTCTCATCTTCTTGTGCATTGCCCGCATCCTCCTTTTATCCGAAAAGAATGTTTATCCATTCCTCTCCTTAAGAATACGGGTACAAAACATCAAAAATTCAACATTTCTGCATACAAATTTCAACGTTTTTGCATAAAATTTGCATCATCTGATTTTTATCGATTTATATAATTATTTTATTTTGAAATTTTCAGGTACAACTCATTAATCCCCTCATAAAATCCTAAAGTTACCACTGTGCTGGTATCCTCCTCGCCAAGGCGGTATTTCGCAAAATAGGGCGTATTTTCCAGCAACGGATTTTCCGATTCGTAGGGCGTAGGTACAGGCAACTCCAAATCTCCTGCCCAGGCATTTATCATCTGCTCCTGATTCATCTTATCCCAGGTGGTATTCGTCCGCACATAGAATTCATAAATCTTACCGGTCTGAGCATCCACATAGGCATCCAGCATTCGTCCTGATTTGTCAGCATTTTTCTTGTCCGTAGATAGACTCACCTTCCACACAGACACATTATTGCGGGGCTCTAATACATCAATTGCAGAATACAACACAGCATCATAAGCTTCATCCGTCACTTCCTTCACCGTGTCCGGAAGAATTCCAAGTGTCTGCATTTCCTTAAGCTGGTTATTACATGCCTCATAGATATCTTCCTCTGTAATTTCCTGCTCGGAAGGACCTTGTTTGTTTACCACAAAAGCATAGGTTCCTGCCAACTCCTCATAATTCAGATTGTTCTGATATATCGTTGCGTTTCTGTCACTCTCCGGCTGACTTTGGCTATTCAGACATTTTGCCAATAAATACAATTTCTCGTTACTACTCATAATGTAACGGTAACCCTCGCCCGACCTTTCCGTCTGTATCTCTTTCACCTGATTCAAAAAATTCTCATCCTGATAACCGGCAATCAACTCCGGTCCCCACAGAGAGCCCAACACCACCAGCACCGCTATAAAAATCAAAACAAACATATTCCTTTTACTGTACATTATGGTCTGTCACCTCCCTCTCAGGCAGCACAAATCCGATACAACTGCCCTCTCCCGGTGTGCTTTCAATAATAAGTTCGCTGTCATGAAGCTTTAATATCTGCGCACAAAGGGCCAAACCCAGACCGGCTCCGTTGTGACTGCGTGAACGAGATTTGTCCACCATATAAAAAGCCTCTGTAATCTTACGGCACTCTTCCGCAGGAATTCCCACACCATAATCCTTCACAGCAAAACGATATCCCTTTTCTTCCCTCCTGCCCAGAATTTCAATGATGCTCCCCTGTTCGGAAGCCTTGCAGGCATTGTCCACCAAATTACTTAACACCGTCATGAACAGATTTTGCTCCGTCTGCACCATCCCCGGTTCATAGTCAAACCGAAAATCCATAGCCGGTGCAGTAGATACTGCATACATATTTTTCAGATACTTAAACAGCCCCTCAACATCCACATTCTGAAAAACAATTTCGCCCCGCTTGGTCACAATTAAATCCAACAGCCTGAAGGACATGGTCTCCAGACGTTTCCCTTCTGTATAAATATAGTTGGCGGAAAGCAGTGCCTTCTCCTCATCCATTTTGTGAGAGCGCAATAAATCTGCGTAACCGATAATAGCTGTAAGGGGAGTTTTAAGTTCATGTGAAAAGGCACCGATAAATTCTTCTCTGGAACGCACTTCCTCCTCCAGCTTATGGATGTTATCCTCCAGCGCATTAGCCATCTGATTAAAATCCTCTGTCAACACACCCATCTCATCATTACTGATTCTCTCTGCACGATAGCCATAGTCTCCGGCAGTCATCTTCTTGGTCGCCTGAGTAAGTAAACGAATCGGCTTCGTTAACCAATAAGAAATGAAATACATCACCACCGAACTCAAAAACAACACCAGAAGCGCCACCCGTCGATACATCGCAAAGCCTTGAGTCCGCTCCGCATACACCTCCGTCACATCCTTCATGGTCTCCAGATAAACGATACGGTCCAACGCATTAATGACCGTTCCCGTCTGCACATAATAATGCTCACCTTGACGAATCACCTGATAAATCCTTGATTCTTCCCGAGTCTGTTCCAAAAAATCTGTTTCCTTCACAAATCCTTCACTGGCATACAACGGCGTGCGACTCTCATCAGAAATGCGAATCAGTCTGGTCACTCCTGTATTACCCGCATCCAGATTGGCTCCAATCTGCTCAATAGCTCTATCCTGCAACACCTCATATTTGGAAGGAATATTCAGCGCTGCCGTCTCAAAGGCAAATTGCAGAATATTGGTATCATTCATGGCCTGATTAATCTCGCGCTCCATGGAAGTCTCAAACACATAATTCACAAAGAAATATCCGCTCATCCCAAAGGCACCCGCCATGATTATAATTGTCCAAAGTAAAATCTTATACGAAAACTTCATATTTCAGCCTCTTAACTTAATTCGTGTTCCATATCACTGATTTGTGCCTGTACAACATCTTTCAGGCACTAAATTTCCAGTCGGTAGCCCACCTTATACACCGCCACCAGATTGTGTTCCCACCCCATCTTCTTGCGAAGGCGCTGTACATGAAGTTCCAATGTCCGGCTATCTGCAATATACTCATCTCCCCAAACCTTCTCATACAAGGTTTCCTTAAAAAGAGCCACATTCTTGTTGCGGATAAAAAGCACCAACAGACCATACTCCTTGTTGGTCAACACAATAGGTCTTCCCGCCTTAGTCACCGTTCTGGCCTCTACATCCACCGTCACATCCCCTGCCTGTAAAAGCTTCTGAGTCTTGTTAAACCGCCTCAGCACAACCTCCACACGGGTCACCAGCTCCACCACATCAAAAGGCTTCACCAAATAATCCTCTGCCCCCAGTCTAAGCCCCTTCACCCGGTCCTTCACCTCGTGCTTGGCAGAGATAAAAATAACCGGCACCTTCAAGGGTCTGATGTACTCCATGATGTCATATCCATCCGCTCCGGGCAGCATCACATCCAGCAAAATCAAATCAAAATTTTCCTTTTCAATCAAGTCAATAGCCTGCAAACCATCCTGCACAGTCTTACACTGGTAGCCCGCCGCCGTCAGATTAATATCTATCAAATCACAAATTGGCTTCTCATCGTCCACAATCAATACCTTAATCATCTTTTGTTTCCTTACCTTCCACTAATTCCGCTGTATTCCAGCCCCAATAAGCATGTATTTTATTTACAAGCGCCTCCACCGTATCCGCCGGGTCATAGGGATGACTTAACGCAAACTCCGTATCCGTGTCAAACCCACCGGTACGTTGGTAATAGATAGAGTACTGTCCCTCTACAATAATCTCACCATTTTCCCCTTCGTTGCTGTAGCGTCCAACTACCAGCAAATCCTTCATGCCATCGCCATCCAAATCCTTACCACTGATACCTCTTAATGAGTACAGATTGTCAAAATCTCCCATGGGCTGAAAGCACCATACTATATTGCCCTGCTCATTAATCATATAAATCATAAAAATATCATAGTCTGCCATAGAATACACTCCCGGCAGCACCTTAAGCCTTCCAAGTTTCTCATAATTTCTCCAATAGCATTGCTCTTCAATTACAACAAAACCATTGTTCAAAAGCTCTGCTTCTGTTGTTGCTGTATACAAAAATTCCGTTGACCGCCCGTCTCTCACAAAGTAACGGATACACTTAGCGCTCTTGTTCATATCAAACCGATTAATCTTGTCATTAATACGCCAATCCCGATAAAAATTAACTTCGCCACTCTCATCATCTGTCTGAAACAACACCTCGCCTACCTTATATTGCTTACCGGCATAGCTTCCATTTTCATTCACGCACCCTGCAATCAATGTAATATCTGTCAAACCGTCATGATTTAAATCCTGAAATGCCACAGACACCATATCTACAATAGGCTGCTCTACCTGCCCAAGATAGGTATAATTACACTCCAACAAATTATTTTTATAAACAATCTGCCCATCTTTATTTGCTAAAAATACAGCCGCACGATGAGTCTCACTGTCTATAGCCGTGTAAAACCGCACCGTAGGAACCCTCTGATAAGTAAGCTCATCCTCTTCCCCTATACGATAATACTCTGTGGGACGCACCACCTCTGTGTCTACAAGCTCACCTTCCTCATCAAGCATCTGCGTCACCAGCGGAATGTCAAACACATGCTTCTCCACCACTTCATATCCCATGGCAGTAATATCCTCAATTATCTGAATCTGCTCAAACCTTGCTTCATACGCCTGATAAGCCACCGCAACAGCCTTGCCCTTCTCCACAATCTGAACCAATCGCTCCGCCGCGGAAAGCTCCGCGCCACTAACCATACCAAAGCTGCTCAGGACACAGACAGATGCTGCCATCAAAACCGCACATATACACTTTTTCCCATGCCTTAACAGGCCTTTTCTTCTGTACTCCATGCCGGGCTCCTTCATATTTTGATTTATGAAGAAATATTCCTACCTGTATCTATATAGAAACTTTCCTACATAAGCTTTGCTCTTGTGAATGGTTACTGACACGAGACATCCCAACCACACTCTTTCTCCACTATATCATTGGTTTTTTCGAAACTCAATTCTTTTTCGACAAATTGGAAAAATGATGCAACTATGATGCCGAAATTCTCACAGAACATTTGGCATTATAAAAAGACTTTCACACTTTAGTGTGACAAGATCTTTCCTATAGAGCAAAAAAGCCCTTGGAAGCTATCAAAATAACTCCCAAGGACTCTAATCACTTTATGTAACAAACTTTTTCACTTTAGAGTATCATGTTTTATACCAGACGAACGGTCTCTCTTGCAATTGCAAGCTCTTCGTTGGTAGGAATTACCATAACGGTGGTCTTGCTGTCGGGAGTGCTGATTACGATATCTTCGCCACGCTTCTTGTTTGCTTCCTCATCGATAGTCACACCAAGATAACCAAGATATTCGCAAATCATGGAACGAACAGGTGAGGAGTTCTCACCAACACCTGCGGTGAAGCAGATAACATCAACACCATTCATAGCAGCTACATAGGAACCGATGAACTTTGCTAC
>CAYOGM010000142.1:0-7408 GCA_964403595.1 uncultured Acetatifactor sp. | reverse complement strand
ACAGCCGGTAATTTTATATTCTTTTCTTCTGCATATTTTTCAAGCTCTACCTGATATCCGGTGGGTTGTAGTTTTAATATATTCAGTATCTCAATAGCAGTCATATTCAAAATCTAACACTCCTTATATACAACTTCTAATTAATAAAAATCGTAATATATCTTCCAGTCCTGTGTCTCTTTATTGTAAAAGAAATAAATCTGTCCACTATCTACAAAATGAAACCTCGCCTTTTCATCCGAAGAGATTTGAAAAGCAAACTCATATCCCTCAAACCATGGACCTGCCTGAATATACGCAGGATATCCGCCCACTTTATGCATATGGTAATTTTCTTCGGCAATATCCTCATAATATTCAATATCTTCTTCCTCTTCCAATCGAAGAATCTCCTCAAAAAGTTCTACCGGGAACCCTTCATCATCCCATACAGGATACTCATTTTCTACAAGCTTAGGAACCAACGGAAATGCCTTCATAATAGACGAATTCCAGTCACAAGGCTCCAGCCCTTCCAACGTATTGTAGGTTCTGACGCACAAATATTCCTCTGCACATTCCCGGTGTCCACACACATCCTCTGACATAAATACCGTAATCAATTCGATTCCCTGCAAATGCCGGGGAACATACGGTAAATCCTTGATAAAAAATGTTGCCATCGGCTGCATCGCTTTGCCATCCTTGTCCACCGGCAACTCTTCCCCCGGCATTCTCCAACATACACAACCAATCCAACTCTCCAATAATGCCTTTGTAGGTCTTATTCCTCCGGTTTGAAAAACAACAGCCTTTTTTACCAATTTTTCCTTGATTTCGTCTATTGTCATACCCATAAATCCTCCCTAACACTCCTCAATATACACTACACCCTTGGCTTCTCTAAAAAATTTTACCAAAGCCTCATGTACTTCCACGACTTCCTTTTTATAAAATGCCTCCTCATTAGCTCTATAGCGATTCAAATAGCCTTCTATATCCAACGATTTCAAGACCGCAAGTTCACGTTCCGGAGCCTCCACAACAGTCTTGTCGGCACTAACATCGCACCAGCCGGTACATGTCTGATATTGTGCCACCACCCCAAACGCCTCTTTGTATTCAGCGACTTCCTTTGCCAATGCACAATGCATAATGGGTATAAAATACCCATCCCAGATATGCATCTCCCCATTATCTGCATATAAGATTACCTCACCCTCACCATTATAACCGCAATAGAAATCTATAAATTGATATTTATTTGTAGGGTCCAATTCCGCCACTTTAAACCTCCTCAAATTCATTCCGAAAAGCAGTTATATTCTTTCCATCCGGCTTGCCATAAATGGCAAAGCACACTTCCTCAAAGCACTTTCCGTATCTTTCGTCAACCAGTACCGTTTTAAAATACTTTGCCACCTCCTTGGGATTGTTGCCAAAGGCTCCGCAGCCCCATGCTCCCAGCACCAGATTCTGGTATCCATTCTTGGCTGCGATTCGAAGCATAATACGGATTCTGCGCACCATGGTTTCCTCAATCTTGCGATGGGATGTAGCAATTGCGGCACCATAACGGTTGGGCGCCGGAAGAGTGATTACCGCTGCCATAACCGGAGTCTCCAAGAACTCACATCGCTCATCCCGAAACACACACACCTCCGGGGACAATAGCATATAATCCGATTCCACACTACTGATGTGCGTGTTATTATATAGGTACATCTCCCCAGCCTTGAAGGATGTAATCGACTTGTACAAGGTACTGCATCTGCACAAAGCCTCCTCCTGCGCCGTAGCCCCCAAAAGGAAGCCACCTCCCGGATTATGAGCATTGGCAAAATTCATAACCAAAGGATTCTCAAACCGTCTCCCTGCCTGAAAGGAATCCTCGTTCACAATACTGATACGGCACATCTTTTCTCCAAATTTCTCAGAAATGTCCCACTCCAGAAGCTGTGCACCATCCTTGGGAGAGTATGCAACCACATTTGCATAATCAACCTCAGGCAAAGTGACCATCACACCATCCACTGTATACTGCTTTTCCTTTGTAATTTTTATGGTTTCTTTTGCAATTGCAATACCATTCATCCCTAATCACAAACCTCCGTTTTTTTGCTATTTCTCCCCCCACTCAAATCAGATATCATTGAACACATACGAACTCATTTGTTGCTTCACAGTATTCATAAAAATGTCCACATTCCCCCAACACCCGCTCCAGTAACGGTTCGAAATGTAAAACATCTTTCAGCAACACAACCAATCCATTTTCTTCGTCCGCATAGTAATCATCGTCCTCATCTCCGAAAGAAAACATCCAACCACTGTCCTGCTCGTCAATCAAATCATCTGTGCGTGTCACATAATTAATCTGGTGATTTTCCCATGCTCTTTTGGTAATGATTGCGTATTTGTCACCATCAAAGGGTGCCTCACCTTCTAAATAGATTGCCGCAATATGGTTGCTCTCAAACCGAACAAGATCTCCAGCCTTAACAGATTTTATGTAGCGAGGATTATTATCCAATATCCCTGAAAAAGAATCTCCTTTTCTTTCTGTAATTTCAACCCACATTCGTTCCGCCCCACATCCATCCTCTGGCGTATTTAAAATAAAAATCAGTTTTACCAACATCCCCTCTGTCAACGCATCTATCTCTGCCTGTGATGGTATAATAAAGGTACGTGGATATGCTTCATGAAATTCTACTGCATCCTCTAATGTATAATCCGGTTCTGTTGTCATAGCGTTCCGCTCCTTATATATATTTTGTACTACAATACCACTGCTTTCCCTTCCGGATACTCCCCATCCCAGGAACAAGGAAAATATCCCTCTTTAAAAATCTCCAGAAGCTTCGCAAAAAAATCCGTTTTCCCAAGCACTAGCTCTATATAGGCCCATGCCACATCTCGTATAATCATATCTAACATCTCATTATCCAGCCCACACTCTTCACCCAAATCACATCGCTCTATGAATGCAGTCCACTTTTCCCATAACAGGTTGTTCAATGTCAATGCCTCTGCCACGGTTTCAAACACCTCATCAATCCAAGCATCGCCCATGGTTTCCTGTGCCTTCGCCTCCAACCGATTAATATGAGGTTCCCAAACCGCAAGCATCTCATCATTCCAATCATCATATGCCTCAAAAATCGAATGAATCACATGATACTTTTTGCTACCGCTTCCACTGTTTTTCAGCCAATCAATTTGGGTTATTTCTGCTATGTAATCGTTGATTTCTACATCCATAATTACTTCCCCTGCTAATAAAATATTACTTATACGGATAAACATCCTCTATGTTGAAAATATAATATTCATCTGTCCTTTTTTCTTTCATTTGTCTTAACGAATGTCCCGAAAAATGACTTCCCAAGTGGAAATCATAGATTACAATTATAGTGTTCACTTTTCGCTTAAACTTATCTGCGAATTTAGCCTTTAGCACTTCAATAATCTTATCTCCATAAGGGAAATCTGCAAGTACTTCTTCTGCTTTGTTTGACTTCTTATCCAGAAATTTAAATTGAACATGTCCGGCAAAGTCACCTTGAAGATATAGTTCCTCCATAAACCTTTGGGGCTTTCCATCAACAATTTTCATATATTCTTCTACTGCCTGTTCTGATTCAAATATTCCACCAAATACTTCAAGACAATTCATATCTAAACCCATCTCAACCGCTCCTTTCAAAATTCATACTCAAAGTCAATATCATACAAATCAACCCACTCCACAAAATCCGGGATTTGCCCTGTCTGCATAAATGCGTGGATTATTTCGTAGGCAAGCTCTCTTTTTACATAACTGCAGGCTGGAACCTGCATTGGCTCACCTCCCACCTTATGAATAACCGTTTCAAGCTTTACATCTGTATTGCAGGTCACCAGATAGTCCGGATGACGCATCACAAAGAATCCATAAGGCTCATCATAGAAAAAAATAAGCCGCTCCTGTCCACCCTCCAATTCAATACAAGAATCGCCACTTCCTAATTGCCAATGGGATGCATCCGTCTCAAAAATGACCTTTTTCATAAACTCTTCCGAAGGATTGTAGACCACATCGCCTACAGGTCCGTTATAAATAAACATCTTCTGTTCACCGCCTATCCATTATTTCCAACTCCATTATCTGCCTCCCAAAGCGCATTCACTCCGTCATAAAACTCATCCAGTGTAGAACCTAATATTGTTAGATATTCTTTCTCAATAATAAAAGGAACATTAAAATATTCTCCATTGGAATTTATACCATACAATTCCCCTGAGCCATTATTGCCAATTATGATGTGACCGGGCAGTTCCTCCTCAATAGCATAATCCTCATTTATTTCCTGCAATTCCTCCAAGGGAAATAAAACAAGATATGCATTACCGATATCACCCTCGCCTCCATTATGTAGTTTCATAAAATCCACATATTCCTTCGGCAAGCTCATATTATTTACTTTATCTATTTTTTTACCCACATAGGGTTCCCCCCAATTATAATCTTCCCATCTGCCCATATAACATTCACTCCTTCGCGCCAAACCTATATTCTAATCATCTCCCAAAGAATCATAATAAATCTTATTATTAGGGTTCTCGTCAATCATCTTCCTTTTATCAGTCTGCGCAAGATACTTGTCCAGTCCCTCTTTCGACTCAAAAGACCATACCAATTCCAAAGTATCTTCCATGTACTGAATTATTTCTGCAAACAACTTTTGGTCTATTTTGTACACATTAAAATTCTTAGGTCTGGGAGCATAATTCAAAATCCCCTTGCGTTCCATCTCCTTGTCATCAAGGGCATATACACTGGTTACAATCTCAAGATTCACCCAATTTCCCTGTATATTACTACTTGACGACCAAAATCCCATCTCACATCGTAGTTTATTGCCCTTCCATTTCAACCTTGGTTTGGATTTGGTATATTTCGCACCTTGCAATGTAAAATATCTGCCCAACTCATTACATACTGCATGGAAGATATCCTTGGGCGCAGTATACGCAGAAATATGGTTTAGGACACTGTTTTCCTCCCATG
Source organism: uncultured Acetatifactor sp. (assembly GCA_964403595.1). GTDB lineage: Bacteria > Bacillota > Clostridia > Lachnospirales > Lachnospiraceae > Acetatifactor. The sequence continues at coordinate 2,376 of CAYOGM010000142.1, read as the reverse complement.
CCCAGTTATGTGCATCTACTTTGTTACACAAATCGCTCTACCTCCCCCACATACAATACTTCACCGCTCTCCACGGAAACAATTTTGTCACACCACACTGCCGGACACGGATCCATACAACAGCACACCTTGATTGTTTTGCCATCACACGCAACAGTCTTACAATCCAGTGTATCCAAGTCCACAATTATTAATTTATCGTTGTTCCCTACATACACCCGATTCCCGAACACACAAGCATCGTCAAATGGGTTCCAAGCCCTATCCACCTCAATTAACACACAGGGTACGTCATCCCACCAGATGCCATACTTTTTATCAGAACCCAATTCCACGGTGTGTGCAAAACTATATTCACTTATGGTTTGTAAATCATCTGTTATGTGAAACAATTCTATTCTCTGCCCCTTCAAACTTTCCATACTTATTTGCTTGGGTAAACTCTTTAATTACCACATTTCCTCTTTTGCCACATTCCATTCCAGATGTCCACGAGGAACACCTGCTAACATTTTGTACCTCCTCTTGTTAGTATCTCTTTTGAACTTTCTTATTGCTTATAATATTAGTATATTTCGCACACTAAGTCAAGCGTAATTACATAATTCCTATTCTTTTAAATGGAAAAGACCTGCTACACAGCAAGTCTTTCTCAGTTAACTATCTAAAAATTGTCTTACAAACCATACTCAGCCATCAATCGCTTTTGATATTCCACATCGGAAGCCATTCTTGCAATTTCATCACCACGCCCATCTCCAATTAAACGATTAATCAACGCATTGACACATTCTATACCTTTCTCTATACCTTTCTCTATACCTTTCTCCATGCCTTTCTCCATGCCTTTTTCCATGCCTTTTTCCATGCCTTTTTCCATGCCTTTTTCCATGCCCAATTTCTCATACTTATCAATCCATTCACACATCGTAATCTCTCCTTTCGTTTTCTCTACTTCCAGCATCTTGGGGATCAGCTCCTCAAACCGCTCATCCTCCGTCAACGCACTCAGCATTCTAAGAAGCGCCTCCACATGCACAATCTTCTGCCCTGTGGGCACATAATCCTTTCCTTCTGCCAGAAAATCAACCACCAGCCGCATGTCACTTCGAAACCGTGACCGAACTTCCGCCGGCAGTCGCGCCATCTCGTACACATGCAAGCGTACATTGTCCACATACTCAGCCAACTCCTTCTCAGGAAACACCAGCCTCCACAGATTCCTCGGCCCTCTCCAACGTCGCTTCCCCCAGTAAAGTGCCATACTTACAACCGGATAAACAGCCCCGTCGTCATACTGCCTCCGATATACTGCTCCAAGATATCCGGCCTTGCGCAACACCAGCTTCCGATTTATCTTCGTTTCATTCTCCAGCGTGTACTGCACCCGAATTCTACCGGCCTTCATCTCATACATACTCACGTCATGAAACTGATTGCGCAACTGTCCCTCTGTGCCGGGATACAATGTTTCCGTAGGCGCCGACTGCAAGCATTTCTCCTCTAGCACCTGTCTCCCCCGATGCAACAACCCATTTACTACATCTGCAAATACATCCGGATATTGCTCCAGACTCTTTTCCGTCAAATCTTTCTGCCCCATACATACTCCTCCTGTCTTCAATTTGTGTTGCAGGAAGAGCCTCTCTCCCTGCTCATTTAAGGGATTTAAGCAAGGATTTGAATTAATTGACTAATAGAAAAATCTTAGAAATTTAGAAAAATAGAATCATAAATCTTTGCTTGAAATAACAATAACACAATGTGCATAGAAACACAAGGCCATATTTTAGATTTTCTCAAATCATTTCTTTACTCCAAGCTTTCATATTCTCCCATTCTCAATATCGTTCCATATTCCACGGAAATCACCTTCTCACACCACATTGCCGGACACGGATATCAGAACTTGCTACATATTCATCATAATCACAAATAGAACCATATATATTAAGAACCATTCCCCAATGTGAAATAAATATTTTATATCTGTGAAATATCATTTCACCCTACCTCAAATCGGAACACCACAAGATTTTCCCTTGTGTATCAGCCTTTTCCACCTTAGTGAATTTGAAAATAATATCCCGCTTCCCTTCTACTTTTTCTCCTGTATCCGCATTTTTAAGCTTATATACATCCACCTGGTATTCACCATTTCCAATTTCAAAAGCAAAGGAACTACAATAACTGTCCGGCACATATTCATCAGCAAATTGAGCCGCCATTGTAAGACAGGTATATTCCACAAAACACAATTCTCCTTCAGTTACAGTTATGTGTGTTGTCTCATGAGCAAGAAATTCTGCACATTCAAAGTTCTCGCCCTCTAACCCGATGACCCAGTCATCCTCCGTACCTTCATCCGTCATCTGA
>CAYOGM010000141.1:0-7414 GCA_964403595.1 uncultured Acetatifactor sp. | reverse complement strand
GTCTGGATTTTGTTGGTATCGCGTCAGGAAAAGGAAATACCTGCTTCGCAGTCGCTTCGTCTCTGCAGTTTTCCAACATACGAAAAATTCTGAGTATGTATACTACTCGTTCCTGTTCATTGATCAGACACCAGAATACCTTTTCTCCAATTCATCGAAGAATTCATTGCAGTCACGGCCTTTACCCAATGCAATATCCTGGTAACTCTCCAGCACCTTTTCTCGCACTTGTCTCTGACTTCCATCAATGTCAGCAGAACAATCCAATAATTGTTGTACCGTACTCATACAAATCACCTCTTCTTTCTAAAATGTTCTAACCTTAGTATACCCAAAAACAATTCCTAACACAAGACAATCTTATACAAATATTCTTACTTAATGATTAATAGGAAAAAACGGCGACAGCCAAAGACAAAAGATTATAATTTAGATACTTTTAGATGTACTATAACACTTGATTTTACAGACCACAAGCCTTATTTTCCCATTGCCCCACCCTTATTTTCGTGCTACCATAAAAATATAGAATCCGACATACATTATAACGGAGGTGTGCCATGCTTGACTTTACTCATTTGGAACAATATCGTGAAAACAATCGTATAGAAGCCAAAAAAGCCCTTGGCGGCCTCCCCCGCAGTATTTGGGAAACCTACTCTGCCTTTGCTAACACCATGGGCGGCGTTATTTTGTTGGGTGTAGAGGAATATAAAGACCGCACACTTCATCCCGTAAATCTCCCTGACCCCGAGCGTCTGGTTCAGGAATTTTGGGATAAGGTCAACAATCCGTCCATTACCAATATCAATATATTAACTCCGAAAAATGTTCAGATTCGCAACGTCAATGGCAATGACATTATTGTCATCACTGTTCCCAGAGCGACACGACAGGAACGCCCCATTTATATCAACAAAAGCCCCTTAAACGGATCTTACCGAAGAAACGGTGAAGGCGACTATAAATGTACCCGCGAAGAAGTGCTCAGCATGCAACGGGATGCCTTGATCATCACTCCTGATATGAAACACCTCCCCCATCTGGGTCTGGATGTATTTCACCGCGAAACTATCCAGCGCTACCGCAACCGTTTGAAATCCTACTCTCCCGGGCACCCCTGGGAAGGCCTTACAGATGCAGACTTTTTGTGTGAACTGGATGCTGTAGAGTTAGGCGAAGACAATCAGATGCACCCTACCGTGGCCGGACTTCTGATGTTCGGTCTAGAAACTGCCATCACTCGCGAATTTCCCAACTATCATTTGGAATTCAAATGGGCTGAAGGGCATTTTTCTTCCGCTTCAGATGACTTAAGTGACAACCTGTGCGACTTTTACTTCCGGGTCTGCGACCATTTTGCTAAGTATCTTTCAACTCTTCCGGCTAGTATTAGACCCGGAAGCATGCCCTACATACATGAGGCATTACGCGAAGCCCTTTCCAACTGCCTGATTAATGCAGACTATTATGGTGCCTGCGGCATCTCCATTACTTTGCAGGATAATTGCTTCTGCTTCCGCAACCCCGGTTCCTTCCGCATCAATGTGGAAGAAGCAAAATCCGGTGGCATCTCTGACCCTCGTAATGCCGCCTTGGTCAAAATGTTTAATCTCTTAGATATTGGTGACAGCTCCGGCGACGGACTTTCCCGAATTTATGGAATCTGGCAACAAATGGGTTGGGATTTCCCCACCATCAAAGAAACATTTGCGCCGGACACAATTGAACTCATATTAAAAATGCATCAAAATGACGGGCACAAATTATCCGGCTCCACCGGAAGCTTTGCAACCAGTCAATCCAACCGAAGACTGATTATCAGTTACCTGACAGGGCATGCTCAGGCTACAGAAGAAGAACTAACCGATTTCATTGGCCTTACGGCCTCAGATATCAAAGAACTGTTAACGGATTTAATAGAACTTGGAATCATTGAAATGATAGCTCCCACAAGCTATCGACTGAAGGCATAAAAAACTTTTCTATCTGCTACACCTATATTTCCAAGACAAATGGGATGTAAATTGCCATTATATCTCATTTACACCCCGCTCATACGCATATAGCGGGGTGTAAACTTTCAAATCAGACAAATTACATCTCCCCACAGTATTCCTCTATCAATAGACAATCCTTATGTATCTGCTCCTCCGAATACTCAAAATTCACCTCATGCAAAGTCTTCGCTAGTCGCTTACCCATAGGTTTCATAGTGGCATAGGTCATACCACCGGATATCAGCCCTCCCACAAGAGGCACCACCTTGGAAATTCCTTTTGTGGCTGCTGCCTTGGATACCTTAATTCCGATTCGCTTGCCAATCTGCTTTACCAAAGGATAAAGAATCACTCTCGGAAACACCTTTTCCGGAATCACCATCAGTGCCTGCTGTGCAATCTGAGCATACAAAAGCCGCACCACCGCAGAGGCATCTGCCACACCGAACATCACACCAACATATAAAATCAACTGACTCCGCACCAGCTCATTGTCAACATCCCCATCCGTCCACAAATCTTTTCCGCCATACAAATAAGAGATTTCTTGCGCCATGCGAAGAGCCACCCCAAAAAACTGCAACGTATCTGCCGGAATGGTAGCTGCCATGGCAAGCCCTCCCGGAATCCCTGTTGCAAAGGACACCAGCGTAGACTGGGAAGTCCTCTTCGCAATCACATCCTCCGCCATACGCTCTAGAATTTCCTTAGGACAATTTGCCTGCACAGGCCCAAGTTCCAGTATCTCTTGAAGGTCAAAGACATGATTTTCAAACATCTCTGTAAGAAATTCCGTCCGGTTCACCTTCACACCCGGTATCTTAATTGCACTTGCAACCATATTTTCAAAAGTACTATCCTGTACCACTTCTGTAGACAATTCCTGCTTTGCCATTTTCCACCCCTCTTTTACTCAAACCGAAATAACTGATAATAAATTTCCGTAGTCTTACCATCCTTCTCCACAACTTCGGTGGGGTCCACATACTTCTTTAATCCCCATGTAGAAACTATGTATCTGCCGTCTTCTGTCACTCCGGTAATTATCATCTAACTCAAAACTTCCATTGGGTGTGACCACACGATAAGTCCGCTTTTCATCATACAAGTCCATCTATTAACCTCTACTGTAATTCCTTCTTTAATATTAGGTTGTATTCCTTCAAATACTGATTTTTCCTATCTCGCGACTCTGATGCATTTCTTCCCAAATTATATCATAGGCATCATTGATAATCATCCTCTTTTTTAGCTATTTTCAAAACCATGGGCAAAATGAAGTGGAATATTTGCAAATTACATTCATATCTTTCATCACTTCTTGGAATAATTCTTTACAACACCTTAAATTTAAGGTAGTATAGAAAAATGTGTGCATTGGAGGTACTTTTATGGAAGGAACATCCCTTTTACAGAAAGCACTTCAAGATAAACCGACGATTATTTCGGACAGACGCTATCTCCACACTCATCCCGGTGTGGGATTTGAGCTGCAAGATACACAAGAATATGTTTCACAGCAATTAAGGAATATCGGAATAGAGCCCATCCCTTGCGGTAAGGCTGGATTGATTGGACTGGTGGGTGGCATTAATCCCGGCAAAGTATTTTTATTGCGGGCAGATATGGATGCCCTCCCCATCACCGAAGAAGCCGATGTAGAATTCGCTGCTGAAAACGGCAAAATGCATGCCTGCGGTCACGACACTCACACTGCTATGTTGCTGGAGGCTGCACGCCTATTAAAATCACGGGAAGACAAACTGCAAGGCACAGTAAAGCTGATGTTTGAACCGGCGGAAGAAATCCTGGAAGGTTCGGCTGACATGGTGAAAGCCGGCGTCTTGGACAATCCAAAGGTAAATGCCGGACTGATGATTCATGCTCTGGTAAATACCCCTTTCGAAGCCGGAACGGCTATTGTTGCGTCAGGTGGAGTCAGCGCACCAGCAGCGGATTATTTTACCATTGATATTCAGGGTGAAGGCTGTCATGGCTCCATGCCCAACTTAGGCATAGACCCTATCACCGTAGCTGCGCATATTATTCTGGCACTACAGGAAATCCATGCAAGAGAACTTTCCCCGGCAGATGACGCGGTACTGACTATCGGTTCTATTCAGGCCGGAGATGCAGGTAATGCCATTCCCGACACTGCCAGACTGGAGGGTACACTCCGGGCCTATGACGAAGATATTCGCACTCATTTAAAAATACGAATGCAGGAAATTGCAGGGCATACTGCGCAGGCCTTTCACGCCACAGCAACCGTTTCCTTCGGAAGTGGCTGCCCCACTTTGGTAAATGACGCGGAACTTTCTGCCTGTACCTTGCGCTATATCCGCGAACTAAACGGTTCTGACAAAGCTTATTCTACTGACGAACTGGCCTCCCTGTCCGGTGGCGGCAAGGTTGCCAAAAATGTGGGTAGTGAAGACTTCGCCTATGTAAGCCATGAGATTCCTACCATCATGGTAGCACTGGCAGCCGGGAACTCTGACAAGGGATACCACTATCCCCTTCATCATCCACAGGTCAGATTTGACGAGGATGCTCTTCCGATAGGTGCAGCAATCTACGCTCATGTAGCTACGCTATGGCTGGAGGAACACAAATGACTTACCCCATATTGTATCTTTGAAATTTACAATAGTATTTGAATTATAAATTATTCACAAAGGAGAAACACATTCATGAGTAACAACACAACTAATCTCACCCAAACAACTTCCGGTGAAAACACCGCCAAGAAAACCTTCGTGACCAGCACACTGGGCATTCTGCTTTTGGCATGCCTCTGCTGCCTCCTCTGGGGCAGCGCCACTCCCGCCATCAAAATCGGCTACGTGTGGTTCGGCATTGCCGCAGGAGACGTTGCATCCCGCATCCTTTTTGCCGGTGTACGCTTTATTCTGGCCGGCGTACTCACCGCCATCTTTGGCAGCATCATTGCCGGCAAGCCCCTGTTCCCCCAGAAAAGTTCCTGGGGTATGGTGTGCAAACTGGGTATGGTTCAGACCGTATTCCAGTACATATTTTTCTACATGGGACTGGCCTACACCACCGGTGTAAAATCCGCTATTATCAATGGTTCCCAGACCTTCATCGCCATCCTGCTGGCATGTCTTGTATTCCGCTATGAGAAACTGACTGCACAGAAATTCTTAGGCTGCCTCATCGGCTTCGCAGGCGTTATTGTGATTAACTATGACCCCACCGGACTTACCGGCGGATTTACCTTAAAGGGTGAGGGTGCCATTTTGGTAGCAGCCATTGCCTATGCTTTGTCCTCCGCTTTGGTCAAAAAATACTCTCAAAAAGAAAGTCCTGTGGTTTTAAGTGGCTACCAGTTCATCTTCGGTGGCATCATCATGACCATCTGCGGACTGCTCATGGGCGGCGGATTAACCGGCTGGTCTGTGAAATCCGTTATACTTTTGATTTATTTGGCACTGGTTTCATCCGTAGCATATTCCGTATGGGGTATCCTGCTGAAAAACAACCCTGTAGGTAAGGTTGCTGTATACTCCTTCACCAATCCTATTTTCAGCGTACTGTTGTCCTTCGTATTTTTACATGAGACCTCTTCCTTTGGTCTGGAACTGGTGTTGGCACTGGCACTGGTGTGCGGAGGCATTTTCCTGGTGAATCGGGTGAATGAATAGTTTTTATGGTAATACTGAAGGGCTGAGCATTGCGCTCAGCCCCTACTTATTATCTGCTAACTATTCATTAATCCCCCACCTTCTGTAGTATCCGATTTAGACACTCTTCCTCTCATTCATGTACATTAGATTACTGTAATAGTTCCATCTTTGATTCATCTATTAACTTCCAATCTTTTGTAACCAAGAACTCTTTAACAAAATCTCTGACTTTGATTTCTGTATATTTCCGGCTCTCCATGTTTTCAAGCACCATTCTTTGCTTTTCTTCATCTCTGGGAAGATGCAGAAACAACCAATCCCATGTTTGAATCATATTATTCCTTTCTACCGTCAACAACTTCGATTTTTGGACATAAGCTACTTCTTGTCAAAACATCCATAAAAGTCTTTCGCATCAATCTCCTGAAGGCCGGAAACTTGTCCGTCGCCCAATTCCATGATAATCAATGTGCCATCTTCCTTGCGCGCCAAGTCTACTGTAACAAAGTTACTTCGAACCTTTGCTGCAATTCCATCAATCCACGCAAGCTCCTCTGCCGAAAAATCAACTTTCAAATCATCGTTCCAGTAATTATCTACGATGTGCACTTTTCCGGCATAGACAAACACTCTATATTCTTCCGAAATAGGCATTCCACTCTTTTCATGAAATCCTATCTGTTTCAGTTTTTCAAATTTCCTAAGAACAATACCACCAACAAGTCCTTCCCCTTGGCGTTTTACAAAAGTATTAATTACTTTTGATGCATTTACCCTATCTGCAATATTGGGAATATAGCAAGCATCATACCATTCATGCTTTCTACTCTTTACATAATCCTTAACAATATAACTTCCTTCTAATGAGGTACTCTTTTCTAAAATAGCATTTACATTGCCATCCTCTTCCCAAATTGACTTTGCCGTCATATCAGAAAACTCATTATACCATCCCGGAAGCGTATGATATCTCTTGTATTCTTCCGGACTGTTAATCAGAAAAATACCTTTTTCTTCAAGTAAATTATAGAAAGTCCGATACATTTCCGGTTTCATCATCCATCCGCGGTAAATGGTCAATCCGGAGATATCTTCACCATACAAAGATAACTTTCCATTTTCCAAATCTTCATAACTAAACAACGCACATGCGTGATTTAATCCCGCTTCTTGATATTCTGTCTCATAATCCATATCTACTTTTCCGGAATACAGTGGATGACTACAGAATAAGAAATTAATGTCCTGTAAGTTTGTAACGAGGATGTTTCCTATAGCATCTACACCATCGAGCAATTCAAACATAAGAGCTACCGGCAGTTCATCAACGGGAACATCGGGAAAGCATCTACGGAGCATCTCTATACCTATTACCTTAAATCTATGCCCATGCAAGTCATAAAACAAATCCCCTAAACAAATTTTTGTACCTTTTTTATATCTAATTGTATACACCGGTCCCCTACCGGTTATCTTAAACCGATCTTGTATTCTTAAAATATCTGCCATATTATTGAATCACCTTCTGTGCAAATTCATTAAAGATGCATTTTCAAATATATTTCTTTATTTTCTCCACCAGTCCCTGATCCGCCGGCAACCATTCCACACTGTCCAAAGTGTCCTTAGTTAACCACTTGGCAGCCTCATGCTCCTTGAGCACCAGATTACCACTCTTAATTTTACAGATAAAACAATCCATGGACAAATGGAATGTGGGATAATCATACTCTACCGTATCCAACAATTCACCAACTTCAATATCCG
>CAYOGM010000140.1:5799-7450 GCA_964403595.1 uncultured Acetatifactor sp. | reverse complement strand
AACTACTATGGTATTGATCATACTGACATCATCAACTATACTGAGGGACGTGATGCAGTTCTTCCTAAGTGCTGTATTCTGATGGAGAAAATGGGTCGTTTCTGTCACTACCTTGTACACTATGATGGCAAGTTCTATGACTCTAATCTGGGTGTAATGGAAGAGTATGACATGTCCAAGCTTTTGGGTTATTTAGAGATTAAGTGCTAATTAGGTATACAATATAGTGCAAATGATAGAGCTATCCGGCTGGTGAGCAATTCTCCTGCCGGATAGATTTATATATGCAATATTCGACAATAGAAGTGGAAAAGGATTAACAATGAAGATATTAAAGAAAACCATACCCTATATTGTGGCGTTGATTATATGTGCAATTATTTCGATTCCCATAACAACGGACAGCATCGTTTTAGATGAAGGTTATTCTATTACGCTTGTCAGAGGCAGTATGGCGGAGATTATAAAAGGAGCGGCAGCGGATGAACATCCGCCATTGTTCCACCTGATATTAAAAATAGCTGAGATGATTTGCGGGGAGAATCTGGCGGTATACCGGTTTGTGACTGTACTGGCAACAGCGATTAATCTTCTATGGCTGGGAGCAACTGAGATTCGCAAAAAATGGGGAAATAAGGTTTCTCTTTTTTATATTATGCTCTTTGGTTTAAGTTATTCTACATTAGAAAAATCAACCTATGTGCGTATGTATTCATGGGGATGTCTGTTTGTAACTGCGGCAGTATTGTTTTTGTATTTCTTTTGGGAGAACAGGCGTAAATTGCATTTTGTTTTGACGGTGCTGTTTACATTGGCAGCAATGTATACGCATTACTATGCGGCTATGGCGGTATTCACAGCATGGGCTATTATGTTTTTCTTTGTTCTTATCAAAGACCGAAAACGGATAAAGGAACTTTTGCTTGGAGGAGCTTTGATTGTACTGGGATTTGCACCGTGGCTGAAAGCTTTTCTGGGACAATTGGGCAGAGTGGCAGAGGATTTTTGGATATCTGAGTTTGATTGGGCAGAGTGGCGGAGTGCACCGGCTTTGTTGTTGGAATGTAACATGGAGGGGCTGGGTGCGGCTTTCTTGGTTTTGATTGTGATACTCATTGTTGTTGCCTGTATGCGTAAGAATTGGTTTGCATTGTATCTGGTGGCAGTTATGTTTGGAACAATGCTGTTAGGTGCAGCCATATCTGTATGGGTGACTCCTATCTGGCAGCCCAGATATCCGTATAATGCGTGGGGAGTGCTTGTACTTGGTCTGGCATTGGTAATCGGAGAAGGAAATGAGCTTCGCAGGCTGGTGCCACAGTGCGGTATGCTTGCTTTGTTGTGTATAATGGGTTATTTCTCGGTGCAGACGCTTTTGGATTCACAATTGATGAATTGTACAGCAGATGAATGGGTGAAGTTTATAGACGAGAATATTGAAGAGGGAGACTGCGTTATTGCAGATGACCCCGGCGAGCATCGCTTCATTTATATGTATTACATGCCACAGGCAGATGTCACTATGATGCGCTATCTGGAGATGCGAGGCGGTAAAATAAAGCTGGCAGACTTGATGGATGATTATGAAGCTGCTAATGTCTGGTATGTGTACGACCATGTGCAGGCCAGATATGGTAATACCAAGATGGAA
>CAYOGM010000140.1:0-5789 GCA_964403595.1 uncultured Acetatifactor sp. | reverse complement strand
GGGGTTTGAATGAAGATGTGGAACAACGTCAGAAAGATGGAAAAGGATTTGAATAATATCGGATACGAAATGAATCATGCGGGGCATTTTACCATGCAGGACAAGATTTTGGATGTATATAAGGTAGAGGAGATGCAGAATGAAAAATAAGTTAAAAGATATTATAATACTCTGCATCGCCTCCGGTGTGATAAGTGTGGTTTGTACCTTGGGAGTGTATTATTTGTTCCCACAATATTTGTGTTATACAACATATGATGTTCATGCTTCGGATTTGCAGGGGAAAGAAGAAAAGTCGGTAGCCGGGGCAGAATATGTTGAGACATTTATTCCCACAAGTTCTTATCTAAAAAATATAGCGATTAGTGTTACCACAGATAAGAGCGATGAAAGCTATGAGGAATATGTGGTTGGAAAACTGACGGATGCTTCCGGTAAGGTGATTGCCCGGGACAGTTGTGAGTTAAGTGCCGGAATGTCTTTGGAGTATTGTGAATTTAACATTGAAAAGTGGGTAACACCCGGAGAAGAGTATCAGTTGTTGCTGGATTTTCCTGAGAGAGAAGATGTTTATGTAACATTTTGCGCAGCAGATGCAGGTCCGGATGAGCATGTGAAATTAGAAGGTGGTTTATCAGATGCAGAGAATATGTACATGAGATATATTTATGGCACATATAGTAAGAAACTTTTGCTGATTTGGGCAGTGGTATTTTTTGTAGGAGCGTATTTTCTGATAGAGGAAGTAAAAAAGTCCGGTCGGAGTGCTTAACTTTGATCGGATTTTTGCAACCTTTGATTTACATATTTAGTGTTATAGGTAAAGGGGACTTATTTTGAGTACAGACAGCAGAGACCTTTCAATAAACGAATTGATTGAAAAATACACAGACATGGTATATCGTATTGCATTTTCCAGAACGCAGAATGTCCATGATGCACAGGATATTACTCAGGATGTTTTTTTGAAATATATTAAGTACACGCAGGCGGGTAATACCTTTCGGGAGGAGGAGCACCGCAAAGCGTGGCTTTTAAAGGTAGCAGTAAATACCGGTAATACTTTTGTGAAGACTGCCTGGGCCAGACATCGTGCCAGCCTGACGGAGGTTGGAGAAATGGCTCAGAACATGGAGGAGAAAAGTGAGGTCTATTATGCAGTTATGGAGCTTCCGGAGAAATATCGGATTCCCATTCACTTGTTCTATTTTGAAGAATTGTCTATCAAGGAGATTGGTGGGATTCTAAAGATGAGTGAGACTGCTGTTAAGTCAAGACTACATAGGGCACGGGAGATGCTGAAGGATAAGCTAAAGGAGGCCGACTATGAATTTTAAAAAGGAATATGAAAAAGCGTTTGCGGATATTTCTGCCGGTGATGATTTTAAGAAACAGCTTGAGAAGGAATTGAATAATGCAGCTTCACCTCGCAGGCGTTATACTCCATATATGGGAGTGTTGGCAGCAGCGGCGGCTTTGGCAATTATGGTGGGGGCAGTACATTATACAGGAGTTTTTCGCGATGGCGAGGAAATCCACAGTGCTGAGGAAAGTCTGGTAGCCAAGGAGAGTAGCAGTGCAGAAGGCAATAAGGACATCTATATTCAGCCAAGTCTGGGAGCAGAAGGTGGAAATGGTGATGGGCAGGGACTGACTTTCCAGCCTCGGGCAAGCTGGTGTGACGGTATCGAGAGCGATGCAGAGAAGTATGACTTGTTTGTAGCACTTTTGGATGGCGAGGAAGTGGAGGCTGTGTATGTTTCAGAAGAACAGGGCTTTGCAGAGGATAATGCGTTGACAGACGGAGAACTTTCAGAATTGGTTGATACTTTGAACGGTGCAGTTGCAATAGAGACTGCTACAGAGTCTGCTGTGAAGTATTATAAGGCGGTGCTTACAGAAGATAGAACCATTATATTCCAGATATGGAATGAAGAGTTTGTAAGAATTGCCGGAGTAGAGACTGTTTACCGGCTTCAGAAATAATTCATAGGAAAATGAGAAAGGTTGCAAAAAAAATTAAATTTTTTGCAACCTTTTAAAAACTTGTGTGGTGTTATTAGTGAAAGATTCAAAAAGGCCAATACGAATCCGCAAAATAACAATGAAATAAGAGAGGATTATAATATGAAGAAGAAAATTGTTTCCTTAATGTTGACAACTATGTTGGTTATGACATCTTTGACAGGATGCGGTGGTAATAATGCAGAGGTAGCTACCGGTGGTGCTGAAACATTTCGCACCGGTACTGCGCAGGAGTTGTCAAATAATGTAAGTGAAGGGGAGGATTTGTTCAGCTATATCCAGACCAATTTCGCAGCATCTGCATTGCCGGAGGATTACAATCAGCCACTTTATAACCTTCCTGCAAATTATGTGTTTGAGTTTGAGTGTAGTGAAAAAGCAGGTTATATCGCATATGATGCCTTTAAGGTTTATGACAATACGGATTATGAGAATATTTCCGGTATGATTTACAACAAGAATACTTATGAAAATGGAAAAATTACGATTGCTCCGGATGGTGCGTTGGCGTTGAATGAAAACGGTTCTTATAATGTGAATGATGGTACATGGGGGTCTTTAAATCAGCTGTATCTGGTGCAGTATTTGGATTTGAACACCGGGGAAAAGTTGGAGAGACCAATTGTAACACCCTTCACCATTCAGCATGATTTGGCCTCTCCGACAATCAGTCAGAGTGTAGATAAGAGCAATAGTTATAAGCTTTCCTGGGAGGCAGTTCCCGGGGCAGTGGAATACAGAGTGTATGAGCATTTTGGTAGCGTGGGTTATAAGCTGGAATGCACAACCACAAATACTTCTGTCTCTGTAGAGGAGTTTAATACTCAGCAAAAATCTGAGAACTATACAGAGCTAATCAAAAACGATTTGAAAAATGTAGGTTTGGAAGTGAGTGATGACGGTATCACTTTTATGAACAGAGGTGTTAAATATGAGGATACCCAAAAGGATGGATATTTTGTGGTTGTGGCAGTGGACGCAAGTGGCAGGCAGTCCGGTATCAGTAACATTGCGGATGTAAGAGATGTTGCCCACAGACTTCCCTATACAGTCAGTTCAGAGCGTGTATCCGTAAATATTACGTCTGTAGAAGATATTCCTGCCTATGTGAATGTGGAGATGGTGGACGGTTCCGTGCAGAAAATGGTAATAGATTACCATGGTGCTCAGACCTATACTTATCCTGATGACGAATATAAAATGACAATTCGAGCCAAGGTTGCCAATACCTTGTTTGACAGTTTTCTGGTGGAGCTTTCCGGTATGAAATACGCAGATGTTATGGCGGATATTTCGGTGGTAACGAAGAGAGAGGATGAGTTTCTTGCCAAGGTGGGAGGTGCGGAGACTCCAAATGTTACTATGGAGACAACCTCTGAGACGGATGATGAAATCATGGAACTCATTGACGCACTTCCTGAGGATGTGGAGCCCGGTGTGCCTGAGAGTAGTGAGCAGGTAGCAGAGCCCGGTATACCTGAGAGTAGCGAGCCTGTAGTGGAGCCCGGTGTGCCTGAGAGCAGTGAACCTGCAGTGGAGCCCAGTGTGCCAGAAAGCAGTGAGCCTGTTCAGCCTGATGTTTCTCCGGCGCAGGGGAACAGTCCTAAGATTCAGCTTTTGAACGAGGTGGCAGTTACGGTGAAACAGAATCTGGAGACCTTAGGCGATGTGAATGTTGGCAAGATGATGTATGCCACCAATGATTTGCAGGCATGGATGTCTATGTGTCTGATTGCCCAGTCAGAGGTAATACCTGTACCTGTGGAAGTGTTCCCGGATGCAGCTAATATAGAGTATTTACAAATGTTGTTTATGGAATCTTACAGACAGAATCCTACCTGTGGGTTTCTTGAGGGAATCAAATTCAATAATGAGTATGAAGCAATTGTAGTAAAATATGTGGAGGATCCTCAGGTTCGTTTGGATAAAACTCGTCAGGAGCTGGAGGCGGCAGAAAATATTGCAGCTACTGTAACAAGTGACAGCATGTCTGATTATGAGAAGGTTTTAGCAATTAATGAGTATTTTCGTCTCAATGCCTCATATGACCATGATTCCACCCAGACGGATGTAGAGGATGTATCAGTGTTGCCTGAGCAGTTTTGGGATTCACATACCCCATACGGCATTATTTGTAAGAATTATGGTGTGTGTGAGAGCTATTCTGAGGCGTTTATTTTGACAGCCCGCTGTGCAGGCTTGGAGGCTATGTGTGATTTCGGTACATTATATGGTGGTGGCCACGAATGGAACCGTGTAAAGGTAGATGGCAACTGGTGTGTGTTAGATGTTACCAACAATGATACAGATACTGTTATTAATGCGTTATTTAATGTGACGGATACCCAGGTTGACGGAATTTTGGTTTCCGATAAGGTGGCTATGCTGAATTTTAACGCCTATGCAGCTACGGATGCTACCAAGGAGTATTATTATGTGAATGGCAAAATTGTGGATGACATCAATCAGGCAACAGATATGCTTGCGCAGCAGCTTCAGACAGAAAGCATTGCATGTGTTCGCATTCCCGGTAACGTTTCTGAGGCCGAGATTGGAGTGGTATTGGATAAGCTGGAGAAGGAAAAAGGTGTGCTTTGGTCTCAGGCAGGGGTGCATATGAATGTTTTGTGTGTAATGAAATAAGAAGTTTGTGAAATATAGAAGCAGGGGCGGATTTTATAAACTAAATATTAAATCTTTTATTTGATGACCGCAAGAGAAAAAGAGAGAAAACAAAAGATAAACAAAGAAAACAAGAGATAAAGAGTTGTTTTTGCTCTTGAATGCATTTGCAAACCTTCGCATATAAAACTAATATATGTTTTAGTGATTAGCACTCAAATTGATGGAGTGCTAACAAATCAAACGTAAGAGATTATCCAATCCAAATATAAGGAGGCATTTTTTATGAAGTTAGTACCTTTAGGTGACAGAGTTGTATTGAAGCAGTTGGTGGCAGAAGAAACAACCAAGTCCGGTATCGTTCTGCCCGGACAGAGCAAGGAGAAGCCCCAGCAGGCAGAGGTTCTTGCTGTAGGTCCCGGTGGCATGGTTGACGGCAAGGAAGTGAAGATGGAGGTTAAGGTTGGAGACAACGTAATCTACTCCAAGTACGCAGGCACCGAAGTAAAGATGGACGACGAAGAGTACATCATCGTTAGACAGAACGACATTCTTGCTATTATTCAGTAGTGCAAAAATAAAATTTAGGAGGCATATAAACAATGGCAAAAGAGATTAAATACGGCGCAGAAGCCCGTGCAGCATTAGAGTCCGGCGTAAATCAGCTGGCTGATACCGTTAGAGTAACCTTGGGACCCAAGGGTAGAAATGTAGTTTTGGATAAGTCCTTTGGCGCACCCCTTATCACCAATGACGGTGTGACTATCGCAAAGGAAATCGAGCTTGAGGATTCCTTCGAGAACATGGGCGCACAGCTTGTTAAGGAAGTTGCTACCAAGACCAATGATGTGGCTGGTGACGGTACAACTACTGCTACCGTTTTGGCACAGGCTATGGTAAATGAGGGTATGAAGAATCTGGCAGCAGGTGCGAATCCTATCATCCTCAGAAAGGGTATGAAGAAGGCTACTGACTGTGCTGTAGAGTCTATTGCTAAGATGAGCCAGAAGGTAAATGGCAAGAATCATATTGCGAGAGTAGCAGCTATTTCCGCAGGTGATGAAGAGGTTGGCCAGTTGGTTGCAGATGCAATGGAGAAGGTGAGCGGAGATGGTGTTATCACTATCGAGGAATCCAAGACC
>CAYOGM010000139.1:0-7533 GCA_964403595.1 uncultured Acetatifactor sp. | reverse complement strand
TAAAATAAGCTCTGGTGGTAGCATCATCCACTTGCGAAACAATACCATAAACCATGAATTATTACCTCCTGTCGTTCGTTTTAAGACTTAGAACAATCTTAAGGCTACTGGGTAAAATATTAAATTTGTAAAGTTCCTATATTGGGGGCAAATTTTCGTTACAAAAAGTGTAACAGATTTCAATAAATGTGTGTCACGATGGAAAAACACATATATTTTTTTCGCAAAAAACATCTGAAAAGTACCCCCGTGTAAAAAAAATAAAAGTCATAGGCGAAGCAGGATACCCCAAGACAGCCAGAATTATGGAACTTTGCACATCACACAACTTGCAGGTTTGTGACAGTCTGTAGCAAGTACCAGAACTTATGAAAAAAGAAAAACTATAGACAAGCCAGACTGACTACAAATAACTTGTTACCATTGCAGGAGCAGTCTTTATATCTATCAGTACAAAGCTAGAATTATCGGATTATGGGTACGATACTTCAATTATGTAAGATTGTCTGGAAGATTTCCTTACTACTACCAGCATTAAAGTAGAGATACTTATTCCCCTTACCATTATCCATTTTTATTATCAGTGTAGGATTTACTTGTTAGCATTTTCTTTTATTATCTGTAGTTATCTGTTGCTGTCTGTATTTATGAGACCACTGCGTCCTGTTCAGTCTTTATAAACCATAACTCGTCTTATGATAAAACTTATAAACGAATAAAATCTTGAAAAGACTGGTATTCTTATGGATTTTATGGGCTATCTGACAGTTATGGAAAATAGACTTCATGAAATCTATAGTGCATGATACGGAAACCAATATATGGATTTTTAGTAGGAAACCTCGTAACGAAATTGTAGAGCAATTTTTGATACATTTTTCTCAAATCCAGCAACTATGAGGTTTTTCCGCATTTATTCAAACATTAGTTCTGTGGAACATTTTATTTTTTACATTAGCAAGAATGCTGATACTATAAGGCTTTCCAGCATGGTCTAAAAACTTTGTCCGACACTATAAAAAATACTCTCTTCCGAAAATGAGATAATACATCTTATACCACTACCGCCAAAATGAAATAAATCTGGAACTGGATTACCGCTTTTTTTACCATTTTTTATAATAAAAATACCACCATTTAATGAAAAAAACGCACTATCTCCACAGCACTAAGTGCCATGAAAACAATGCGTCTTAAGTCTGTAAAACAATATTCAGGTTTATTTTGGTGGACAAGCATTCTGATAACAAATTCTTCTTAAATCTTTTATACTAATCAATTGATACCAATACCAATAATATTACTTGACTAAAATCCCATTATTTTAAATCATTTATACAAGTTTTAAACTCATCCATAAAAAAATTATATTCTTCAGAAATACTATTCTTTTCGTCACTATCAAGTAAACTATATTTTTTATAAATCACATTTACATACTCAATAATTTTTTCATTTTTACCTCTTCCACTGATTTCTTCCATAAGGTAGCCTAACAGATAAGGTTGAATCTCATCATTTCTATTTATCAAACAATAACACACTTTGTCTATATCAATAAATCCTAACAACCCGACTACCCCTGCTTGAAAAAATTCGTCAGCTGCATTATTCCATAAAAAATTCAATCCTTTTTCTAATGTTTTTTCTTTATCTAAGTCTGATAGTATATACAATGCGTCTATAGTTTCATCCATATCTGTAAAATTATCAATAATCTCAATTAACTCATTGATACTTTTAGATTCTAAATATTTATAACTCTCTTCCATTTATTTTCTGTCTCCTATATTATTTTACTGCTATAATTATAATTGTACTGCAATACGGAATATTATCACTTCCTAATATCCACCAACTCTCCACTATTACTTTACCATTGACACCTTCTATATAACGACTAATTTTCGTATTTTCTTTTGTAACATCTTTGGCTGAATCTAATATAATATTTGCTATCATTTCATTATTCTCAATTGTATCTGCTATCCCAGCCTCATCTAATAACTTACCCATTGCTTTAGAACGCTCATAATTATGTATGGTATTGTCAATTTGTTTAAATTCTTTCGCAAGTTCTTTAGTATATTCTTTTGGATTATTATTTTTAATTTTTTTTAATTCACGAAGTCTTTTTTTCAATTCAAATAAATTTTCAGGTTCTTTAATCTTCCCCCTAATATACACTTCTATTTTTCTTTTGTTTACTTGAGCATATCCATCAGTATATACCTGAACTGTATTAGGTGATCCTGGCGGCTTAACTTCTTTAACATAAATATTAAATTTACTACCACTCTTTATTACATCCGCTGACACCCCGGCATTTCGCAAAAATTGTTCATACGCCTCAGCTTCACTTCTGGTAAGTTTAGATGTATCCGCCTTCGCAAGCCCCTCAACCATGTCAGCAAACTTTTCATTTTTGCTTAAATCTGCTACCAAATCCGGGAAATTCTTCAATAAGCCTTCAAACAGGTCCATCATCATTGGTAAATTATCAGCATTCTTAATTACGAACTTTATAAACGTTCCGCTTGCTTTTGCTGCGTCTCCACCACCCGTAGCCAATCCGATAAAGCTTAAGAATGCAAATCCATAGTCTCCATACACCAAATTAGCTACCACATCTCTAATATCTACATATGGTATAAAACTACCTACAATTTGTCCCATTACGATTGCTACACTGTCTGTTTCATGAATAATATCTCCCGCAAAAAAACCTTGAACAAATTCCCATGCATAGTCTTGCCATATCTTGTCGAACGAACGTGGAGATGTTCCTTCGATATATTCCTGATAATCTAACCTTCCATCACCATCGGTATTATCTTTATCCAGCTTAATGGTTACACCATTAAACATAACCAAGGATGCTCCTTGACAACCTCAGCCAAAGAACATCCTCAATTATTTATACTTGCTTAGCAAGACTGACTGCTTATCTTATGTATTTTCTAGCATTAACATTTCACAAGCTTGCTTGTAATTTGTATCAGAAAGATATCTGGTACCCTTAGCAGCTTGAATATGTAATGTATACAAAATGGAATTTTCCTTTTCTGCTACAATAATTGAAATAACACATTCACTTCCATATTTATTTTTCAAGGTACTAATACCATGATTTAATGTATTGTCAAAATAGTCCTGTATTTCATCTGCTTCACAGCAATCATTTTCTACAAGTATTTCCTTTAATGTATCACATGGAAAATCCGTATCCTTTCCAGAACTATTGTGTCTAATGTCATTATACAAAAGTCTAATTGTATACTTCTTAACACTTCTTTCCCCATCATACTTAATTAGCAGTTTAGCACTATTCTCCTTTAAGAATTCTAGCAATTTCTGTAACATCATCTATTCTCCCTTCTGCTATATCATATATCAAATCCCATTTTTGACTATCCGTTAATGTGTTATCTAAGCCCAAGTCATTTACTAACATATTCAACGTATCAAATGCTGTTCTTTTATTTCCATTCGCAAATGTATGGTCAGTAATACTTCTTGTGACGGCTGCTACTTGCTCATATGGATCGTCATAGTAAGATGCCGAGTTAAGAATATTTTTAATACTATTATTCAATTCGAATCCATCTGAATATTTCTTATTTATATTGATAATATCTTCTGCTATTTCATCCATATCATCAATGAGATTTCTTTTAGCCTTAGCGCCACCCTTTATTACATCCTCTGACACTCCGGCATTTCGCAAAAATTGTTCATACGCCTCAGCTTCACTTCTGGTAAGTTTAGATGTATCCGCCTTCGCAAGCCCCTCAACCATGTCAGCAAACTTTTCATTTTTGCTTAAATCTGCTACCAAATCCGGGAAATTCTTCAATAAGCCTTCAAGCAGATTCATCATCATTGGTAAGTTATCAGCATTCTTGATTACGAACTTTATAACCGTTCCACCTGCTTTTGCTGCGTCTCCACCACCTGTCCACAATCCGATTGCACTTAATAAAGCAAATCCATAATCTCCATACGCCCAATTAGCTACAATATCTCTGATATCTACACCTGGTACAAGACTACCTACAATTTGTCCCATTACGGTAGCAACACTGTCTGTTTCATGAATAATATCTCCCGCAAAAAATCCCAGAACAAATTCCCATGCATAGTCTTGCCATATCTTGTCGAACGAATACGGAGATGTTCCTTCGATATATTCCTGATAATCTAACCTTCCATCGCCGTCTACATCTGCCAGAAGCGGATCATACCATTCATCGATTTCAAATTTATCATTTAATTTATCTTCATCGGTATCCCTCAACACAGGTGATGTTCCATAAAAATTAATTTCCACTTCATCTCTTAATCCATCACCATCGGTATCTTCCAATAATGGATTAGAAATTAATTTTCCGGTTACAATTACCTGTGTCTTATCCGCATTATACTGATAGTTTAACTCTACAACCTCTTCACCGTCAAGGAGTCCGTCTCCATCACTATCGGGATCATCTTTATCCAACTTAATGGTTACGCCATTAAACATAACCATATTTTCTTCATAATAATCCGCAATGCCATCTTCATCACTGTCTGTTTCTATATCAATTTTCTTATTGATATCACTAAAAATATTTTCCAGTTCGCTGGCATCAGAAGCTAAATAGAATGCCCCCGCTGTATTATTGGCTAAGGGTTTTAGATAATCCATAAAATACTTGGTACTGCTACCTAAACCAACTGTATATATCTTAACCCCTCTACTATTTGCTGTTGTTACTGTTGATGTATGCCGATATGTATCAGCGGTTTCACCATCACTCAACAACACCATCATTTTCATTATATTATCATCCTTAGATTCAAACAATGAAAATGCATTACCGATGGCACCATACATATAGGTACCAAGCGTCAAAGTAAAATGATCCGTCGTAAGATATGATTTAGCAATTTCTTTATCATCCGTAACAGCAGATGTCAATTTGTATGATGTACCTGCAAACTTAACAATACCAATCTTACTGTTTGCAGGAAGTCTGTCTATTAAATCCCTTGCTACATCCAACCTCTTATTATCAGGATCATTGGTCTCCATACTTAAGGAATTATCAATTACAAGAACAACTTCTACACCTGTATATCCTGTAGAACTCCACACATCCTGCCATTCAAATGCATCCTGAAAAACTTTTCTATTCAACAGAATATACTTCGAAAAATGAGTTACCTGAGTGGATGCAATATTTCCTGATAAAGCAGTAGGCAGCTCTTCCAGCAACTGAGTATCCTCGTTAAAATAATAGATAACAGGGTCAAAAGAAGCATCTGACAATAATTCTTCATCAAATTCAAACTTAATTGTAGCTGTACTAAAAGTTCCATCTATTGAGAAATCATACGCACTGCCAATATAGCCGGGCATATCTGCTGGGAACAGAAAATCATTTTCATATCGTTCAACCGTTAATGATTCTGCCTGTTCTCCTGACACTACCATTTCTACAGAAGCTTTTACAGTGTCTATGCCTTCCGCTGTTACATTCATTGAAAAGGTATCATCATATGTTAAAGGATTGGTTCCTAATTGTATTTCTTTTGCATCAGAAGCACCGTCTGAATCCGTATCCGTTAAGGCAGGGTCTGTACCATAAACATTGTACTCCTGTAAATCAGTCAAGCCATCCTCATCGGTATCCGGCATAATTATACTCGTACCTATTTGCACTTCGGTTATATTAGACAGACCATCTTCATCCAAATCCTCTTCACCATCTGCTACACCGTTTCCATCTGTATCTGTATTAAGAGGGTCTAACACAAACGTATATAATTCAGCAAAATCCGATAAACCGTCTCCATCAGTATCCTCTTCGTGTTTATCTGTACCAAAAGCTTCTTCTATGTAGTCTTGTGCACCATCATTATCCGAATCCAGATTTAAGTCCGTTTCCGTCTTAACTTTTTCCACATAATCACTATATGAAATTAATTTATAGTTGTAGGGCTTATCATCTGCACTTCCCTCACAACCTTTAATTCCAATAGAAACTGCTTTGCCGGAAGCTATTGTACTATTGTATTCAGCGTTCCTTACAACATAATGGTTCCCTTCATGGTTCTCAATTACGCCATCCCAGATTTCCGTAATCTCTCTGTCAAAATCAAACTCCAATACCCAATCTTCCAAAGCGGTATCTGTATTATTGGTTACTGAAATTGATCCATAAAACCCGGTTCCCCAATCACTGTCAACCTGATATTCAATGGTATAATCATTTTCTGCAACTTCTGTACTTGCGCTAATCAACTCATACTTTTCGGGAAAACCTCGAAATGCATGGTCACCGGAAATTCCAAACTCTATGCTGCCGTTAACTTCAATATCCTGATTCCAACCAACATTTTTAACTACATATGCTGTTTCCTTTTTTTCTGATACCTCTGCATTCCATATGTCCGTAATACTATTGTTGTAATCAAACCCTAAATACCAGTTCTGGATTGTGCTGTCTCCGGTATTCTCCAGTTTGATAACCGCATTATATCCTGCATCCCAGTAAGATGTCAGTGTAAACGAAACGCGAAACTCCTCCGCCTCATATACTTTACTGGATGTTACCCCATCCCAACCTGCATTCTCTGTTATAGGAGTATCCACACCATCTCCTGATACCATCTCGTCCAGAACGGCATTTACTTTTGTTAACACATCCGTTTCTATAGGTTCTGTATATTTCTCCACCTGCCCATTTACTTTAGTTACACTTTCCTGAGCATAAACAGGTACATTAAATGCACTAACATTTAATGCTATAGTAAGCATAAAAGCTAATGCTCTTCTCCATATTTTTTTCATCTCATTCCTCCCATTAATCATTGTATTTTATCTGTATCTTTTCTGATTGTGAAATCACAGCAATTCCTATTATCTTATTCCTGTTAAAAATTCCAAGTATTCTTACACCAAACAACATTTTTCGTGCTTACTTGGTCTAAAAAACGCATTTAGAGTCAATAATTATATGTATTACAGAAAAAATTATGTCTAAGATTATTTTCTATACAACTAAATGGAAAATCAGATAAACGCAAAAAATACTTGCTTTTGTATATCGCTGGTGCTAAGATAGGTACAAATCAATTTTTCTATTTGCAGAACGCTGTAAGGGCATTCGTCAGCAGCCTTCTGTAAATCATGGCATCTATGCCTTCCACCTTTATTCTAAAGGAGTTTTTATTAATCCATGCTTAAATTCCACATTTACAACACAAGCAGGGTTTGGAGCCTTGCGAAATAAGGAGGACACTTTATGGAATACAAGTCTAATGATTACACTGATTGTCTTTTGAAAATTTTGCATTATGTGGCCGAATCGGATACCCTTTATGGAAGTTCGTCAGAGGATGACTTGCCTAATGCCCGGCGTAATTTTAAGGATACTGTTTTCCGAATGCTTTTCCGCAAGAAAACAGCTCTTCTAAGCTTATACAATGCGGTAAATAAAACGAATTTCACTAACGTGGAGGATATGGAAATTACTACTTTGGAAAATG
>CAYOGM010000138.1:0-7561 GCA_964403595.1 uncultured Acetatifactor sp. | reverse complement strand
AAGGGTCGTTAGACATTCTGCGGAAGTACTCCTGGAAGGTAAAGCGAATCTTCTTATAGTCACCGCCGGAAGCTACAATCTTCGCCATGGACTCCAGCACTGCATAAATTGCACCATGGTAAGGGCTCCAGCTGAACAGATAGGGATCAAATCCATGGGCCATCATGGTAATGGTATCCGTCTTGCCCTGCAAAACGGGAAGCTTTGCAACCATGGACTGGGTCTCGGTAAGCTGATGCTTACCACCATAAGGCATCAGTACACTGCCTGCGCCGATGGATGCGTCAAACATCTCCACCAGACCCTTCTGGGAGCATACATTCAAATCATTCAAAAGTGCAAGCCAAGCACCCTTTACGTCGCCTTCTTCCAGTTTCTCAGCCACCGCGGGAACTGCCCACTGGTCAAAGTAATTGTCCTCCTGTACAGGGATATCTACCTTAACAGAGGTCTCCTGATGAGCACCGTTGGTGTCAAGAAAGGCTCTCTTAAGATTTACAATCTTGTTACCTCTCCAGTTCAGTACCAGTCTGGGCTCCTCGGTCACCACTGCAACTTCAACAGCCTCCAGATTTTCCTCAGCTGCATAGCCCATAAACTCAGCAACATCCTTAGGATCAATTACAACTGCCATACGCTCCTGAGACTCGGAGATTGCAAGCTCTGTACCATCCAGACCTGCATACTTCTTGGGCACCTTGTCCAAATCTACGGAAAGACCGTCTGCCAACTCACCGATTGCAACGGATACACCGCCGGCACCAAAGTCATTACACTTCTTAATCAGACGACTTACCTCCGCACGGCGGAACAGTCTCTGAATCTTTCTCTCTGTGGGAGCATTACCCTTCTGTACCTCTGCACCACAGGTCTCAATGGACTCCTCGGTATGCACCTTGGAGGAACCGGTTGCACCGCCACAGCCGTCACGTCCGGTGCGTCCGCCCAACAGGATGATTACATCACCGGGATCGGAGGTCTCACGCTTTACATTCTTGCGGGGAGCAGCACCCATAACGGCACCAATCTCCATTCTCTTAGCCACATAATTGGGATGATAAATCTCTTTTACAAATCCGGTTGCCAAACCAATCTGGTTACCGTAGGAGGAATATCCGCTTGCCGCACCGCGTACCAGCTTCTTCTGGGACAGCTTGCCCTTCAAGGTCTCAGATACGGGAACCGTAGGGTCTGCCGCACCGGTCACACGCATTGCCTGATATACATAGCCACGACCGGAAAGGGGGTCACGGATTGCACCGCCCAGACAGGTAGCTGCGCCACCGAAGGGCTCAATCTCCGTGGGATGATTGTGAGTCTCATTCTTGAAGAATACCAGCCACTCCTCGGTCTCCACATGGTCGCCGTAATCCATCTCAACAGGTACAACAACGGAACATGCATTGATTTCCTCTGATTCCTCCATGTCATCAAGCTTGCCGTCTTTTTTCAGCTTTCTCATAGCCATCAGAGCCAGATCCATCAGGCAGACAAACTTGTCATCTCTGCCCTTGAAAATCTCTTCTCTGGTCTCCAGATAGTCATTGTAGGTTGCCTCCATGGGCTCACGATAGAAGCCATCGCCAAACTCCACATCCTTAAGTTCCGTGGAGAAGGTGGTGTGACGACAGTGGTCGGA
Source organism: uncultured Acetatifactor sp. (assembly GCA_964403595.1). Taxonomy (GTDB): domain Bacteria; phylum Bacillota; class Clostridia; order Lachnospirales; family Lachnospiraceae; genus Acetatifactor. Next base: position 5,922 of record CAYOGM010000138.1, on the reverse strand, counting down.
CCAGTAAGTATCCAACACACGGATTTCTGTCATGGAAGGGTCTCTCTTCTCATCCTCATTAAAATACTTCTGAATATGTAAGAAATCCTTGAAGGTCATAGCCAGACCCAAAGAATCATAAAGCTTTTTTAGCTCCTCCTCAGGCATGGTGGAAAATCCATCAAAAATTGCCACGTCCGCAGGATCATCAAATACAGTAACCAAAGTCTCAGGTTTTACCATATCAGTCTCTCTGGAATCCACAGGGTTGATGCAATGAGCCTTTATGCGATCCATCTCATCCTCGGTAAGATTACCCTGAATCAGATATGTTACGGCAGTCTTGATAATGGGATTCTCATTCTCGTTCAAAAACTGTACACACTGTACAGCAGAGTCTGCTCTTTGGTCGTACTGACCGGGCAGATACTCAACGGAGAATACATGTCCGTCTGCAGGTACATCAATATTCTCAAGGTACAAATCATCTACAGGGGGCTCGGAAAACACTGTCTGACATGCTCTCTCAAACACCTCATCAGAGATATTCTCCACATCATATCTGATAAACACACGAACCTTGTCCGCATGGATTCCCAGATAGCCTTTCATTTCCTCGTGAAGCTCCTTCGCCTTTACTGCAAAGGGTTCCTTCTTCTCCACATAGATACGTCTTACGTTTGCCATAATTTATATTTCCTCCAAGTTTATTGTTCCCTTTTATATATGAATATCAAATGCCTACTCTGCACCGATTCCCCGCAAAATAAACATCAACTCTCTGTCCACTGCATCCGAACTGATACCTGTGGTCTGAGCAGATATCTTCATTCCCTCCAGCACATACATGATGTTGCGGGCTGTACCCTTGCAATCCTCACAGATGAACTCTCCATTCTCCACGCCTGTCTCTATCAGCTTCTCAATCACCTTAACCGCAGAGTCAAACTGCATCTTCAAGACATTATCCTTCTTGGGCATCGTACCACTGTTGGCAAAATAGAACTCATAAATTGCCTGAGTCAGCGTGTCCTTTTTGCGAAGAATCTCCTTCTTCTGCTCCTTCAAAAACAAAAGCAGAATATCTACAGCAGTGGCGTCCTCTGCAATTTTGCCTGCAAAGACATCATCTGTCTCTTCACTCTCAAGCTTCAAAACCTCCATGAAAATCTGGCTCGTGTTCTCGAAATAAAGATACAGGCCGCCACGGCTGATATCACAAGCCTCCACAATATCCTTCATGGTAACGGTCTTAAATCCCTTTTCCATGAAGACCTTTCTGGCCGTCTCTACAATATATCGTTTCTTCTGTACGGACTTATCACCCATTTTGTAACCCCATGCCTTTCTCGGTAACTGTTAGATTCTTGGTTTGTCAAGCGGCTTGTCCCAGAACTCCACAATCTCTACCATCTTCTTGATGACAAGATAAAAAATCTGCTCCTGTACCGCCTCACTCCAAAGAGTAGACCTTGTGCGGCCACCCAATACATAATTTGACAAAATACCACAAAGAATACCCCATTCCTTGATGGTAGCCTCCCCAATTACCCTTCGCTCGTCCTCATGTGTAAAGATACGATTGCGTGTATAAACATACCGATAATTGCGGTCCATAAACATAGAATTGCCCGCCTCGCGTACAAATCCCATCAAATTGCTGTCATACACCGGAAATCCCATGAGTTTCTCGCCCATATCCGCTCCATTGTATGTACGACTCACCTGCGTACCAATACTCTTCTCCAACCAAGGCAGATATCGCAAAAGCGGCAATAATGCCTGCTTGTACTCCTCTACCTGTTGTCTGCGATTTTCTGATTCACGCTCCATTAGTCTCACCCTCCAGACACCATATCACAGAAACTGACACATATGTAATTTTATTTTAACACATTTTTATCAAAAGTACAGTAGAAAATTTATACTGTTTTGTAGTATACTATAGGCTGAAGGGTTTCATTTCTAAAAAATTCGCAAGAATGGAGACTACTTATGGCTGGTATAACATTAGAAAAAGGTAAAGCAATCTACACATATGGGCAACCAATGACTGCCCTGCATCTGATTACCACAGGTAAGGTGCGCGCTGATTATCCGGGGGGCTCTTACACTTTGGGGAAAGGCGATGTCATCGGCATCTGTGAAATATGCTCGGAGATCCATTTCGTAAGCTACACTGTGACAGAGACCGCCACCATCTTAAGCTATCCTCTCTCCAGCATCAATGTACTGAGCGAGCTGCTGCAAAAACACGCAGACATGGCAAGGTTTTTCTTAATCTCAGCCTGCCGCCAGATTAACACTCTGCAAAACAGTCTCTCTACTGCAGAGATAACCAGCAACAGTCTTTACCAGCATTTATTTGCTGATTATGACAACTACACCTCTCTCTGTGAGCGTTATCGTATCCGTCCCAGAGAATTGGACAGTCTGAAGGAACTGAACGTTTATATGGCCGAAGAGTCCGAAGAGCCCTGGCTTACCGGCTATTATCAGGGACTGACCAATATTTATGCCGGCGAGCATTTCAGAGATTTTCTGAAAGAATCCTCTGTGTCCATGGGCATATTAAAAAGAGGCAGTCTGGATTTCCAGCGTGTATGGACCGCCTTGGAGGAACAAGCTGCTTATCAAAAACGTCTGGCCGGTTTTTATTTCAATGAATCCGGAAATGATTTGTACGATTTCTATACATCTCTGTATTATAAGCTGGATGGTGGTTGCGAAGAAATTCCTGAAATTTTAAGTATTCTGCGTCGCATAGCGGAACAATCCGAGAACAAGCTGGCAATTACGCCCGCGCTTGCTGAGAGCCGCATCAAGCAGTTTACCAACACCCTGCCCTCCACCGACACCATTCATTCCGAAACAGATGATGCCTCTACCCTGCCTCAGGAATTAGCCAATTCACTGAATACTATTTTGGACTTTGCCGGCAAGGAACTTGGTATTTCCGACACCTTCCGTCAGCATGTTCACAGCTACAAGCTGCTTTCCGACAGAAGCTCCATGGACAGCAATGTATGTGCGCTTCGCCGTGCCCTGACAGAAGAATTTTATATACTTTACACTGCTCTGTTTGAGCAGACCCTGACAGAGGATAATATCCCTGCTCCGGTATGGATGTTTTTATATTTTGGTTACGTGGATGAGGAACTGGCCGGAACCAAAAACACCGCCACCCTCTACCGCATGTTGCCCAATATAACAGACAACAGTCAATTTGGTGTGTACACCTTCTATCATTGGCTTTTGGCTATTTTCCGTGGAGAGAAAGAGCCCAGCCGCAACGAATTTGATCAGGATTACACCGATTTTATGCACAAACAGAAAATGAGCGGAACTGTCAGCGAACAGGATTTGATGGCTTTGGAGCACAACAGCATGAGCAAGGTCAATTACGAGCTGCAAAACATGTTCCCTTCTGTCAACAAAATTACATATGGCCGAATTTCCACCTTCTGCCCGATATTTACGGAAGAAAGTGCCCAAAAAGACTTGGAAACCGCCTATGTGACTGTATCCAAAATTGCCAAAGCCTCCGAGCTGGTACGCAAGGTAGACTACTCCGCTTTCTATCGTGAAGGTCTGGACATGGAACACATCGAGGTTATGGGCAAAATTCCCGTCCACACCGAATGCATCCCGGATGTAATTCTGTTCCCCAATGCCGGAATCAGAACTGTTATGTGGCAGGAAATAGAAGGCAAAAAAAGAAACACCCCCGGCAGAATGTGTTTCTCCCTGTTCCATATGGAAGATGTAACCACATCTTATTTGCGCATGACTGCAGAATTCCGCTGGGAATTGTGCAAACGTATACAGGGTGCCCGTTGGAACGATGTCAGCGAAGCCTCCCTGACCAGTGAATATTTTGACTACATCCAGTTCTACCGCAAGAATCACGACTTAAGCAATGAGGCCAAGGAGCGCATCCGAAACGGCCTTATGCAGACTAAGAACAGCTTCCGCGAAATGTTTGTACGAGATTATATTCAGTGGGTTGTTTACGAAGGAAACGGTTCTCCCCGACTTAACAAAGTGGCAAGAAAAATTTTCTTTACCTACTGCCCATTCTCCGCAGATATCTGCGCAAAGCTCGACTCCAACCCCATGTATGCAGACCTGCTCTCCCGTCACAGACTGCTGAGAGCCCAGAAGAAGCATCAGCTGGAAATGCTCCGCAAGAAGCTTTGGAATTCCGGCACTGCAGTTCCCGATACTCTGGAATTAGAGCTGGCTTATTACGAAAAATAAATATCCCCGATTTGTTAACAGGGCGTAAGCTGCCCAAACACAGCTTTTACGCCCTGACAACACTTCCATCAAATAGATTTACAATATTTTAATATTCCTGTCTTTCCAAATACAAAAACCTGTCCCATGAAGTTTCCTCCAAAGGACAGGTTCTATTTATAATGTCTTTTTCAAAATTTACTCTTATGCGCTCTTACGCACTCTTCTGTGCCTTCTTGGCAGCCTTTGCTTCCAATGCCTTGTCAGTAGGACGAACCATGAACAGACAAATCAGCAGAGACAAGATGTAAAGTGCAATTGTTGCATACAATACATACTGATAACCGGTAGGATTCACGGTAATCATCTCGATAGTACCGTCAGCAAGCACATGCTCAATCTGCTCCTCGGCACCAAACTTATTTACAATCCATGCAGCCAGCTGGTTGCCGGTAAGACCTGCAAAGCCCCATGCGGACAATGTTAAACCATGGATTGCACTGATGTTACCCATACCATAGTGGTCAGACAACAGAGTAGGTACATTGGAGAAACCACCGCCGTAACCTGCATTTACAATGAAAATCAAAGTCAACACCAAAACAGTAAGCAAAGTGTTGCCTGCACCATTCTGGATACCACCGGTAAGAATTACAATACCGGTGAAAATAATGGACAAAATAAAGATTAACTTATAAATAGTATTTCTGTCCTTCATGGTGTCTGCCCATGCAGAGAAACCAAGACGTCCGCCTGCATTAAACACTGCAGATACAGTAGAGATAATACCTACAAAGCTTGCAAGACCCAGACACTTAACAATCATCTTCTCCTGAGAAATCAAAGCCAGACCACAGGTGATATTCAAGTAGAACATCAACCAGATACCAATGTAGTTGGTAACAGGCTTGGACTTGATAACAGCCATCATGCTCTGGCTCTTATCCTTGGTCTGAGGCTCATGCCAGCCCTCGGGCTTCTTCAGAAGCAAGTGACCAACGAACATCATTACGAAATATACACCTGCAAGAATGATAAACATCTTGTAGATACCGCCCTCGCCAAGGCCTGCAAGCATTCCCTGCATAATAGGGCTTGCGATTGCCTTCGCTGCACCAAATCCTGCTACTGCAAGACCGGTTGCAAGACCCTTACGATCCTGGAACCACAACATCAGAGTCTTAACAGGAGACAAGTAACCGGTACCAAGACCAATACCCATAATCAAACCATAACAAATATAAATACCAATCAACGCCAACAGACTACCCTGATGCTGACCGCCGTAGTAAATAAAGAAACCTGTTCCGGCCATACCTACCGCAAAACAAATTGCTGCAATCAGGGAAGACTTATGAATGTCCTTCTCAACTACATTGCCAAGGAAAGCTGCAGACATACCCAGGAAAAAAATTGCAAAGCTGAATGCCCACTCAGTAGCACCCTTGCTAAATCCGATGTAGTCAGCAATCTCCTGACTGAAAATTGACCAACAATAAACTGTTCCGATACTGCAGTGCAGAAGCAATGCAGGAATTGCTGCACGAACCCATTTGTTTGTGCGCCATCCACCTTTTTTTGTGTTCTCGCTCATAATTGATTCATCCTTTTCTTAATTTGTAATAAAATTATTTTCGGGTCGTGAGCATATCTTGTCCACAGGCCAAAAGCCATTATACACCCATAAATTACCAGTTTCAACAT
>CAYOGM010000137.1:0-7709 GCA_964403595.1 uncultured Acetatifactor sp. | reverse complement strand
CTCCACAGTCAGAAGTGCAGACAGCTTACCGTTTCTGCTGTTGCGCTCAATATCCTCATAGACAAGCACCGGTGCCAGAATCTCCTCATTGGCAGCCATTTCCTGTCTGTACACCTCATAGAGCGCACACACCTCATCCCAGGGGGACTGTTCACATTTGCGCATCTGCACAAACAACGCAAAATTCTGAATCAGATAACCACTTGCCTTCATCCGCTCCAAATCCACATGTAGACAGTTCTCTCGCAACGAACACTCTTCCCCCAGCCGCTTGTGTTTTAAAATTTCAGAAATGGTATCACAATGCATATCTGCAATCTGCATATTCTTTGTCTGCATATTGATTCCTACTCCCTTATGGTTTTATGATTGCATGATTTTTCAAATATTCTTTCCAAAGGTCAACATACTGAGCCTTTAGGTGCACACCGTCACCGGTATACTCTGCGCACAGAGCGCCGTTTTCATCACATACCGCCTCATTTACTTCCAGATAAAAAATAGTCTCATCATCCGCCAGTTCCTTAATTCCCTCGTTTCGTATTGCAATAGCTTCATTGGTAATGTGGTCTCCTTGGGCAGAACGGCTCTCGGAAACCTGCATAATTCCCTGCAGGTAGATGATGGCATCCGGCTGTAGCTCACGCATTCTCTGCACACTCTCAGCGTATTTTTCCAAAAAGCTTTCTACCGTACCGGTACCCATTTCATTAATACCAATCATGAAATATACCTTGGAAAACTGCTTCTCAGAAAGTGCCTGTTCCACCGTAATTTTGCCATGCTGTCCGGGAACCTCCACAATCTTGGCTGTGAATAGCTTATGCACCGAAAGACCCGCCGATGCGTAAAAGGTACTGGTTTCCTTCAGACTGCTATATTCATACATGCCCACCGTGCGGGAATCTCCGATAAATACTGCATCGTTAAAATAGTCATCTCCCACTGTCTGAAACACCGGAACCCAAGGTTCCGATTGGGTTCCGGTTTCAGATTCCGGCTCAGGCTGTGTAACCTGCTCCAACACATTGGCGGACACATCTGCCTCAGGCATTGACGGTTCCATATCCTGCTTATTCTGTTTACCCTTGTCGGCAACTGCCAACCAATCTTCCTTATCCCACGGGAACTCCAGCAATACAAGCTCCGGCAGTTCAATTCCAAGCTTCGCCAAAACCTTTCCGCCGCCCGCCTTGACCGGGTCAGTATATACATGCCACCCTCCTGTCAGCGTCAGACAAACACAACCGAAAATCACAAGCAACACCAAAAAGATTCTATCCTCCGGTATTCGTTTCCGCTTATGACAAATTTTTAACAGTATGTTTTTCATCAAGTTTATTTCCTCACTAGAACTTAAAATACATAAAAGGATTATTTCCCTCAACCATGATGCGCCATACACAAACCCAGAACAATGCCGCCAACACTACATTCATAACCATATGGTCTCGCCATCTGTGATATATCCGTTTGAGAATGGATGTACTCGCCACTGCTGCCAGTACAAACAGACTGCCATATGTGGCAAGGGCATTTCGCCAATCCCCGACAACCACATATTGCGGCGTACTACCAAACATCCTTCCTACATAAATCTTCAACTGCTCTATATCCGTTATAGCAAAAAACATCCATGTCACAGGGATAATCGTCCACACATAAAGACGCGGAATCAGCTTCAACTGTTTCCACAGGCTTTCTCCGTTTATCGGATGTCTGTCCAGAAAACCGATTACCTGTCTCTCAATTACAATCACAGCCCACAGCATAATACCCCAAAGCAGGAAATTATCGCTTCCGCCGTGCCAAAGTCCTGTCAACGCCCATACCACCAACAGATTCCGAATGGTACAAATTTCACCGTTCCGACTTCCTCCCAATGGAATATACACATAATTGCAGAACCATCTGCTCAAGGTAATATGCCATCTTCGATAGAAATCCCTCACCGAATCTGCCATATAAGGATTGTGAAAATTCTCAGGCAGTTTAAAACCCATCATAGAACCCAACCCAATTGCCATCAGCGAATATCCATAAAAATCAAAATAAAGTTTAAAGGAGTAAGCGATAGCACCCAACCACGCCATTGGTGTGGAAATACTCTCATATCCCTGCACCTGAATATCATTCCACAGAAATCCAATACGGTCTGCAATAAGCACCTTAGCCGCCAACCCTAATGTAAATACCTTTAAGCCGTTTTGTACACTTTTCCAAGTCATTTTCCGATGAGTCAAAGCCTCGCTTACCTCATCATAATTGACAATGGGACCGGACACCAGCTTAGGAAACATTGCAATATATGTTCCTAACTTCAACAGCGAAGACTCCGCCGGAATATGCCTGCGATACACATCTATTATGTAAGATAATATCTGGAAGGTGTAAAAGCTCACCCCCAGAGGCAGCGTTTCGCCCCCCATAACCACCTTAAACAATAGCAAAATCCCCACATTGATGGTCACCATAAAGAGCATCACACCCTTGCGCCACTCCTGATATGTATCATATTTTTCCTGACTCTTATATTTTTCTTTATAATAATTTTCCGCACCGATAAAACGCGCCGCCATGTAATTGACTATCACGGATACCACCAAAAGCAACAGAAACTGTGGTTCCCCATACGCATAGAAAACCAGACTTCCTACAAGAAGTACAAGATTTTCCGCCCCCTCCGGAACCAGCGCATATATCACAAAAAATATCGGAAGAAAATATAGGAGAAATTCTATACTGCTAAATACCAATCTTCATCCCATCTTTCCTGTTATCTTAATTTTTGTCCTTTTATATACTATCTTGAATCGATTAGCAATACAACTAAATTTTTATTAAATTTTGTTTTCCCAACGTCACAAACCTGTAATATTAATGTAATGTTGCCAAGAGTTATGTATTTGTAGTAAAATGGACAAAGATATACAAATCTCCCGAAAGGAGCTGCTAATGAAAGAACAGTTATATACCATTCCTTTAAATGATGCCATAAATGCCCGGGACGAATGCCCTTTTTGCTTTATAGAACGCAATATCGAGCAGGATCTTTTGGATTTTGTACTGGGTAGCGGTTCCTCCTATATGGAGGCTGATATCCGCGATATGACCGATAAGGCCGGCTTTTGCCGCGCCCACTTTCAGAAAATGTATGATTACGGCAATACTCTGGGCAATGCGTGGATTCTCAAAACCCATTATCTGCGCATGATTGGCGAGATGAAAAAGGAATTTGCCGGCTTTAAACCCGGCAAAACCTCCCTGAAAAACAAACTGATGAAAGCCCCCTCCTGCAGCAATTCCGTCAGCATGTGGGCACGCCAGAAGGAAGCTTCCTGCTACATCTGTAACCATTACAAGGACACCTATGAGCGCTACATGGACACCTTTTTCTACCTGTACAAAAATGATGAGGTCTTCCGCCAAAAGGTTCAGGACAGTAAAGGCTTCTGCCTCCCTCATTTCGGTGATTTGTGTGATGCAGCGGATATTAAGCTCTCCGATAAGGACAAGGAAAGCTTTTATCCTATGGTATTTGAATTAATGGAGAAAAATATGGAACGACTGGCCGAGGATGTCTCCTGGCTGGTTGAGAAATTTGATTACCGCAATAAGGACGCAGACTGGAAGAACTCCAAAGATGCAATTCAGCGCGGTATGCAGAAGCTAACGGGCGGCTATCCAGCTGACCCGGAATATAAGATGCAGAAATAATTCCTTGCTTCAATCAACATATCAATTGCAGTAAAGGTGCTACTTCCCCAAAAGTTTGCTTTCAACTGCTTGAAATCATGAAATTTTTAAAAATTTACACATATTCTCTTTTCATTTTCGCAAAATAGTATTATTATGGAATTATGAATATGGTTTGAATCGGAAAGGAGTAACATATGGCAAAAAAATTTGGAAAAGTATTAATGTTCGCCGCAGCAGCTGCTGCCGTAGGCGGAGCCGCTTACTACTATATGAAGAAGAAAGACGCTGAACTTATGGCTGATCTGGACGAGGACTATGATGATTTTAGCGAGGAGTTCGACGACGAGCCCCTTCGCTCTTATGTTCCCCTCTCTCCGGATGCTCCTGTAGCGCAAGAGACCAATCTGCCCTCTGACGAAGAGGAGGCCACCGTGGAGGAAGAGGATTTTTTTCTAGATGATTCCGAGGAAGAAGCCGTAGCAGAGGAGGTTATTGCAGAAGATACTTCCACCGAGGAATCTGCGCAGGAAGAAATTGTTGAAGAAGCCACTGTTGAGGAATTGATTGAGGCAACACCCGAAGTTGTAGAATCGGTTGTTGAAGATATCATTGAAGAAGTCGAAGAGGTTGCTGACGATACCTTCACACCACTCACCGAGAAGGTTGCTGAAGTAGAGGAAGCAATTGACGACGAAGTCGAAGAGGAGGTGGAGGAATTCTTCGACGAGGATGATGAGGAATTCCAGAATTAATCCACCATTTTAAACAAAATAGCACCTATGCAAGAAGCGTGGTTTATCATAACCACGCTTCTTTTAATTTCCGTATTCCTTCCTGTATTTCCTGTTCCGTCAGAGCACCAAATCCCAACAGCACAGTGGCCCGTCTATCAGGAATCTCCTCCGCACAGCTGTCAGAAAGTCCATAAACCCGCACGCCCACGGTCTCCGCCCTGTCCAGGAGTTCCTGCTCTGAAATCTTCCCTTTGGCAGTGAGCAAAAGATGCAGACCTCCATGCTCTCCCGACACCTCAAAGCTTTTACCAAACGGTGTCAACTCCTGCAAGAGCAAATCATGCTTGGTACGATAAAGCTTTCGCATCTTATTCAGATGTCTCTCAAAGTACCCGTCTCTGATAAACTCATTCAGTACACCTTGGTCGATTCTGGAAACCGTACAGGAATAAAAGTAACAGTCTCTGTGATAAATTTCCAAAAGGGGCTTAGGCAACACCATATAACTGATACGAATAGCCGGGGCAATAGCCTTGGAAAAGGTTCCAATATAAATAACCTTGCCATTCTCATCCAATGACTGAAGTGCCGGAATGGGCTTCCCCCGATAGCGGAACTCACTGTCATAGTCATCCTCTATCAGATATCTGTCCTCCGCCCGGTTAGCCCATTTTAACAACTCCGTCCTTCGCCGGATTGGCATAACAGTACCCGTTGGAAACTGATGTGAAGGCATCACATAAGCCACTCTGGCATCGGTCTTATCCAACGCCTGAACCATCATCCCACTCTCATCCATGGGCACCGTAATTACATTGTATGCAAAGGACCGAAAAATCCGCCATGTTCTCATATAAGTAGGATTCTCCATTGCAATCCCCACATGACGTCCCAGAATTTTCTCCAACAGCATCAGCAGATAATCATTTCCTGCCCCCACAATAATCTGCTCCGGAGCACAATTCACTCCCCGTGACGAATGAAGATACCTGCTGATGGTAAGGCGCAAATCATAATCTCCCTGCGAATCACCTCTGGCCCACAGCTCTTCATTACTATTATTCAAAATATTTTTGTGTATACGTCTCCACACACTGAATGGAAAGGCTGACATGTCTATTCCATGAGGCGCAAAATTGCAAACCGGAACTGCAACCGTTTCCGTCATATCAACAGATACATTTTTCTCCTGCTCCTGTTTTCTCTCATCCCATTCTGTTTCATCCGTTTCCAGCTGCAAAAGTTCCTCCATGGGACACACAAAGTATCCCTTGCAGGGCTTTGCCTCAATATATCCTTCACTTAACAGCTGCTCATAAGCATAGTCCACGGTACTACGTGCCACCTGAAGGTAACCTGCCAAAGAACGCGTTGAGGGAAGCCGCTCTCCTGCAAGCAGCTTCCCCTCCCATATTTCATGCCTGATGTGCTCATAAATCTGCTCATACAGACATTTCTCACTATTCTGTTGCAGCCGGATTGTCATATCATACATGGCTGTTTCACACCTTTATTTGTTTTTACGAAGTTCTGCCAAAAGTTCGTCTTTCAAATCCCTTGCCTTATCCTTAGTTCGCGCATTTGCACTGGGCGAGGTAATAATCTTGGACACCAGACGGCTTGCACGCTCATAATCCTTAAAGCGCACACTTAATGCTGCCATAAGATAATCCAGTGTAGGCTCATCCATTCCACACATCGGTATATGTTCATTCTGTAAGGCCTCTAAAAATCCCTTGTATGCATTTTGAATATCATACTCTTCCTGTGCATATACCTCTGCCAGCTCTTCCGGCTTAGAATTCTCATCTGCCTTCAGGCTTTCCGCATATCCTCGCAACAGCCACCCCATCTTCAGACACACATAAGCCTTTTCGCTATTCTTTCCATGCTTTACCACCGTATTGGCAAGAGCAAGCTTATATCTCTCCACAGCCTCCAGATAAGAATAGGTTTCGTCCTTGTACTCATGCAAATGCACCTTTTGGCTGATTTGTTCTCTTACAAGCTTAGCCTGCACAGATGTTATGTGAGGAAAATATCTTGTAAGTGCCGCATAACCGCAATGAGGACACAGCACCACATCATACTTCTGCACATCCACGCCTTCGTGAATGGGACGCAAATCCTTGTCCATTCCAAGCATTCGAACCCTGCCGGTCTTGACTGTTTTGCTGGTAAACTTCTTATCACATACAGGACATTCCCATGATTTATCATAAATCACATCCTTTTCCTGTACTTCAACAATCTTCTCTTCTGTACCCTGCGCGTTTTTCTTTTTCTCAGCATCCTCATAAATATCAATATTTTCCAGATTCCCTAACCCCAAATCTGCCAATCCACTTAATAATCCTGCCATACATTACCTCCTGTATTTTAAATTATTATTCATCTGTCGCCTTTCTGCAGATACAATTTTACTTAGGTAACACATAAGAACTCTTCAAGGACACGATTCTGTTAAATACCAACGCTCCCTCTTTGGAATCCTTCACATCCACATTAAAGAATCCCTGTCTCACAAACTGGAAGCTGTCATAGGGCTTTGCATCTGCAAAAGCAGGCTCCAGATAACACTCCTCCAAAATGGTACGGGAATTGGGATTCAAATTCAGACTTCCGTCCTCGTTGTAAACACCCTTCTCCTCATCAATCAGATTCTCATATAAGCGAACTTCTGCTTTCACTGCAGTCTTAGCAGCCACCCAGTGAATAGTTCCCTTTACCTTACGTCCATCAGGGCTGTTACCGCCGCGTGACTCAGGATCGTAGGTACAGTGCACTTCTACAATTTTACCGTTTTCATCCTTTATACAACCGGTACAGGTTACGAAATATGCATTCATAAGACGCACCTCATTGCCGGGGAACATACGGAAATATTTCTTAGGAGGCTCCTCCATGAAGTCCTCTCTCTCGATATAAAGCTCTCTGCCAAAGGGAACCTGACGAGTACCAAGCGCCTCATTCTCCGGATTGTTCACTGCATCCATCATCTCGATTTTGTCTTCCGGATAGTTATCAATTACAAGCTTTATGGGATCAAGCACTGCCATATATCGCGGAGCCTTAGGCTTCAAATCCTCACGGATACAATATTCCAACGCAGCATAATCAGCAACAGAATGCGCCTTAGATACGCCACACATTTCCACAAACATTCTGATGGATTCCGGTGTAAAACCACGTCTGCGCAAAGCAGAAATGGATACCAGTCTGGGGTCATCCCATCCATCCACAATGCCATCCTCAACCAGCTTCTTGATATATCTC
>CAYOGM010000136.1:0-7846 GCA_964403595.1 uncultured Acetatifactor sp. | reverse complement strand
GAGTACTATCGATGAAATATACATTCTCAGGGCACGAAACCTTTCAGTGCAAGAATATGTGGCTGAAGAAAGGTTATGATTTCGTCAGGTCAGGCAAGTCATTCAATGATGAAACGGCTGTAGTTGACTTGGGAGTCGGTAAGAATATGGTTGCCTCAATCAAGTTTTGGCTGAAGTCATTTGGAATCATCGACGAAGAAAATAACACGACACGCTTTGGTGATCTGATATTTGACGATAATGGCTATGATCCATTTCTTGAGGATCCCAATACCTTGTGGCTACTTCATTTCCAACTTGTTCAAACATATTATGCGACACTATATAGGCAGGTATTTGTAAACTTCCATAAAGAACGTAAGGAGTTTTCTAAAACTAATATCTTCAATTTCATAAAGAGGCAATTTGCTGATAAGGCCTTCGAGAAAACTATCTATAACGAGAATACTATCAACAAAGACATATCTACCTTACTGAAAATGTATGTTATTCCTGATAACTATACATTTGACGACTTCTCTTCTGTTCTCATTGATTTGAATCTTATCAAAAAAGTTGAGAAGGATTTGTATGAATTCAATTATGTAACAAAGGCTGAACTCAATCCTCTGGTTTTCTTGTATGCTGTACGAAGCATTGCCCCAGATGCAAAGGTTGTGGAATATGACAGACTTCTAGAACTGTCATTGGTTTTCTGCTTGAGTCAGGGAGACCTGTATGAGATTTTCTCTGGCTTAACAGCTATAAATAATAAGATAACATTTGACAATGCTGCTGGTGAGCAGTTGTTCGTTATCAATGATGATATTGATAAGTTCGAGGTGCTATCTATGTATTACAATCAGATTTAGGGATATGAAATTTTCTACATCAATAAATATTGAAAGGGATAGCGACAAAGTCTTGAATTATGTCGTTACAGCGAATGCAAAACAGTCAATTGGAAAGATCGTGGATGCATTCAACACCGGTATTCATTCCTTCTGCTTGATTGGATCATATGGAACAGGAAAGTCTAGTTTCTTGTTGGCTTTGCAGAATTGTTTGTCAAACAAGGTGACAGGAGAGAATGTGCTAATAAAGAATATGGGACAGTTCAACGGCTATGAGAAGTTCAACTTCGTCAATATTGTTGGCGACTATACTCCTCTCATTGACCTGATATCAAGTCATCTTCCAAAGAAGTCACTTGGTGGAGACAAGAATGTCTTTACCGCTCTTGATACACTTTACAAGAACTCCATGAAGGAAGGTAAATTCCTGGTGATAGTAATTGATGAGTTCGGAAAGGTTTTGGAACATGCAGCTAAGAATAATCCTGAAAAGGAAATGTATTTCTTGCAGAAGTTCTGCGAATATGTAAATGATACCAACAAAAATATCCTCCTCTTAACTACTCTGCATCAGGGATTCAATGCGTACGCTAAAGGACTGAAGGAAGAACAGAAGCATGAGTGGAATAAGGTTAAGGGAAGAATTAATGATATTGTATTCAAGGAGCCTATTGAACAGCTTCTTAACCTTACTGCTATCCGCATTTCAGAAAGGAGGATGGTACATGATAGCGAGGCTGCACGGAAGATGTATAAGCTTGCCGTTGAATCCAAATTTGTCGCTGAAGGGCTCAATCCTGAAGTGTGTGAGTCTCTATATCCTATGGATATTTTTGCTGCCTATGTACTTACACTTGCCAATCAGCGATATGGTCAGAATGAAAGAACTCTTTTTACGTTCTTGGAGGCAACCGGCGAGGATTCAATAGCGCAATTTGCTCCAGGTCCTAGATCTCTTTATAATCTTGCAAAGGTTCATGACTATATCGTTTATAACTTCCATTCGTACTTAAACGAGGCAAATGCAGACTCTGCAAACTGGTCTGCTATTAAGATTGCAATTGAAAGGACAGAAGGACTGAACCTGCCATTGGAGGAAATTGAACCTGCAATCAAGATAGTCAAGACTATCGGTCTTCTTAATATATTCGCCTCATCAGCAGCTATCATCGATAATAAGTTTATCGGCTGGTATGCTCAACAGACAATGAACATAGAGAATGCTTTGCCTTTGCTTAAGAAGTTGGAGATGGCGAAGATTATTCGTTATGCAAAGTATAAGTCGAAGTATATTCTCTTTGAAGGAACAGACGTTGATATCGAGATGGGCTTGTACAATGCAGCAATCGAATGTAAGAGAAGCGATGATGTCATTGATAAATTAAGACATTCATTTGATTTCAAGGTATCAGTAGCGAATGCTCACTACTACAAGACAGGTACACCAAGATATTTTGAATACCTGATAACAAGTGCTCCTATGGACAAGGTCGCCAAAGGAGATTATGACGGAAATATCAATCTTGTCTTTCCAAGAAAGGATGATTACGATTGTGCTAAAGAGGGTTGCATGGCATTGACAAACTTGCCGATTGCTTACTGTCTTTTCAAGAATGCTAACGAAATCATTGACCAGATTTTTGAAATTGATAAGCTTATTTGGGTTAAGAATTTCTATATAGGCGACGACAATGACAAAGTTGCTCATAAAGAGATTGACAACCTGATATCTTATGAGAAGTCTGTCCTGAACAGAGTTGTATTGGACAGCCTCTATTCGGAAAATGTAGAGTGGATTTTCAATGGTTCTGTATTGGACAACATCACTGGCAGCAGCGCGCTAACGAAGTTGCTTTCGACTATATCTGATACGATCTATTATGGAACTCCTGTATTTAAGAATGAACTTATCAATAAGCCAAAGCCTAGTTCAACAATGTCTGTAGCACGACAGAACTATCTGCTGTCATTGTTGGAACACAAGGACGAAGAGAATATCGGTTTCCCATCTGACAAATTCCCGCCTGAGAAATCTATTTATCTCACAATGGTGAAGAATACAGGTATTCATTCTGAAGAAAACGGTGCATTCTCATTGGCTGCACCGAAGGATGAATCATTTGCGATATTGTGGGATATCTGTATGGATTTCCTTAAGTCTGCTCAGAGTAAACAGAGAAAGGTAGGAGATCTTGCAAAGCAACTTGCATCTGCTCCGCTTGGACTTAAGCGAGGCTTTATCGACTGCTGGTTGTCGACATTCCTTATCATCAAGAAGGATGACTTTGCTCTCTATTCTGATGGAACATATATTCCATTCATCAACAGAGAGGTACTTGAACTTATTCAGAGAAATCCGAACAGCTTTACTTTGAAGGCCTTCAATGTAGAAGGCGTTAAGCAGGTATTCTTTGATAAATATCGTGAGGCTATCAACCTCAAGCAGTCTGACCTTACTGGCACATCATTCATTGAAACGATTCGTCCATTCTTGACATTCTACAAGAGGCTGAATACATACGCAAGAACTACTAAGGATATTTCCACTAATGCCAAGAAGTTCCGTGATGTGATAGCAAGAGCGACTGATCCAGAAGAAACTTTCTTCGAGGTCTTGCCAGAAGCATTAGGATTCAAGGAAGTTATCCTACATCAGAATCCTGAGGCTATAGAGAGCTTCGTTGAAGTTATTCAAAACTCAATTCGTGATTTAAGAAGTTGCTATGATGAATTTGTCAAAGCGATTGAGAGGAAGATTCTTAGCACACTTAAAATTGACGAAGACGACTACGCGGTTTATAAACCGATTATAGAGAATCGATATAAGGCAGTTAAAACTGAACTTATGCCGATTGATATGAAAAACTTCCACGCTCGCTTGACAGGAAAATATGCAGACAGAAAGACATGGATAGAAGCTGTATGCTACTCTATATTGAATAAGGCTTTAGAGAATATAAAGGATAGCGAAAAGGACTTCTTGTTTATGTCCATCCAGGACAGATTCTTCCAGCTTGATGACTATGTTGAAATGCATAAGCTTGGAGATGAAAATGTCATCAGATTGCATATTACTCAGAATAAGGAAAAGGCATTTGTAAAGCAGGTACTTATTCCAAAAGAAAGTATGTCGGAAGTTGAAAGGCTGGAGCAGCAGATTGAACAGCTTTTATCGGGAGATGACTCGATAAATATGGCTGCTCTTATGAAACTGATTAAAAAGAAAATATAATGAGTACACCGGTTAGACACGTATTAGGCATATCGGGTGGTAAAGATAGTGCAGCATTGGCTATTTATCTCAAGAACAAGTATCCTGACCTTGAGATAGATTTCTATACTTGTGATACAAAGTGCGAGTTGACAGAGACAGAAGAACTCGTTGACAAGTTAAGGTCTTATCTTGGTAACATCACGACCTTGATAGCCGCTCAAGGAAGTCCTGAGCCAACACCTTTTGACCATTTCTTAAAGACAAGTGGCGGTTACCTTCCGTCTGTTCAGGCAAGATGGTGTACCAACAAAATGAAGTTGGCTGAGTTTGAGAAGTATGTTGGCGATACTCCTTCAGTGTCATATGTTGGTATTCGTGGTGACGAGGACAGAGAAGGATATGTTTCGACAAAGCCAAATATCCAGGCAGTGTTCCCATTCCGAAAGAACATTTGGAGTCTGGATGTTATTAACGAAGTTCTGCATAATACAAACATGGGGAAGTTCCATGATTGTTATAAGAATGCTGTTGATGAGACTACATACGAGGAGGCAAAAAAGATTTTGCTGACTCCAATGGGCAAGGGCTTCTTCTATTCAAAGAAACTCAATGCTTTGCTAGATATTAACGTAATAGCATTCAATCATGCGGTATTCGCATACCTTAAGCAGTATACTGAATATCCGGTTGGAAAACTCGATTATTTCCCATTGATTGATAATGATGATGTGCTGGGTAAAGAGGATATTTTTAGAATCCTTGAAGAAAGCGGAGTCGGTGTACCAGCTTACTATAATCTGATTGACTTTGAGGTTGATGGAAAGAAAGGACAGTACTGTAGAAGCCGTTCTGGTTGCTATTTCTGTTTCTTCCAGCAAAAAATTGAATGGATCTGGCTATATGAGCAGCATCCGGATTTATTCGAGAAGGCAATGAGTTATGAGAAGGATGGATATACTTGGATTCAGGGTGAACCACTCAGTGACCTTATAAAACCGGAACGAGTTCGACAAATTAAACTTGACCATATCAAGAAGACTGAGGCCGCAGCTGAAAAGGCAAAGAGTTCACTGCTGATTGACCTTCTTGATGACGATGATATTAACTGTGCAAACTGCTTCATATAGGAATGTTAAACGATGTTGAATGGGCTGAGGATGGTGTTTATACACCGCAAGGTGAACATACTCCACACGAATTTTTCTCGAATGCCCTAAGTAATAGCCTTATATTCGATATTCAGCTGGGATATTTTAACTCAGCTGCAATCAATGTGTTGTCATCTTCCTTTGCTACATTCATCAGCAATGGTGGCTTCATGAGAATGGCTATTAACCAAATCGTTTCTGCAAAAGATAAGGATGCAATCTCATCAGGATTGGAGGGCGGTCTTGTCGCTCCATTTGACTTGACATGTTGGGAGTCCATCAAGGCGGGATTGGACGAGTACGGGGAACATTTCTTTAAGTGCCTGGCATATTTGATTCAGGAAAAGCGTATCGAGACACAGATTATCAAGCCTAAAGCTACTACCGGTATTGCACATACGAAAAGAGGACAATTCGTTGATTCTGACGGAATGATTGTAGGGTTCTCGGGGTCGGCAAACTTCACTCTGGGAGGCCTGTTCAATAATCTTGAAGATATAAACATTTTCTTGAGTACTTCGCCGGATCTCTCTATTCAGAAGAAGATTGCTAATCAGAAGGCAGAGTTTGACAGGGTGATGAATGGTACTCAAAAGGAGATTGAATACCTGTCGTCAAATGATCTGGAGGCTGCAATTACATCTACGTATGGTAATCAAGATATTGAGGACCTGCTTAATGTCGAAGATAAACTCCGGAGTTATAAACGGATACAGAAAGAGACAAAACTTCTTAAGGATGGAGAATCTGGAGTTTATTATAGCACTCCACGTTTTCCATATAAAGAAGGACCAAGAGAATATCAGAAAGCAGCTTTTGAGAACTGGAAGAATAATAATCAGAGGAGTTTGTTTGCTATGGCTACCGGTACAGGTAAGACCATTACTTCGCTGAACTGTCTATACGAGATTTACTCTAGAAAGGGTTACTATAAGGCTATAATCTTGGTGCCGACAGTTACGCTAGTGAATCAGTGGGAGGAAGAATGTCGAAAGTTCCGTTTTAATAATATCGTTAAAGTTTTCTCTAAGAATCCATTCTGGCAGGATGAGGTCGATAGGATTTGTTTTAACGAGAAATATCAAACTGACTCTTTACAGTCATATGTTATTATATCGACATACGCATCATATTCGAGACCAAAAGTATTTGAAAAACTGAATAGTCTTGATAAGAGAAGAGTGCTGCTGATTGCGGATGAGGCTCATAATATGGGCGCCGAGTCAATGGCCAAGAAACTAAAGGATATTCCATATGCGCGACGTATCGGATTGTCTGCTACTCCAGAAAGACAATTTGATGATAGTGGCAATACAAAACTGAGAAAGTTCTTTGGGGCAGAGGAGTCATATACTTTTGAATATTCGATGGATGAGGCTATTCATGGTGCAAATCCGGTATTGTGTAAGTACTATTACTATCCTCATGTGATACGTCTAACAGATGAGGAGATGGATGCATACATTGAACTATCTGAGAAAATTTCAAAGTACTTTAACTACAATACTGAGACATTCACTACTAAGGATGAAATCTTGAAGAGACTCTTATTGGCTAGAAAGAGAATAATCCATAAGGCAGCTAATAAGTTAGCAACTTTTAGGAAAATCGTTCAGGATAGATTTAACGAAAGGGGTAATTTGAATTACACTTTGGTTTATGTTCCAGAGGGTCTTAAACCAGATCACTGGGGTGCAGAAGATGATTTCGATCGAACAGATATAATAGGCGAAGATGTTGATACAGATCGCTTGATTAATGAATACACTGCGACAGTCCTCAATGTTGATGGACATGTTACTGTAAGAAAATTTGTCTCGGGTCAGAAGGATCGAGAAGAATTGTTGAGAAATTTTGCAATAGGAAAAGTCCAGGTTCTTACTTCAATGAAGTGTTTGGATGAAGGTGTGGATGTGCCAAGAAGTGAACTGGCAATTTTCTGTTCAAGCACAGGTAACCCAAGACAATTTATCCAGCGCCGTGGTCGTGTACTAAGAAAACATCCGGAAAAAGAATTTGCGATCTTGCACGATCTTGTGGTTGTACCGGAAGTGGGTTCACAGTATAATAGCTATAAGATGGAAAGATCTCTTCTACAGAGTGAGTTATCACGTGTGAAGAACTTTGCAGATATGTCGGAAAATCCGTCATATTCAGAAATGGAGTTGCGAAATGCATTGGATTACTATGCTTTGAATTTATAATTTTTAACAACTATACATTATGACCAACAAAGAGAGAATGTTAAGAATGGTCCTTGATGACCAAGCTCTCAAGGAGAGGTACAAGTATGATGAATCCGATTATGAGGATTTTGAATCTGCTTTAGGCTCTGAGAATCCTATTGTAGTCGCTGTGGCTAAAATTATTAATGAGTTGCGTGGTGCAACAGATGAGTCTATACAGAAGAAAGTTTACGGCACTGTGTTTAACTACTTAAACGAAAATTACTATGATAATTAAAACTCTAGAAATACAGAATTTCAGGAGTTATTACAAGAGTAATGTGTTTAACTTCTGCGATGGATTGAACTTGATTATCGGTTCTAATGGTGATGGTAAGACAACTCTTTTTGAGGCCTTGGAATGGGTGTTCAGAACTGATGATGTTGTTAAAACTGATGTAAAATTCATTTCAAAGAAGAGGTCAG
>CAYOGM010000135.1:0-8006 GCA_964403595.1 uncultured Acetatifactor sp. | reverse complement strand
AGATGAAAATGAGTTATCGCAAGAATGTGATGGAGAAGAAAAATGTGATAGTGAACAAGATGATTCAGAGTGTATGACGGATTCAAATTTATCTGATGATATTAAAGTAGAAGAAGTAGTAGAAGATATATTTAGTAAGGCGACTGAGAAGATAATAAAAGATACAGTCAAAAAATTAAATCAGTTATTCCATAGAATAGAATTAAATACAAAATTTATACACCAAGATTCTATGAGGGTGAAGATAGAATTAGAAGATATTAATAAAAATATTAAAAAGGTTACAGATAAACTTAGTAGTGTGATTGATAAGTAAATTATATAAAAAGTTTAAAATATATCTGCAATGTTTCATGTGAAACATTGCAGATATATTTTATATATAATGAAGTAAATGATAGAAAATAAAAAACACCAGAGCTTACTGTTGGCTTTGCACTGTGTTTGCATCAAGTCCTTGACGGGCATTTTGCTTATCATATATTTGAAATTGAGGAAGTTAACGGAGAAAAATCCTCACAAAAGATCCTAAAATGGTAGACCTTAAAAACTTCAAATATCCGATTTTTATAGAGCCCGCTATATTTAGTGGAAGGTTCTCTTTATAATATTTACGTTAAAAACTAGATATTGTGGTTCTAAAATTGTAGCTTAGTTTATAAGAATCTTGTTAATAATGGGAAAAGCATCTCAATTCATAGTAAAATGTTTCACGTGAAACATTTTAAAATATATAAAAACAGGACACAAGATAATGTTTCACGTGAAACATTTAGACCCAAGATGTTGTGTCCATATTCCGTGAAACATTTTACTTAGTTACTCGTGAAACATTTTAAAATGGCTTATATACAAGGGTCTTTATAGGATAATAGTGGTAAAAGTATTGGGTTTTACGGATATATATATCCAACCACAATATCTAGTGAACCCCAATATATAGGATTAGGGATTGTTTCATGGGAAAGAGGGAAAGTCTATATATAGTGCTTTAATAAATAATGCAGTATACTTAAGAAATAAAGAATAAGTTGGGATTTATTTTTAAAAACATATTTTATTTAGTAGATATCCGATTGAATTCGTGCTATAATGTATCACGTGAAAAAACTGTTTAAAATGAAAATATCCCGAAACACGAAAGGCGAAAGAGATTATGGGAAGAACAATTGCGATTGCAAATCAAAAGGGTGGAGTAGGTAAGACCACCACATCTATTAATTTATCAGCTGCTTTGGCGATGAAAGGTAAGAAGGTTCTGGTAATTGATACTGACCCTCAGGGTAATACCACCAGTGGATTTGGTATTGATAAGAATGATTTAGAGGATACCATTTATGAGTTGATACTTGGTGAATGTACGATTAATGACTGTACTATCAAGGATGTTATCAGCAATATTTCAGTAGTTCCTTCTAATGTAAATCTGGCTGCTGCAGAGATTGAGTTGATTGGTGTAGAACGTAAGGAATACATACTCAAGAATGAAGTAGATTATGTAAAGGATAGTTATGATTTCATTATTATTGACTGTCCTCCTTCTTTGAATATGTTGACTATCAATGCTATGACTACTGCGAATAGTGTTATTGTTCCTATTCAATGTGAGTACTATGCGTTGGAAGGTTTGAGTCAATTAATTCATACAGTAAATCTGGTAAAGGAGCGTCTGAATCCTTCTTTGGATATGGAGGGTGTGGTGTTTACCATGTATGATTCTCGTACCAATCTTTCTATGCAGGTAGTTGATAATGTAAAAGAGAATTTGAAAGCTCATGTATATGAGACTTTGATTCCTAGAAATATCAGACTGGCAGAGGCACCCAGTTATGGTATGCCTATTACCAGATATGATCCTCGTTCTGCTGGAGCGGAAGCGTATATGAAGTTGGCAGATGAGGTAATTGCTTACAAGAAATAATTAAACCGGAACTTATAGTTACATGTGAAACATAAAGATAAGGAGAAAAGGGTATGGCACCGAAAAAAGGATTGGGAAAAGGTCTTGATGCTTTGATTCCTAGTGCAGTAGCGGAAGACAAAACAAAAGAAAAGCCTGTAGCAGAGAAAAAATCTCGAGATAATGATGGTCCTGAAACTATGGTTAATATTACTATGGTGGAGCCCAACAGAGAGCAGCCTCGTAAGAATTTTGATGAGGATGCTTTGCAGGAGTTGGCGGATTCCATCAAACAGTTTGGTTTATTGCAGCCTATTTTGGTACAGGACAGAAAGGATCATTACGAGATTATTGCTGGTGAGCGTAGATGGCGTGCATCTAGAATCGCTGGTTTGAAAGAAGTTCCTGTTATCATCCGTAATTATACAGAGCAGGAAATCGTAGAGATTGCTTTGATTGAGAATATTCAGCGTGAAGATTTGAATCCTATTGAAGAGGCTCAGGCTTACAAGCGTCTGTTGACTGAATTTAACTTAAAGCAAGACGAGGTTGCAGAAAGAGTTTCCAAGAGTCGTGCAGCAGTAACTAACTCTATTCGTCTTTTGAAGCTTTCTGATGAAGTACAGCAGATGGTGATTGATGAGATGATTACTACCGGACATGCTCGTGCATTACTTGCCATTGAAGATGCAGAAGAGCAGTATAATGTTGCTCAGAAGATTTTTGATGAGAAGCTGAGTGTACGTGATGTAGAGAAGTTAGTGAAAAATCTTAATAAGCCTGCTAAGACAAAGAAGCCTGATGATGAGACTATGCTTTTGATTTATCAGGACATTGAAGAAAAGTTGAAACGTCGTCTGAGTACAAAAGTAACTGTAACTCCTAAGGGAGAAGGTGCCGGTAAAATCGAAATTGAATTTTATAACAATGATGACTTAGACAGACTGATTGATTTGATGGGCGAGAAGTAAGAGGAGAAATATTATGAGTACAGCAATGTTAGAACAGATGGGACTTGGCGGATTGGATATTGGTTATCTGGTTATTGCCTTGGGCGTTGTGGTTGTATTGCTTTTGGTTGTATTGATTCTGTTAATTGTCCAGATTAAAAAAGTAGGACAATTGAAAGGACGGCTGGATAAATTCACTACCGGTAAAAATGCAAAGAGTCTGGAGGAAGATATTGTAGCACTTTACGAGGATAATCATTATCTGAAAAATAGTGTGGATACAAACCGTAAAGATATCCGTGCAATTATGAAGCAGCTGGAATCTGCATTCCAAAAGGTAGGTCTTGTAAAATATGATGCTTTTAATCAGATGGGTGGTCAGCTTAGTTTCTGTCTGGCACTTCTGGATGAAAATAATAACGGATTTATTATGAATTCTGTACACAGTACGGAAGGTTGTTATTGTTACACCAAAGAAATTGCAAATGGTGAGAGTAAAATCGATTTGGGCAAAGAGGAAGCACAGGCTTTGTCTATTGCAATGGGTGAGAGTAAGGAATAAAACAGTAGCCGGAATGATTGTATAAAACTTTGTTAATAGGTAAAATGAAATATTTAAAAATGACATATATGTCATAAATGGAGGGTAACCATGATTGATATTAAATTTTTGAGAGAGAATCCAGATGTAGTTAAGGAGAATATTAAAAAGAAGTTCCAGGATGAGAAGCTGCCTTTGGTAGATGAAGTAATTGCTCTGGATGCAGAGAGCAGAAAGGCACAGCAGGAAGCTGATGATCTTCGTGCCGCTCGTAATCGTATTTCCAAAGAAATTGGTGGTCTGATGGGTCAGAGTAAAAAGGCTGAAAAAGATGGTAATAAGGCTGAAGCAGAAGCAAAATTAGCTGAGGCTGAGGCAAAGAAAGTAGAGGTTGCAGCAGGTGCAGAGCGTCTTGCTGAGCTTGAGACTTTGGAAGCCGAGCTTACCGAGAAGGTTAAGAATATTATGATGAAGATTCCTAATATTGTTGACCCTTCTGTACCTGTTGGTAAGGATGATAGTGAGAATGTAGAGATTCAGAAGTATGGTGAGCCTGTAGTACCTGATTTTGAGGTGCCTTATCATGCAGACATTTTGAACAGCATCAGTGGTTTGGATAAGGATGCAGCCGGTCGTACCAGTGGCAATGGTTTCTATTATCTTATGGGTGATGCAGCAAGAATTCATTCTGCTATGATTAGTTATGCAAGAGATTTCATGATTGATAAAGGATTTATATATTGTATTCCTCCTTTCATGATTCGTAGTAATGTAGTTACCGGTGTTATGAGCTTTGCAGAGATGGAAGCTATGATGTATAAAATTGAGGGTGAGGATTTGTATCTGATTGGTACTTCCGAGCATTCTATGATTGGTAAGTTCCAGGGACAGATTGTGGATGAGAAGAGTCTGCCTGTAACTATGACTTCTTATTCTCCTTGTTTCCGTAAGGAGGTTGGTTCTCATGGTATTGAGGAGCGCGGTGTTTATCGTGTTCATCAGTTTGAGAAGCAGGAGATGGTTGTTTTGTGTAAGCCTGAAGATTCTATGGATTGGTACAATAAGATGTGGCAGTACACTGTAGATTTCTTTAGAAGTCTGGATATTCCTGTGCGTACCTTGGAGTGCTGTACCGGTGATTTGGCAGACCTTAAGGTGAAGTCCTGTGATGTGGAGGCATGGAGCCCCAGACAGCAGAAGTACTTCGAGGTTGGTTCTTGTTCTACTCTGGGTGATGCACAGGCAAGACGTCTGGGTATCCGTACCAAGGGTGAGAATGGCACTTACTATGTTCATACTTTGAATAATACTGTGCTTGCATCTCCTCGTGGACTCATTGCATTCCTTGAGAATAATGTAAATGAGGATGGCAGTATCAATATTCCTGAGGCGCTGAGACCTTATATGGGTGGTAAGGAGAAGATTCTTCCTACTGCGAAGTAGAATAAGAAATTGTTTTATAAAGAAGGTGAAGTGATTGCATAGATATTTGCGAGCTATTGGCTTCAGTTCCTTGACTGATCGTAAGAAGGCCAAGGAGCTGTTGACAGAAGTTGTCATGAATTCGGACGAGCGGGCATATACTACGAATAGTGAAAACATAATGTTGGGAGAGTTCCGCAAGAATTTTGCCGACAATATGGGTATCGCAGTATGTGGTGAGTTTGATGATGACAATAAATTTATTTATGATTATTATTACCCTTATCTGGAGGGGACAGGTATTACCTCGTATGAGGATGTGTCAGTGGAGCGTCACGCAGCGAAGTATTCTTATGCGGGAGTCTGTGATGATGTGAAGGTAGGAATCTCTTTGATTTTTTATCTGAGAAATATGATTCCTTATGTGAAGGCTCAGGCGCTTGGCAAGCTCCCCATTCGAGGGACTACGGTAACCCTTTCTGCACTTTCGGTGAGCGGTACGGTTATGATGCCGATTATGAAGGACGAAATTCAGAAGCAGAAGGTAAAGCAGGATTCTCAGAATCGTAGCAATCTGATTGCTGCGGCAAGAAAAGGTGATGAGGATGCCATTGAGACACTGACGCTTGAGGAGATGGATATGTACACTACCATCTCCCGCAGAATTCACAAAGAAGATGTGTTTAGTCTGGTGGATACATATTTCATGCCTTATGGTGTGGAGTGTGACCAGTATTCTATTTTGGGTGAGATTGAGAATGTCCGCCGAACTACCAACAAAATTACAGGCGAAGAAATTTATATTCTTACAATTTCCAGTAATGAATTGACATTTGACGTTTGTATCAATATAATAGATTTGTTTGGAGAACCTCAAGTGGGCCGACGCTTTAAGGGTGTCATCTGGCTTCAGGGACATATTAATTTCCCGGAGGAGTTCTAAATTCATAATGCCGCCTTAGTTAAATGGATATAACAAGCCCCTCCTAAGGGCTAGTTGAGGGTTCGATTCCCCCAGGCGGTGCCAGACAAAATGCCGGAAATCTTTGAGAAATCAAGGGTCTCCGGCTTATTTATTATTTGCGCCTAGGTAGAAGGTGAAATATTTTAATATATAGACTACTCTTTTTATATTTCTTGAATCTTTTTGAATCTGTGTTACGTTATAATGATTGAGAGCAGAAAGGAGGTGGAAGAAATCGATTGGAATGAAAATTTAACAAGACTTGTAAATCAGTATCAGAATCTGATTTTTTCCATCTGTCTGAAGGTTACCGGAGATTACTTCGCCGCGGAGGATTTGACTCAGGAGACTTTTATCTCTGCTTATAAACATTGGGACGAGTTTAATGGGCAGGCTGAAAAAGCTTGGATATGTAGAATTGCGAGCAATAAAAGTATTGATTATTGTAGGGAAGCGGCAAGGCGACAGGTGCCGACCTTGGAGGAGGATATGCCTGCCGAGGCACTGGTGCAAAATGATGAGCCTCTTAAGCAGGCCATGAATCGGGAAGTTCTTAGGGAACTTGAAAAAAGCTGTAAGACTTTGTCGCCGCCGTACGACCGGATTGCTCTGCAACATTTTCTGGAGGGAAAGTCGGCTAAGGAAATTGCAGAGCATTCAGGAGTGGGTCTGAATACGGTGAAGACGCAGATTTACCGCGCCCGTGATATGCTGAAGAAATCTTTTAGAAAGGAGATGCTGATGGAATGACAGAAAAATTTGACTATTTATCTAGTAATATGTCTGACTATTTGTCGGACGAAGAGTTGGAGTTATTGATTGCAGATGTGGAACAAAACGAGCTGGTAGTGGCACCTCCTGATATGTTGGAGGAGATTTTGGAACTTGTCCGGGAGAATGAAACAGATACTGTGGCTGTGCCGGATGCAGAGAAGAACACTGGCAATCGAAAGACTGCGCATTCTGTCAAAACTGTCACAAATATTCGTGAATTTAGGAGATATTGTTTTAAGGTTTGCGCATCCGTAGCGGCAGCAGTTGTCTTGGTTTTAGTATTGCCTACTATGTCGGAGAATTCGGCGGGGGATATGTCAGAACAGGAACGTTTTATCAAGGAGAGCAGATATGCTACTAAGGAAGAGGCTTTGAATGACCAAGGTTATTTAATGGAGAAGCTTGGCGGTACAAATATTTTTAGCAAAGAGCGTGAAATTGGTATTTTTAACGGAAAAAGGGAGGATGAATAAATGAGACAGAAAAAGAATGGATTTTTTAGATTTGTATTTTCGTTTATGCCGGGAGCGGCGGAGATGTATATGGGCTTTATGAAAAATGGAGTCAGCCTGATGGCACTGTTTTTTGTAAGCCTTATAATTCCATCTGTGTTGAGGCTCAGTGATGTATTTACTTTCGTAGCGATTTTGATTTGGTTTTACAGTTTCTTTCATGCATGGAATTTGTCTTCCTGTCCTATGGAGCATTTTCAGTCATTACCGGATGAATATGTGTGGACGACTTTTATGGAAGGGAAGCCTCTCCCTGTTTCTAATCCTACTTTAAAGAAGTGGGGGGCTTATTCATTGATTATATTCGGTATAGTTATGTTATGGGAGAATTTGTCTTCTGTACTGTACTGGGTGATTCCAAATTATCTGTGGAATCAGTTGTCTCCTTTGGTGGACAGTATTCCTCAGATTGTAGTAGCTGTAGTCATTATTATCGTAGGTATCAAGCTGATTCAGGGCAAGAAGGAGGAGCTGGATGGAGAACAATAATATGCAAGTTATTCGTACCCATCGGGTTGGTTCTGTCACGGCAGGACTTAGTATGGTGGCATTTGGAGTACTGTTTTTACTGCATACGCTGGGCAATCTGGTGAGCTATGATTTTATTTTTAATTTTTGGCCTGTTATGCTGATTGTGTTAGGCGTGGAGATTTTGTTGTCCAATTTTGAGAAAAGACATATTGTGTATGATAAGGCAGCAGTTTTTTTGATGGTGGTGATGACTTTTTTTGCCATGGGACTGGCAGTAGTCGATTTGTCTATTTTATAAAAAGAAACTTTGTGTTATTCCTTTAGATTTCCGAAGTTCATAAAAATTAAGAGAAATCATTAGCTTTGACCTCCTGCCATTATGGTAGCATGCAGCTTAATTAATTCAAATCAAGTTTTGATTGAATGCATATAATATTATATCTACTTGACGTACAGAAAACTGTACGTTTAA
>CAYOGM010000134.1:0-8021 GCA_964403595.1 uncultured Acetatifactor sp. | reverse complement strand
ATTGATATTATTTGTTTTACACATTATCATGCGGATCATATCAGCGGATTGCCGGGAATGCTTCTCACCATGGGGAATGCGGAGCGGACAGAACCCTTGACTTTGATAGGACCCAAGGGTCTGACCAGGGTGGTCAATTCGCTTAGGGTGATTGCACCGGAGCTACCCTTTGAGATAAACTGTGTGGAGATTACGGAACAGGAGCAGACCTTTTCTTTTGAAGGATTTCGAATTGAGACTTTCAAGGTGAATCACAATGTGATATGCTATGGATATAGCATGAGCATTGACCGAACCGGTAGATTTGACAGAGAGCGTGCAGAACAGCAACAGATTCCTATGAAGCTGTGGAGTCGCCTGCAAAAAGGGGAGACTATCGAGCAGGATGGACGTACCTACACTCCGGATATGGTGTTGGGAGCAGAGCGTAAAGGCCTTAAGGTGACCTATTGTACAGACAGCCGTCCTACAGAGAGTATCTTAAAATATGCCAAGGGTGCAGATTTGCTCATATTAGAAGGAATGTATGGTGAGCCGGACAAGCTTGTAAAGGCCAAGGAACATCGACATATGACTATGTACGAGGCAGCGAGAATTGCCCGGGATGCGCAGGTGCCGGAGCTTTGGCTGACTCATTACAGTCCGTCTCTTATGCGTCCAGAGGAATTTTTGGGGGAAGTTCGCAAGATTTTTCCCAACACAATAGCTGCCAAAGATGGCAGAACAATGGAACTTAATTTTGAGGAAGAATAGTATGAAGAAGACGACAACCCGTACAACTATTATAGTAATAGTGCTGGTGATGGCAGTAGTCGGATATTATGCTTATCTCTCTAACAAAAGTCATGAGAGCAGACAGGAGGCTGCCATGTCGGCAGTTCAATTGACTTTGAGCAGGGATTTGAGTAAAAATTATCCGCCAACACCCAAGGAAGTGATTAAGTATTATAACGAACTTTTGCGCTGCCTTTATAACGAGGAGAGCACAGATGAGGAAATTGCAGCACTGGGGCTCAAAGCCAGAGAGCTTTATGATGCAGAACTATTAGTGTTTAATGAGGAAGAAAGCTCCCAGCTTCGTCTTAAGGCAGAAGTACATGACTTCAAAGAAAAACAGCGTCGTATTGCCGGTATCAATCTGGCATCCAGTACCAATGTGGTTTTTTTTGAGGAAGACGGTTATGAATTTGCCCGGATTTCATGCGGATACAATATTCTGCAGGATGGCAAAAATAATTCTACTCAGCTGGTGTATCTATTGCGTAGGGATAATAACAAAAAGTGGAAAATATATGGCTGGGAAAATGCGGAGAATTTAGAAAATGGAAGTTAATTCAGCTACAAATGATATTTACATATTGGCAATCGAAAGCTCCTGTGACGAGACTGCAGCTTCGGTTGTGCGAAATGGCAGGGAGGTATTATCCAATGTGATATCCTCCCAAATTGCTTTGCATACATTGTATGGTGGAGTGGTGCCTGAGATTGCATCCCGCAAGCATATTGAGAAGATAAATCCGGTTATTGAGGAGGCGTTGAAGGAAGCAGGGGTAACCCTTCGCGATATTACTGCCATTGCAGTGACTTATGGACCGGGTCTTGTGGGGGCGCTCCTTGTGGGTGTTTCGGCAGCCAAGGCGCTGAGCTTTGCAACGGGAATCCCTTTGGTAGGTGTGCATCACATAAGCGGTCATATCAGTGCTAATTTTATTGAACATAAGGAATTGGAACCGCCCTTTGCCTGTCTGGTAGCTTCCGGTGGTCATTCCCATCTGGTGATTGTAAGGGATTATGGAGATTATGAAATTGTAGGACGTACCAGAGATGATGCAGCAGGAGAAGCTTTTGACAAGGTGGCCAGGGCCATTGGACTGGGATATCCCGGAGGTCCCAAGATTGATAAGCTCTCCAAAGAGGGGAATCCGGACGCAATTGCTTTCCCTAGAGCGAAGGTTGCCGAGAATCAATATGATTTCAGCTTCAGTGGTTTGAAGAGTGCGGTGCTTAATTATCTGAACAGTTGTCAGATGAAGGGGGAGGAGGTTAACGCGGCGGATGTAGCCGCATCCTTCCAGAAGGCTGTGATAGATGTTTTGGTGGCGCATTCCCTTCATGCAGTAGAAGCCTATGGCTTTGATAAATTTGC
The DNA here is from genome assembly GCA_964403595.1 of uncultured Acetatifactor sp. GTDB lineage: Bacteria > Bacillota > Clostridia > Lachnospirales > Lachnospiraceae > Acetatifactor. Next base: position 5,875 of record CAYOGM010000134.1, on the reverse strand, counting down.
CATTGCCGGAGGAGTGGCATCCAATTCTTCCTTGCGGGCGGCTTTTGAACAGGAATGTGAGAAGAGAAATATAACTTTTTACCACCCCAGTCCTGTGTATTGCACGGATAATGCAGCCATGATTGGCGTTGCCGGTTACTATGAATATATGAAAGGAGTACGCCACGGCTATGACTTGAATGCCGTGCCCAATTTGCAACTATGATAAACGGACCCAAATGTATTGCAATTCTGCTTTCGGCGGGTACAGGGAGTCGTATGGGCGGTCCGGTGGCTAAGCAGTATATGCTAATAAAGGATAAGCCGGTTCTCTGGTACTCTTTGAATGCAATAGAGGAGTCCCGGGTGATTGATGAGTGTATTCTGGTGACAGGAAGCAGTGATATTGATTATGTAAAACAGGAAATCCTTGAAAAATATGGATTTACCAAGGTAAGTGCCGTTGTGGCAGGTGGCAGTGAGAGATATTTATCGGTTTTAAACGGTCTGCGCGCTGTTTCGGGGCGGGAAGGATATCTTTTTGTTCACGATGGAGCGAGACCATTCCTCACGGAGAAAATACTGGAGGATACTTATCTTGCGGCAAAGGAGAACCGGGCCTGCGTGGCGGCGGTTCCCAGTAAGGATACCATAAAAATATCAGATAAGGATGGTTTTGTGAGCAGTACCCCCAGCAGAAAACTGGTTTGGAGTATTCAGACGCCGCAGGTGTTTGAGACCGGACTGATTAAAGATGCCTATGAAGCGTTGGCGGAACATCTTAACAGTCAGCCGGGCGGTGATGTTACCATAACAGATGATGCGGGCGTGATAGAGTGTTTCAGCGACTGCAGGGTAAAGCTTGTGGAGGCGGCTTACACCAATATCAAGATTACTACCCCGGAAGATATACGAACAGCAGAGTCGTTTCTGGAGGGAATGGGTAATGTTGTTGTATAACATGTATTCTTTTTTGAAAAATCATTGTCAAAAATCACAAGTATAATTTCGAGAAAATCGATTTTGAAGGTATATTTGAATAATATTTTTAATAAAATTAAGTAAAAAATAATAAAAATTAATAAAAAATATAACATTTTCAATTGCGCAAAAACCCAGTAATATCAAGGGTTTTCGGGGGAATGCCCCATTAAATGCCCTTTGGGACAAAATTTGTCACTTGCTTTTTATTGTGACAGGTGTTAAGATATTAGATATCAAGAGAATAGTCTCTTGACGAAGAATACATTTTTCTAAACATTATTTTAGGGAGGAAAAGAAAAAATGAAGAGAAAAGTATTATCCTTGCTCTTAGCATCTGCTATGGTTCTTTCCATGGCTGCATGTGGCAAGACGACTGCTGATGCTCCTAGCAGTGATGTTAGCGTAGGCACAGAGTCATCTACCGGCGAAACTGAAATTGTAGTGGAGCCTTACAAGCTTGAGACCCTTACCATGGTAGTTAACGGTACTCTTACCGCTACTCTTGATAATGGTCAGGCAGATTTTGAGGCACAGTGGGAGACCGCTGTATCCGAGAAGATGGGTTATGATGTAGACCTGGTTATCAGCCAGCTGGATCACTCCGGTTACGTTGATGCTGTAGGTCGTCTGTTCGCAGCTGGTGAGTATCCTGATACCATTATCATGTCTGCTGAGCAGTTCAAGCAGTATGCACCTACTGGTTTGCTTTGGGATATGTCCGCAGCATATGACAATGCTGAGTTCCAGTCTCACTTGACCTTGCCTGCAATCAACGAGAACCTGAAGGACGAGAACGGCGCTCTGTACGGTTTCGCACCTACTTATGGTAATGGTTGTGTAACTTATGTTAAGAAGGCTTGGTTGGATGCTGTAAACATTGATCCTGCAACTATTACTGATTACGAGTCTTACTACAACATGCTGATTGCATTCCATGAGGGCGATCCCGATGGAAACGGCGTAAATGGTGATACCTATGGTACTATCGCAGCTGGTTACCTTGGTAACGAGGCTCCTTACATCAACTACTTGCCTGAGTTCTGGCAGGATGCGTATCCCGCAATTGTTCAGGATGAGAACGGCACTTGGATTGATGGTTTCCAGAGCGAGGAGACTAAGGCAGCTCTGTTGAGATTGCAGCAGGGTGCAGCTGATGGCGCAATCGACCCCGAGACCTTCACTGCTTCCACTAAGATTGCACGTGAGAAGTGGTTCTCCAATGAGCAGAAGGGTTCCTCAGGTGTATTTACTTACTGGGCAGGTACCTGGTATCAGACTCTGACTGATAACCTTGTGAAGAATGATGTTGATTCTGAGCTGGTTCAGCTTCCTCCTATCGCTGAGGTTGCTGCAGTTGGTGGTTATCTGAACAGAGAAGCTCCTGTATGGTGTATCATTGATGATGGTGATGGCGATGACTCTCGTGAGCAGGCTGTATTTGATGCATTCATCGAGACCATGATGGATGGTGATGTTGTTCAGACTCTGTGGACCTATGGTGCTGAGGATGTTCACTGGTCTACCAAGGCTGAGACCTTTACTACCAACCCTGGTACTGACACTGCTAAGGATTACAGCTACGAAGAGGGCGTATTCCACTTGAAGCAGTCTCCTAACGACCCTAACTCCGTATGGAAGAAGAACGCTTTGGATCCCGCTTTGGTTGTATGTTCCTTGGATAATGGTTTTGTTGACCAGTCCGAGCTTGCAGCAGAGGGTAACAAGTTCTTTACCTCTAACTGCATAGATGCTCCTATGTCTCCTTCTTCTGAGACTCTTACAAACGAGACTGGTAACATCTATGATGCTAAGATGAAGGTTGTATCTTCTGTAGTAGTTGAGGGTGGCGATGTAGAGGCTGCTATGCAGACTTATGTTGATACCGTTGGTGCTACTGTTGATCAGATTCTTGCTGAGTTGAATGGTCAATAATTAGTGTGATGAAGTAATTGTGGCTTGTTCCATTGGGGATTGCTCCCCAATGGAACAGACACTTTTAGGGAAAAGAAACATTCTGTCAAATGCGATTGTTCGTTATAAGACAAGATGAAAGGAAGAGAAGGGTATGAGCAGAAAGAAAGTTGTTACATCTACCGGTGTTGAGGTTCGCCCCAAACCGTTACGTATGCGAATTTTCAATCATATTGGCTATTATATTATGTTCTTGCCGGTAGCACTTTTTGTGCTGGTTATGAACTATTGGCCTATGTTGGGTGTGCGCTATGCATTCAACAACACCAAGTTCACCACCAAGGGTCTTGCTTTGGAATGGTGTGGACTTGATCATTTCACTAAAATGTTTGCGACAGATGCATTTTGGAACTCATTTTTTAATACGTTAGAGCTTAGTATCATGAAATTATTGATTACCACTTTCACAGCGGTAATTGTTTCAGTCTTTTTAAATGAGATGGGAAATCTTTTTGCAAAGAAGGCTTTGCAGACTATTATATATTTGCCCCACTTTATGTCATGGGCGGTTGTTGCTGCAATCTTCAGTTTGTTCCTCTCTCCCTCCAGTACCGGTATGGTAAATGAGTATTTGAGAGATTGGGGAATTTTATCTGAGACTGACAAGAATATCTACTTCCTGGCTTCTCCTACCTGGTGGAGACCGATATTCTACATAATCAATATCTGGAAGGAGACCGGTTGGGGAACTATTATTTTCCTGGCAACCTTGTCCGGTATTAACCCTGAGTTGTACGAAGCAGCAGATATTGATGGTGCAACCCGTCTGCAGAAGATTCGTTATGTTACCATGCCTGCTTTGGGCAATACCATTTTGACGGTATTGATTCTGAATCTGGCAAAGGTTATGAACATGTTTGAGTCTGTATTCGTGCTTTACAACCCTGCTGTATATGAGGTTTCCGACGTTTGTGCTACCTATATTTACAGACAGACATTCGCAGTGGCAATGCCTAACTACGGATACACTACCGCAGTAGGTCTCTTCAGATCCTTGGTTGGATGCTTCCTTGTACTTGTATGTAACTGGGCAAGTAAGAAGGTGCGCGGCCGTGGTATTATTTAGGAGGTGTTAACGTGGCAGATAAGACAGCATATCGTAAACCTAAGAAAAAAATTAAAGTTTTTGATATTGTAAACTATATTATATTTGTTCTTATTGGGCTTCTTATTTTGGTTCCTATTTGGAAGGTAGTTTCTGACTCCTTTAATGCGGTAGGTGTGTACCAGTTTAAGCTTTGGCCCAGTAAAGAGTACTTTACTCTTGATGGTTATCGTACCATTTTTGAGACTGCAAAGCTGTACAGACCTTTTATTAACTCTGTAGTTACTACAATTTGTGGTGCTTTCCTTGGTCTGGTGCTTTCCACCCTTGGTGGTTATGTATTGGTTCAGTTCGAGATGCCTGGACGTAACTTGATTGCATATTTCCTGCTCGTTACCATGGTATTCTCCGGTGGTATGATTCCTGAGTATCTCTGTATGAGACAGTTGGGATTGACCGATAACATGTGGTTGCTTGTGCTTAAGCATGGTATCAATGTTTATAATGTTGTATTGATGAGAAACTTCTTTGAAGGTATTCCTGCCAGCTTGTATGAGGCAGCTAAGATTGACGGATGTTCTCCTATGGGAATTTTCTTCAAGATTGTGCTTCCTCTGTCCAAAGCAGCATTGGCTTCCATTGGTTTGATGTTTGCAGTAACCGTATGGAACGACTATAGTACCGTTAAGATTTACATTACTACTCCTGAGCAGACTAACTTCCAGTATCAGCTGAGAAATATGATTATGGACGGTGATACACCTACCACATCATACGCAGTATCTCAGAATACTCTGTACTATTCAGGTATCGTAATGGCAATCCTTCCTTTCATGGCTCTGTATCCTTTCTTGCAGAAGTACTTTGTAAAGGGTGTTAATATCGGTGCTGTTAAGGAGTAATTTCTGACAATTTAATACGAATAATTATGTGGCAAGGGAAACTTCGGTTTCCCTTGTTTTCACTAGGAGGTATTTATGAACCGAATTTTTTGGGCAGGAGATTCCACTGTACAGACTAATGATATAACTACATATCCTCAGACGGGGATTGGCCAGGTGTTTTCTTTATATTTGAAGGAAGAAATTGAAGTATGCAATCATGCCAAGAATGGCAGAAGCACGAAGAGTTTTATGGACGAAGGTCGTCTGGCTGAGATAGAAGGGGCCATTGGAGAGGGAGATTTTTTGTTTATCCAGTTCGGACACAATGATGAGAAGGATCAGGACCCTGCAAGGTATACGATTCCCGGTTCCACTTTTGATGAGAATCTGCGTGTGTTTATTAATGTTGCTCGTAGACATGGAGCATATCCGGTTTTGATAACACCTTTGGAGCGCAGATGTTTTGAAGAGAATGATGTGCTTGGCGAAGGTGCCCACGGACCTTATTCAGAGGCTGTTAAGAATGTTGCAGCTACGGAAAACGTTCCTCTTATAGATTTGCATGCTAAGAGTCGCAAGGTGATGAATGAGGCAGGTGTTACCAAAACCATCGAATGGTTTATGAATATTGAGCCTAACACCTATGCAAGCTGTCCGGAGGGGAAGACAGACAACACCCATTTGAAATATACGGGTGCTGTGGTTTTTGCGGGATTGGTTGCAGAAGGTCTTAAGGAACTGGGGGGGATTTATGGAGAACTTTTGGTTGACCCCAATAAAAAGCCGGAGGGATTAGAGGACGGAGATAAGGCATAAAGGAATACATAACAGTTGATGTTTTAGGTGAAAATTAATTATAAAAAATATACGAAAAAAATATCGAAAATTTTTTAAAAAAACCTGTTGACAGGAAATACTATTTTTGATAGAATAATCCTTGCCGCTGATGAGCGGATTCATGGAGAGATATCGAAGTGGTCATAACGAGGCGGTCTTGAAAACCGTTTGTCCG
>CAYOGM010000133.1:0-8026 GCA_964403595.1 uncultured Acetatifactor sp. | reverse complement strand
CGCCCTATTTATAAGGCTTTCTTAAGCTTGTCACTATTATATCTCAATCCCCGCACTCCCACTTGGATATGGTCTTGTTGCTGACCCCGATGGCGTCAGCCAGTTGCTGTTGTGTCATTCCTTGTTCCTTTCGAAGCTCTGAAAGAAACCTTCCAATCTTCTCCTGATTCACAATGCTTCCTCCTTCCGTAAGTCCAAAATAGCAAAATTCTGTTTTGGACACAACTTCCTTACCGTAGATATTGGTCTACTTGTCGTAGAATCTTAGATTTTCCCAGAAACGAACGCAAGGAGCAACCGAAGTTGCTCCTCACCTAATTAACTTATTTTATATATCTGTTTACGCCTTGCCGACGGAACCAAACAGCTCCATCTTCTCCTTAACAGTTGCCTTGATAGCTTCTGCGCCGGGTGCAAGAAGTTTACGAGGGTCGAAGCCCTTGCCTTCCAAATCCTTGCCTGCCTCGATGTACTTACGGGTAGCATCTGCAAATGCCAGCTGACACTCGGTATTTACATTAATCTTTGCTACGCCCAAGCTGATTGCCTTCTTAATCATGTCTGCAGGAATACCTGTACCGCCATGAAGAACCAAAGGAAGGTCTCCGGTACGCTGCTGAACTGCGTCAAGAGTCTCAAAGCTCAATCCCTGCCAGTTTGCAGGATATTTGCCATGGATGTTACCGATGCCTGCTGCCAGGAAATCTACACCCAGGTCAGCGATTGCCTTACACTCTTCAGGGTCTGCACACTCACCCATACCTACAACGCCATCTTCCTCGCCGCCGATAGAACCAACCTCAGCCTCGAGGGACAAACCCTTATCATGAGCAAACTTAACCAGCTCTGTGGTCTTTGCTACATTCTCCTCAATAGGATAATGAGAACCGTCAAACATAATGGAGGAGAAACCTGCCTCAATACACTTCTGACATCCTTCATAAGTACCATGGTCCAAATGCAGAGCAACAGGAACATCAATACCCAAATCCTGAATCATTCCGTTTACCATGCCAACTACAACATGATAACCACCCATATACTTACCCGCACCCTCAGACACACCAAGGATAACAGGAGACTTGCACTCCTGAGCAGTAAGCAGGACAGACTTGGTCCACTCCAAATTGTTGATGTTAAACTGACCTACCGCATAGTGACCTGCCTTTGCTTTTTGAAGCATTTCTGTTGCTGATACTAACATTTTAACTACCTCCGTTTCTTAATATGTACAATGATAAATAACGTGACTTAAACATTCTTTCTACAGTATAACATATTTTGCATGAATTGGAAATAGATATTGTTAAATTTTTGTCGGAATTTTCCAAATTTATTTTGTCACACGAATCTCAACTGCCTGATGCCTGTTTTCAATATAGACATCCTTATGACTGCCACCGTTTTCACCGTCCAATGTCCACGCAACTTCCTCGTCGGACTCCAAACGGATAGACGAGGCTCGGAAACAGTAGGTGGTACCGGTATCAATATCCCGATTTACAAGGGAATTCATAATCTGGGTAAGTTCACCCGGTTTCTTGGGATACTTAATCAGTGTCACCTCAAACACGCCATCATCCAGATGCACATTTTTGCCGGTAATATTCTTGAATCCTCCCACAGAAACAGAGTTGGTAATCATACCAAAAATAAAATCATCCTCTATGATTTTGTCATCATAAGTCACCCTCAGATGATGGGAACGTACGGAAGGAAGTCTTTTCATACCTTCCAGCACATAGGCCATATGCCCCAAAGCATTCTTAATCTCCTGGTCAGTCTCATAGGACACTTCTGTAAAGATACCAAATGCTGCAATATATACAAAAATGTCATTATTAAAAGCACCCACATCACAGGGAAAATTCTTGCCCCGCACCACATTTTCCGCCGCTTCAATCATATTCTTGGGCAACTGCAAACTGCCACCAAAATCGTTGGTGCTGCCCGCAGGGATATATCCGACAGGCGTGCGGAAGCTGCTCTTGGTCATTCCTGTCACTACCTCATCCAAGGTACCGTCACCACCGCTGCATACCACCAAATCATAAATTGGTTTGCGGTTGGCCACGATTTCCACTGCATCACCCTTTTTACGGGTGGGATAAACAGTCACCTCAAAACCGGATGCCACAAAAACATCCAGAATATCCGCCAATTTATTCTTAATCTTTGCCTTTCCCGCCTTGGGGTTATATACAAAAAGCATCTTTTTTTCAAAAGGGAAGCTCATACGCCACCTCCTATCTGCATCCTCGCGGAGCGTTTTTACTTTATAGAAAAGGCTTTCTTTCATGTGGCACGGTCTTTCCTATAAAAGCAAAAAAGCGAGTCCATCTTTCATCAAATGTAAGCCCGCTTTTCATACTTCTCAACCAATAATGTTAGTTACCGGTTAAGAACTTCTCGATATTGTCCACAGCAAGCTCCTCATCATCACCTTCTGCGGTAACGATAAGCTCCTCGCCATTGGTGAGAACCAAAGTCATCATGCCCATAATGCTCTTGGCATTTACCTTCTTGTCCTCAGAACCCATATAAATTTTACTCTCATACTTGCTGGCTTCCTGTACCAACTGTGCTACAGGTCTTGCATCAAGACCAGTTTCCAGATTAATCCGGACTGCTTTCGTTTTCATTTCCTTCCTCCCATTCTAGGTCCTTAACTTTTCTGCAAATTCACTTAGTTTCCTTAATCTGTGATTAACCCCCGACTTGCCCACCGGCGGATCCAGATACTCCCCCAACTCCTTCAACGGCACATCAGGATATTCCAATCTCACTTCGGCCATTTCTCGCAAATTCTCTGATAATTGCCCTAATCCACCGTGATCCCGGATATATTGAATGTCTTGTATCTGTCTTGTGGCAGCATTGACCGTCTTGTTAATGTTGGCCGTCTCGCAATTCACCCGTCTGTTGACAGTGTTACGCACATCCTTGAGAATTCTTAGATTCTCAAACTCCATCAGCGCTATGTGAGCCTCGCAAATATTTAAAAGATCAACAATGCTCTCGCCTTCCTTCAGATACACCACAAAATATTTCTTCCGAAGCACCAGCTTGCCTTCAATACCAAAGGCCTGCAACACCCCCATTAATTGTGTTGCCTTCTCTGCGTTGGCGCAGACAAATTCCAAATGATATCCTCCTGCCGGGTCACTGATGGAACCCACGCTTAAGAAAGCGCCTCTCAAAAAAGCTCTCTGACAACAGGCATTCTTGATTAAAACCGGACTTACAGGCTCATCCAAATCACCTATACCGGCCAAAATGTCATTCATCTGTTCCCGGTCAATTTCCGCACCAGTATTTATATTATACGTTTTTTTCAATAATGTAAAGCCTTTTTGCGAAACAGCTTCATTTTCTGTCTGAAATCCGATGGTATACCGGCCATCTGCGTCCACACCATACTGTCCGCAAAAGTGCATCATTGCGGCAAGCTCCGCCAGCTGACAGTGCCTTGCCTGACTTAAATGCTTTGCCATTTCTTCCTTAACATTTTGTGAAAAAGACATCTCTTACCTCTGTAAATCCTGTAGGCTCGACTGAGCCACGTCTCTGTGATATAGCTTAATACCGTACTCTCCCTGATCCTTCATGCGCTTATAGAACTCATTGGCCAGCGTTACACTTCTGTGCTTACCGCCTGTACAACCAATTGCAATCACCAGACCATACTTACCCTCTTTGACATAATTAGGAACCAGAAATTGTATCATATCAGACAGCTTCTCCAAAAATACGTCTGAATCGGGAAAACTCATAACATAATCCTGTACTTCTTTATCGTTACCTGTTTTGTGCTTCAATTCATCAATGTAGAAGGGATTAGGCAGAAAACGCACATCAAACACCAAATCCGCATCCGCGGGAATCCCATGTTTGAATCCAAAGGACATAACCGTAATCATTAAGCTATTATATTCCTCATTGCGCACAAAAATTCGGTCAAGCTCTGCTTTTAGTTCTCTTGTAAGCAAATTGGAACTGTCAATAACATAATCTGCCATTCTGCGAATGGTCTTGAGCACCTCCTGCTCTTTGCGCACACCATCCTCCACACGCCCTTCCACAGCAAGGGGATGAATACGCCTGGTCTCCTTATAGCGCTTAATCAGCACCTGCTCAGAAGCCTCCATAAACAATATCTCGAACTGATACCCCTTCTCTTTCAAGGACTTCAACACTCGCGTGGTCTCCTTAAAAGACTGGTCCGCACGCACATCCAAGCCCAGAGCCACCTTGGTAATCTCTCCATTGGGCATGGTAATCAGTTCCACAAATTTCTCTATCAGTGAAGAAGGCAAATTATCTACACAATAAAATCCCACATCCTCCAGCATTTTCAAGGCAGTACTCTTACCGCCACCGCTCATGCCTGTCACAACCACAAATCTCATATGCGCCTCATTTCGTCATCCTAATTCGTTATATCAATCTTTACCCTGTGAGCACACACTGTAATCTGTACCCCTTACAATACAACTCCTAAAATTCACCTAAGAATACAACCTCTGTCTCCAGCTCCACATGAAAGCGTTCCTTCACCTGGCGCTGAATTTCATGAATAACCGCCACGATATCTTCTGCAGTGGCATCTCCTGCATTAATCACAAAGCCACAATGCTTCTCCGAAACCATGGCACCACCGATACGAAAGCCACGAAGCCCCGCGTCCATAATCAATGCTCCTGCAAAATGTCCCTCAGGACGTTTGAATGTACTGCCGGCACTGGGATATTCCAAAGGCTGCTTCTCCCTTCTGGCCACAGCCAGCTCATCCATTTTGGACTTAATTGCCTCCTTGTCACCCGGCTCCAACTTAAAAGTAACCTCTGTCACAACAAAAGGTTTGCTACGAATAGTACTCTTGCGATATCCAAATTCCATAGTGTCGTTATCCAGTATAAGAATCTCACCATTACGGTCCATAACAGACACTTCCACTACCACATGAGCCAGCTCACCACCATAAGCCCCGGCATTCATTACCACACCGCCGCCTACCGTTCCGGGAATCCCCGAAGCAAACTCCAGTCCGGTAAGACCATGCTGCAGGGCCACTGCTGCCACCTGTGACATCAATGCTCCTGCCTGAGCCTTGACTACATTACCTGCCACAGTAATCTGATTCATTTTCTTACCTATCTGCAAAACTACTCCCTTGTAGCCCTTATCACTGACAAGAAGATTACTGCCGTTGCCAATCACTACAAAAGGACACTCCACCAGCCCCAAATATTTCTGTAATTTCTCAAGCTGTGCAGAATTCTCAATTTCAATCAGACAATCCGCCGGCCCACCTACCTTAAATGTAGTATGGGAAGCCATTGGCTCCTTTAAATGAATATTTTCCCCCGGAACAATACTCTGCAAAGTTTCTAACATTGCTTCGCTTATCATAAAAAACTGCCTCTTTCTAAAAATCTCTATATATTATACTTCTTCACGCAGAATTAAACCTGCCGCACCAAAAATTCCTGCATCATTGCCCAAAGTAGCCAAAGCAAACTTCGCCCCCTTGCAGGCTACAAACGCATACTTTTGGAAAACAGGCTCCACATATGAAATTAATACATCTCCGGCCTTGCTTACACCGCCGCCTATTACAAAAATCTCAGGATTCACCACTGCTGCCACATTTGCAAGACCCTTGCCCAGATATTCTCCGAACTGCTCTGCAATTTCAATGGCAACCTCATCTCCGGCCTTCACTGCATCAAACACAGTTTTGGCACTTACAGTACCCTCACGAAGAATACTTGCTTTGTCATCCTTTGCCAGCCTTCTCTTAGCCAGTCTTACAATACCGGTTGCAGAAGCATACTGCTCCAGACAGCCTTTATTTTTACACCCGCAGCTCTCGACTTCTGCGTCCTCTACATGCATATGACCGATTTCACCGCCTGCACCGGTTGCACCGGAAAGAATCTTACCGCCAATGATAATACCTCCGCCAACACCGGTTCCCAATGTCACAGCAACCATATTGTCATAGCCCTTGCCGCCACCCTGCCACATCTCACCAAAAGCAGCTACATTGGCATCATTGGCAGCTTTCACAGGCACATCCAGATAACCGTTAAGCACCTTGGGAATATTAAATACTCCCCAGCCCAGATTAACCGCACCGTTTACCGCTGTACCCTCATCATCCACTGCACCGGGCACACCTACACCAATACCTTGAATATCGGACAACTGAATCCCTTTTTCATCCATTTTGGCACGAATACTCTCTGCCACATCCGGCAGAATCGATACACCCTCATTGTCCTTTACAGTAGGAATCTCCCACTTGTCAAGTACACAGCCATCCTTGTCGAAGAGACCCATTTTTACGGTTGTGCCACCAATATCCACACCAAATGCATATTTACTCATCTTCTTCCTCTCTCCTCTTCGCCAAAGAATTTTGTACACGCTTGTAAAGCTCCTGCGCTGCATTATAACCCATTTCCTTCTGACGATGGTTCGCTGCTGCAGACTCGCAAATAACTGCCAGATTTCGACCCGGACGGATAGGCAATGTATAACAAATCACCTTATTGCCCAGATACTCTGTATAATTTTCCTCCAGACCCAGTCTGTCGTATTCTCTATCCTTATCCCACTCCTCCAAGCGGATTACCATATCTATCTGCTGAGTGTCCATAACCGCAATAGCACCAAAAAGCGCTTTTACATCCACAATACCGATACCCCGAAGCTCGATAAAATGCTTGGTGATATCCGGAGCAGAACCCACCAGTGTATCATCGCTGACCTTGCGAAGCTCCACCACATCATCTGTCACCAGACGATGACCTCTCTTAATCAATTCCAGCGCCGCCTCTGACTTACCAATACCGCTCTCGCCGGTAATCAACACACCAATACCATAAATATCCATCAGAACACCATGAACGGAAATACAAGGGGCAAGCTTCACGCTCAGCCAACGTATAATCTCTGCCATAAAGGAAGACGTAGACTTGTTGGTGGAGAGCACAGGCACCTGATAACGTCTGGCTATATCAAGAAAAATCTCATCCGGCTGCAATTCACGGCTAAACACAATACACGGAATTCCTTCATGGCCAAGAAGCTTATCGTAAATATCCCGTTTCTCCTCATCAGACATATTCTCCATATAGGTATATTCCACATAACCGATAATCTGCAATCTGGTAGCATCAAAATGCTCAAAATATCCAGCCAGCTGAAGAGCCGGACGATTTACCTCTGCCAACATAACGCGATGAGTATTCACATCAATGTCCGGTGTCAGATTTTCCAGTTTCATTTTCTCAATAACACTAGTCAAAGCTACACTTGCCATATTTTCCTCTTTCTCCGCAGTTTGGCGGTTTTTGCTCTAACTATCATTGTAACACAATGAACAACTTCTGCAAAGAGAAATCCTTTCTGCGAACAATTATCTTTTCCAAATCTGACAATTCCCCTGTCAGCTTCTTTGCTGTTCCTCGAAAAACTTTACAATGGCCTCTGCACATCCTGCATTCATCTCCGGTAGCTCCAAAAGCTCCTCCACAGAAGCCTTGCGAATCTCCTCAAGCGACTTAAAATGTCTCATCAAGGCCTTTCTGCGTACGGGACCCACGCCGGGAATGTCGTCCAGCACCGACTTCACCTGCGCTTTACCTCGGAGGGAACGATGATATTCAATGGCAAATCTATGAGCCTCATCCTGAATGCGGGTGATAAGCTTAAAGCCCTCCGAACGGGTATCGATAGGCAGCTCCACATTGTTAAAATAAAGACCTCTGGTACGATGGTTGTCATCCTTTACCATGCCACACACCGGAATATTTATGTTCAATTCATTTAACACTTCAAGAGCAATATTGACCTGTCCCCGTCCTCCATCCATAAGAAGCAAATCAGGGAACTTGGTAAAGCTGCCAAACTCCTTATCAATATCTTTTTCCTTGAGCTTGTCAGCCTCTTCCATACCATGAATAAAACGTCTGGTAAGCACCTCGTGCATGGATGCGTAATCATCCGGGCCTGTGAT
>CAYOGM010000132.1:0-8055 GCA_964403595.1 uncultured Acetatifactor sp. | reverse complement strand
TCTGGGACCGATAAAGGACATATCTCCCCTCAAAATATTAATCAGCTGAGGAAGCTCATCAATTCTGCACTTGCGGATAAAATTGCCGATGGGAGTGATACGGCTGTCATTTTTCTGCGCCAGTCTGGCCACGCCGTCCTTCTCCGCGTCTGTCCGCATACTACGGAATTTCATAATGTAAAACTCTCTCATGTCGCGGGTACAACGAATCTGCTTGTACAGTATAGGACCGCCATCATAAAGTTTAATTGCAATTGCAGTAACTAGCATAATAGGCGAAGTAATCACCAGCAGAATCAACGAACATACAATATCAATGGTACGCTTTATAAAGCGCTGTTCCATACTCATACTGAACTCTCTTGTCAAGAACATGGGGGAGTCGAAGATATGAAGCTCCTCCGCACCGGACAAAATAACATCTGTAATTTTGGGCATGATATAAATTCGAATACTGCGGGAATAACAGAACTTCAAAATCATGTTTCTCTCTGAAGTAGAGATATCCCACACAACAACCGCATTACACTCACCCTTCTCATAAGTACGGGCAATCTCATTACAAACGCGGTCCATACCCTCACGCATACAAAGTGTCTTTTCAATTTTATACTTGTCCGGACGACTGCCGAATTTATTGTAAATATCCTCAATAGGTCTCTCACCGTGAACCAGCAAAAGCTTTCGCGGCGGAAAAATACTCTTGTACACTTTATTGGCAATATTCGTGTAGATGATGATGGCTACAATCTGCTCCGTCAACATCATGATAAACACCTTGGGAACAAAGGGCTGATGCGCCATAATAGACAACTCTACATAAATAAACATCAGCGCCAGCACCGTAGCAAATATCTGGGAAAAAATAATCTCCACATTGCGCAGATAACCCAGTCGCATACCACCATAGGTAGTTGTCAGGAACAACAAAATCAGGCCATAGAAGGCAATCTCTACAAAATGCCCTTTATAGCCAAAGTTACGCAAGGACTCTACGACACTGTACTGGAAATGTTCAAGCCAGTTGTAAGCAAAAATTGCTGTTTCAAGCGCAATACAGCCTGCCACAAGAATCAGATTAATCAAGCGCTTAAAGGATTCCATACGCCTTAATTTATATTCATTAATATTTATATTCGTACTCAACTTACTTCCTCCGAACCGGAATGTCCGCGAACACAATGAGGCAAGCGGCTACTCGCAGACGCTTGGCTCATTGTGTTCGCGAACATTATAGCATATTTTTTCCAACTGGTATACAGAAAACACAGTTTCTTAACGAAATTTAAAAATTACTCTCTTCTATACTCTGCGAATTACAGCCCGCACTGCCCAAAAACAGAAATTCCATACGCTTTGGAACAGGCCAAGCCCTTCCACCCTGCGATAGAGATTCCAGATGCGTCGGATAGCCTCCAGCTTGTTGGAAGAAAGACTTTTCCCTGCCCGGCGATATCTTACCAGATTTTCATCCAGACCATAAGCCACATACCCATTCCGAAGTATCTTCCACCACAAAGCCGTATCCTCGCTCTTGACCTCCGGCATTTCAAGCAGTTCCCTGGGAATTCTCTTACTGTCGAACATTACTGTGGTAGTAAATATAGTAGTATTTTTAAGCGCCTCTTTGTAATTCAGGGTCGCCGGCACACGAACAATCTTCCCCAGTCCCTTGCCATATTCATCCGCAAACTCATACCCTGTAAAAGAAAAGGCAACTTCCTTACTCTCCATGAACGCAATCTGCCGCTTTAACTTCTCCGGCTCCCACAAATCGTCCGAATCCAAATAAGCCACATAACGCCCGACAGACTTCTCCAGTCCCACATTACGTGCCCTTGCCGCTCCACTGTTTGTGGGCAGTTCAATCAAACGAATCCGTTCATCCTTCACATCCTCCAGATACTCCTCAATCACCTGCACCGTGCTATCCGTACTACAGTCATTGACCAAAAGAAGCTCCCATTCAGAATAGGTTTGCGCCCGCACACAATCCATTGTTTCCACTATATATTTTTGAACATTATAGACCGGTACAATAATACTGACCAATCTGTCATTTTTTGACTCTGTATCCATCTTTCCTCACATTCTGTCGACTTTACAGCAAAGACCCCTAAGCGTCCCTCTACTGTTTCAACAGATAATATTCCTCCAGCACCAATACTTCTCTTCCCTCATAGGCTCCAAGACGCTCCAATAAAAGAACCTCCGACTCAGGCTCTTCCAGCCAGTCTGACAACTCGGTTGGCAGCAAAATCACTTCCGCTCCTGCTTCGAATCCACTCTGCACATACTCATCCACCTCATCCACTGAGATTTCTATAGCCCAGTCATCCAGTCGCTCCATCCATTGATACAACGCTACCTCTTCCTCTGAATAGGTGTCATAACTATAGGCATTCAACGCAATATCCCACATATTTCTGCCATATAAAAGCTCCATTTCACCATCCAGTCTGGCATATTCCAAAATATTTGCAGGTGCCCAAAGGCATACATCACTGCCGTACTGTTGTCGCACTTGCTCCAAAACAGCTGTCCCATGACTTCTGTCTTTTTCTGCCTGCACTGCGTCCACACTGCCTTTGCCCAGACCACCACACAAAAACAGCAGAGAAACTGACGCAAGTGTCAAAATTGCATTGTACCCCAATGAACGCCACCCCTTACCGGGCTTCCACTGTTCTGTCAGAAAAACAGTCCCTCCCAAGGCAATCACTGCCGTCACAGGCACCATACTCCATATCCATTGATAATCATAAAAGGCAGTCTGATACTTCATCATAACTGCCGCCGTCACCGGACAAATACACACCAATATCATAATTCCGGCATAAATCACCAATCTGCCCCGAGGTCCCTTTAACTTAAAAGCCAACAAAAGATAGACCACCGCAACCATGACAAGTGCCGCAAATTTCCCCCCGGCTGTATAATTCTGCCAGCCACTCCATGCACGTTCCATCATCTCCCACATACTTCAGGCCTCCCCTCTTTCTTCACGAAGGCCTTCTGCCTGCCAGCGTCGCTCTGCCCGCTTACCGCGCCACACCCATACGCCTGCCATCCCTGCCAGAACAAACAAGCTTGCTCCCATTCCGTAAAAGGTCCATGTAATACATACCTCAGCTACTACCACAAGCCCCGCGGGAAGCCATTTGCGTCTGAGTGTCAGGGCCAAGATGTAGGGCACTAAAACCATATTGCGGATAACAACTCCCTGATAACCACAGTGCAAAATTCCAAAACCATCCATACCATAGCCATAATCACCCGCGCAGAACAAGAGTGCCACAAACACCATAAAAATCGCCCGCTTGTACTTCTCACTTTCCTTATCAAATAAAACAGTAGCAATCAGCCAAAAGGCACTATAACTCAAGAGCAACATCAATAAAGGTATGTATTTCCATACCAGCTCCGTCCCTTCCATCTGAAAAACACTACAAAGAATACTATACAAAGTAGGCAACCCCAATATTTTAATACGAAGAGGAATTCCCTCCGTATAACCTCTGCCTGTAAGCGGATTAATCGCATAAACGGTATCTGTCTGCAAAAAACTTTCCACCATCTCTACCGTCATGTCTCCTGTCCGATATACCGACTCATATGACACAATTGTCACTATCTGCCAGATAACCGGCAACACAAAAGCCAGAAACAACCCGAACCCCAACGGTGTAAATGTACTTTTCTTTTGCTTTTTTCCTGCACACTTCATACCTGCAGTTTTGCGATTCGTCTTATCCGCCAACCAGCTTATACTGCCAAACAAAACTGCCAGCGTTACCATAGCCGCTGTCCACAGCCCCGCCACCCTGGAAACAGGATATCCCAAAAAGGCTGCCGCCAAATGAGCCCCTTCTGCAAGCCCAATAGTCACCAGCCATCCTGTAATCAGATAATCTGCTATATAAAATTTACCGGTCTGCCTACGGCACAAAACAGCAAACACACCACGGCCTGTTATAACCGGCAACACTGTCATAAAGGCAAACATAAGACAAACATTCATATATCAAAAATCCTATTCACATCCGGTCCTACTACAGTTCTTCCCTCACCAGATAAATTGGGCGACGTTTCACCTCCATATAGGTCTTGGCAAGATACTGCCCCAAAATACCCGTACAGAAAAACTGAATACCACTTGTCATCAAAATAATACACACTAATGAAGGCCATCCGGATACCGGATCACCAAACACAATTTTGCGCACAATAATAAAAATAATCATAGCAAAAGCTACCACACAAAAGAACACACCCATCAGAGAAGATATAAGTAATGGCGCAGTCGAAAAGGCCACTATTCCGTCAAAGGAATACATCAAAAGCTTCCAGAAATTCCACTTGGTCTCACCGCGCAAACGTTCCACATTTTCAAATTCCAACCACTTGGTGCGAAATCCAACCCAACCAAAAATCCCCTTGGTAAAACGATTATATTCCTGCATGGAAAGAATGGCATCTACCATCTGTCTGGTCATTAGGCGGTAATCTCTGGCACCATCCATCATCTCCGTCTTGGATATTTTCTTCATAAGACCATAAAATCTTCTGGCAAAAAAACTACGGATGGGCGGTTCTCCCTTGCGGTTGACACGTCTGGTTGCAACCGAATCATATCCCTCCTTTAATCCGGCAAACATTTCCGGTAAAAGACTGGGGGGATCCTGCAAATCCACATCCATCATCACCACATAATCACCCTTGGCATTTTCAAGCCCCGCAAACATTGCGGCCTCTTTACCAAAATTTCTGGAAAAGGAAATCAGATGCACGCGGCTGTCTTTCTCATGAAGCTTTTTCACCTCAGCAACCGTCTTATCTCTGGAACCATCATCTATATAAAGAATTTCCACATCAATATCATTCTCTTTAAAATAAGACTCATTTTTCATAAGCTCCTCGTAAAACAGAGCAACATTTTCCTCCTCGTTATAACAAGGTACAATCACACTTAAAAGACTCATGTCATCCTCCTTAAGTATTCTCTAGAAACAGTATACTATCCAATTTCTTAATTCGCAAGTTAAAACCTTTCCAGCATGGACTTTTCTGTCAAAATAGAGTATACTATCTTTATTATTATTTTATTATTTTCACATACAGGGAGAAATACCATGCAGTTTTTTCAGGATTTGTTCGGTAATACTATTTTTGTTTCTGCAGCTCTTGGCTGGCTTGTAGCTCAGGTGTTAAAAACCATTATTCATTTAATTTTTACCAAGGAATTTGTAGCTGAGCGTCTGGTGGGTAGCGGTGGTATGCCCAGTTCACACTCCGCTACAGTCTGTGCACTGGCGACAGCCACTTACTTTGAATACTCTGCATCCAGCTTTGAGTTTGCTATTTCTGCAATTCTTGCAATTATTGTTATGTATGACGCAAGAGGTGTTCGCAGAGAGACCGGCATTCAGGCCAAATTATTAAACGAAATCCTCAAAACCTTCACAGCCATGGGGCGCAGCGAATTAAACGCCTACGACAAATTAAAAGAGTTTGTAGGACATACTCCTCTTCAGGTATTTGCCGGCGCTATTCTGGGCATTCTGATTGCTGTAGGCATTCAATATCTCTAAGAAAGGTCGAGAGATGAAAAGAGGTAATAAATTTTCCATATTACTCCTGATGGGCATTCTCATATGGAGTGGCTGCACTTCCTCAGCCCCCAAACAGGAACTAATTCTACCCGAAGACACCATTTCTGCTGAGTCCATGCCCAGTGGGCATAAGTCTTCTGAGCGTTCGGATATTGATATTGTCATAGAAGATGACTCCGAACCTCCCACAGAGGGGATGGTACGCAGCCCTCTTACCAATGAATGGGTAACCCAAAAAGCAGCCACAACCCGTCCCATTGCCGTTATGATTCCCAACGAAGCCGCCGCAATTCCACACTATAATCTTTCAGACGCTTCCATCCTTTACGAAGCCAATGTAGAAGGCCGTCTCACTCGCCTTATGGCTATATACGAGAATTGGGATAATATAATCAAAATCGGCAATATCCGCAGCACCCGAACCTATTACGCCTATTGGGCCTTTGAATGGGACGCATTTCTGGTGCACTATGGCGGACCATATTATATCAATGATTTGATGGAACACGAACTAACCGAAAACATTGATGGTTTGTCCGGCGACAACGATGCTTTTTATCGCACCAAGGATCGCTCTGACCCCCACAATGTATATGCGGACGGCACTACACTAAAAAGCCGTATTCAAACCAGAAAATACGAACTGGAATACCGTGGAATCACCGACGAAAGTCATTTTCAATTTGCCCCCAAGGCAACTCCTAATGCACTGACCCAGTACGGTGAGCAAGCGCAAAATGCCACTTATATTGATATGTCCGGCTGTTACCCTCTGACCCGTTGCTATTTCGAATACAACGAAGAGGACGGCCTTTACTACCGCTCCCAGCATCTCTCCGGCGCTTCCGATGGCCCTCATACAGATGCTGACGGAGAACAGTTGGCCTTCAAAAATGTTCTGGTACAATACACCAAACAGGAAGTCTTAGACGACAAGGGTTATCTGGTACTCCAATGCCATGACAACACACGCGATGGCTGGTTTTTTACTAATGGCAAGGGCATTCACGTAACCTGGAAAAAGGAAAGCGATTACAGTGCCACCAGATACTACGATGACGAAGGCAATGAAATCACCCTCAATACCGGCAAAACTATGATTTGCATTGTAAACGAAAACGACTCCTTTACTTTCCGATAATGAAATAGCCCCATTTGTTTATTTGGGGGTTGAAGGTATCTGAAATTTCATCGATTAGGAAGCTATATGTCTCCCCACGGAACACTCCCGCTCCGTGAAAAAGCGCAGCGGATGCTAGGCTCGAAACGATATTGCTACGCAATCTCGTTTGACCTCGCCAAGCACCGGCGTTTTTCAAGGTCCCGTGGTGAGACATATAGCATCCAATCGATGAGCCAAATCCCCCACCCCCAAATAAACAAATTACGCTATTCCAAGAACCAAGAAAAAAACATCTCATAATCCCTGACAGTTTCCGATTCCATTAGCATAAACATTCAAAAAATTAAATTGAATACAAAAAGACCATTGTGTAGCAAGTGGACTATCCACCGCCTTACAATGGTCTTTATTATTTCGCTAACCTTAGCCCCAATTCTATTGTATGTGTCTACAAGTATGTACTGTCGATTAGGTGTCATGTACCCTACCACGGGACCTTGAAAAACGTCGGCACTTAGATTGCGTACTCTGCAATCTTATGTGCCGTTACGTTTTTCACGGAGCGAAAGCGTTCCGTGAGAGGGTATATGACTCCTCAATCGACTCTGAACAAACCCGAATGACACATACAATAGAATTGGGCCACAGTCTTTTACTGACCCAGACCGAGTCTGTTGACTGCGGAGAAGATAGCTCTCACAGAAGCTCTGGTGATATTGGAGCTTACACCTACGCCGTAAGTTACATTTCCGGTGTTGCTGTCGAGCAGGTGAATGTATGCTGCAGCCTGAGAGTTGGAACCGCTCTGCAATGCATGCTCCTCATAATCCAACACCTTAATTTTGATATCCAGCTCCTCACACAATCCACGTTTTACAGCATCGATAGGACCGTTGCCCACAGCCTCGAAGAATTTCTCCTGACCATGATTGGTATATACAACCGTAACTCTGGTATCGAAATCTGCATGGGCAGAACCGCTCAAATCATCAATACGAAGCTTCTTAAAGTGAATAGGCTCCTTCTTGTCCAGATACTCCGCTTTAAAGCTCTCCATAATAAGCTCAGGAGAAACCTCACCCTGCTTTTCAGAGATTGCCTGAATCACATTAGCAAACTCTTTATGCATTGCTTTGGGCAGTTTAAATCCGAAGTAGGTATCCATAACAAATGCCACGCCGCCCTTACCGGACTGAGAATTGATACGAACGATAGGCTCATAGTCTCTTCCTATGTCGGAAGGATCAATAGGCAAATAAGGGACTTGCCAAATCTCGCTCTGGCGTTCCTTCAT
This sequence comes from uncultured Acetatifactor sp., assembly GCA_964403595.1. Classification (GTDB taxonomy): domain Bacteria; phylum Bacillota; class Clostridia; order Lachnospirales; family Lachnospiraceae; genus Acetatifactor. The sequence continues at coordinate 26 of CAYOGM010000132.1, read as the reverse complement.
CGCCTGCACACCCTTGTTGATAGCAT
>CAYOGM010000131.1:0-8230 GCA_964403595.1 uncultured Acetatifactor sp. | reverse complement strand
AGAGGATGTAGAGGTGATTCTGACCAGAGAGACAGAAGGCGGGTTGTATGATGAGGATGCTTCCAATAAAAAGGTACAGGATATGAAGCGTCGAATTGAAATTATCGAAGAGACCACGCCGGCTTTAACTGTGAGTATTCATCAAAACAGCTATCCGGAGGAGTATGTAAGTGGCGCTCAGGTATTCTATTACACAGGAAGCAGTGAGGGACAAAAAGTGGCGGAGCTTTTACAAAAAAGTCTGGTAGAACGTCTGGACCCGGACAATCACAGGCAGGTGAAGGCTAATGACAGCTATTATCTTCTGAAAAAGACATCCTCTCCCATTGTTATTGTAGAGTGCGGGTTTTTGTCCAATAGTGCAGAGGCTGCAAAGCTCTGTGACGAGGCCTATCAGGACAGGGTGGCGTGGGCTATACATATGGGAATTTTACAATATTTGAATGAAGCCGATTAGCTCTTTTCCTTTTCAAAAAGGTATGATATACTTTATTATATATGTGCAAAAGTAGATTTGAGTAGGTTTGGCAGAAAATGAAAGATACAGAACTGATACAAATAAACGGTGACACTGATGCTTTGGCGCTTCGCAGAGCCGGGCAGATTATTCGTGAGGGTGGACTTGTGGCGTTTCCCACGGAAACGGTGTATGGCCTTGGAGGTGATGGGTTAAATCCGGAATCTTCCCGTAAAATATATGAAGCGAAGGGTCGTCCTTCGGATAATCCGTTGATTATCCATATTGCTGATATGGAGGCTTTGCCACGTATAGCGGCAAGGATACCGGAGGAGGCAAGAAAGCTGGCAGACAGCTTTTGGCCCGGGCCGCTTACCATGATTTTGCCCAAGACAGATGAAGTGCCTTATGAGACAACCGGTGGGCTGGATACAGTTGCGGTGCGCATGCCTTCCCATCCGGTGGCATTGGCATTTATCAGAGAAAGTGGCGGATATGTGGCTGCGCCCAGTGCCAATACCTCAGGTAAGCCAAGTCCTACATTGGCGGCTTATGTGGCAGAGGATATGAATGGAAGAATTGACATGATTCTGGATGGCGGTCAGGTGGGTATTGGAATTGAATCAACGATTATAGACCTGACGGTGGAGCCACCTCAGATTTTGCGTCCGGGCTATGTGACCAAGGAAATGCTTGAGAAGGTTTTGGGAGAGATTTCGGAAGATGTCACAGTGATGAAATCCCAGGAGGATTGTGGACAGGCACCCAAGGCACCGGGGATGAAGTACAGGCATTATGCCCCGGCAGGAGAGTTGGTTATTGTGCAGGGAGAGCCGCAGGCGGTGACCGCCTATATCAACAGCCGTGCCAAAGAGGATATGGCCGCAGGTGAGAAGGTGGGCGTCATCGGTACGAAGGAAGTACTTGACGATTATCGGGCAGATGTGGTCAAAAGCGTGGGCAGCAGAGCGGATGAGGAGTCCATTGCCCATAGTCTCTACGCAATTTTGCGGGAGTTTGATGATGAGAAGGTGACAAGAATTTATTCTGAGGGCTTCTCCACGGAGGGGTTGGGACAGGCTATCATGAACCGGCTTTTAAAAGCGGCGGGGCATCACGTGATAGATTTGACACAGTCTTAACGACAAAACAAATATATTTTTGAAAACGGAGGATCTGTAAAATGATAGCAATCGGTAGTGACCATGGTGGATATGATTTGAAGATGAAGGTAATTCGCCATTTGGAGGAGCAGGGAATTGAATATAAGGATTATGGTTGCCCTGACAAGTCCAGTTGTGACTATCCTGTATTTGGTCGTGCGGCAGCGCAGGCAGTGGCATCCGGTGAGTGTGAGAAGGGTATTGTTATCTGTACTACAGGTATCGGTATCAGCATTACAGCCAACAAAATCAAGGGTGTGCGCTGTGCATTGTGTGGAGATGCATTTTCTGCTAAGATGACCCGCCTTCACAATAATGCCAATATGTTGGCGATGGGGGCCGGAATTGTAGGTGAGAATCTGGCTATGGAGATTGTGGATACCTTCCTGGGAACGGAATTTTCCAATGAGGAAAGACATAACAAGCGAATTGCATTGATTGAGGAAGCGTAGGACACGGCGAGCAGCGTGAATGCTGCAGAAGCGGGGCGATTATGAACAATTCAGAGAAAAACGTAAAAATGCAGCCTGTTACAGGTAAAAGAACAGATTATATCAGTTGGGATGAGTATTTTATGGGAGTTGCGCATTTGTCAGGAATGCGCTCTAAGGATCCCAATACACAGGTGGGTGCCTGCATTGTCAGCAAGGACAATAAGATTTTGTCCATGGGATATAATGGCTTTCCCTGCGGTTGTTCGGATGATGATTTCCCGTGGGAGAGAGATGGGGATGTGCTTGAGACGAAGTATGCCTTTGTGACCCACAGTGAGCTGAATGCTATTTTGAATTATCGGGGCGGTTCTTTGGAAGGGACCAAATTGTATGTATCTTTGTTTCCCTGTAATGAGTGCGCCAAGGCCATTATTCAGGCGGGAATCCGTACAGTGGTATATGCCAGTGACAAATACAATGGAACGTCTTCCAATATTGCCTCCAAGCGGATGTTTGAGGCGGCAGGGGTACAATGTATCGCCTATGAATGTTCAGGTCGAAGGATTCAGATAGAGGTATAAGTATGAGAAAGTACGTTAAGAAAACGGCAATTGTGGCAGTGCTTGTGGCTGCATCAGTGCTGTTTGCTGCCGGAGAGACTTCCTTTCGCGTGCTGACTGCAGAGGCGGCTCCTACAAGGGAGGATTTGGATAAAGCAAGGCAGGAAAAAAATGAACTTGAAGATAAAAAGAATGAGCTTGAGAATGATATTGATGACCTGAAAGGGGAGCAGGATTCCTTAAAAGGAGAATTGAACAAGCTCAACTTACAATTAACAGAAATCAGTACCAATTTGGAGCGGCTTGAGGGGCAGATTGCGGACAAAGAACAGGAAATTTCTGATACCCAGGAGGTTCTTACGGAGGCAAAGGCTATCGAGGAGAAGCAGTATGCCGACATGGTCTGGCGCGTGCGGAGAATGTATGAACGCAATGACCAAAGCAATCTTAATGCAGTGGTAAACAGTTTGTTTGACGAAGCCAGGTTTGCGGAAGTTTTGAATACAGCGGACAGCTATGAGAAGGTTGCCCAATATGACAAGTTGAAGCTGGACGAGTTCAAGGAGAATCGTCAGTTGATAGAAGAGCATGAAGCCCTTTTGCAACAGGAAAAGACAGAGCTGGACAACTTAAAGCTGGAGGCAGAGACTCAGAAGAACAAGGTTTCCGGACTGGTTAGTGCTACTTCTAATTCCATCAGTAAGTATGCCAATGAGATTTCCGAGGCGGAGAAGCAGGCTCTTGCCTATGAGGAAGAAATTAAGGCAAAAGAAGATGTTATTAAGAAGATTGCAGAAGAACTGGCTATGTCAGAAGCCGCTGCAAATGGTGAGTGGAGAGATATTTCCGAGATAGAATTTGCGGAGGGAGACAGATACCTTCTGGCAAATTTGATTTATTGTGAAGCAGGCGGTGAGTCTTATGAAGGTCAGCTTGCGGTAGGCGCAGTGGTAATTAACCGTGTGTTGAGTGAGAAGTTTCCGAGCAGTGTGGTGGGAGTGATTTATCAGAACCGCCAGTTTTCGCCGGTAGCCAGTGGCAGACTGGAGCTGGCATTGGCATCCAACAAGGCAACTCCTTCCTGTTACAAGGCAGCTGATGAGGCCATGGCAGGTGTGACTAATGTAGGCAAATGTCTCTTTTTCAGAACTCCTATCGAGGGGCTGGAGGGGATTCGCATTGGTGGACATGTTTTTTATTAAGATGTATGAATAGGAAAACGACTGTCTGAAGCAATCGGACAGTCGTTTTTTGCATACTTTGCTTTTGGTGTTCCAAAAGAGATTTTTACAGATTTCTGTCATTTAAAATAGCCTGAAGGCGGTCAAATTTATCGCGGTCTAACAGGGTGAGCAGGTAATTAAGCTGGCGCAGACCTGCGGTAAGCTGGTTCTGTGTGATCAGACCGCGCTCAAGGGCTTCGGCGAGTTCATCCAAATCCATTACTTTTACACGTCCGTCAGGGTAGATTACCACATCAGCGAGCAAATCAATCACAGTTAGAGTGTTCTCGGTTTTATCATATTCATAATCCACAATATCACAGTACCAGTATAGCAGTTCGCCGTCGGGACGGTAGAATTTACTGAGTTTAATACCTTCCTTAAGCATATAGCAGGAGCTTCCATGGTCAAAGTTGGTTTTGGGATTGATTGTTTTCCATGTAGTAAGGATATATTCATCATTTTGTTCTACAATCACATCATTCTTTAAGGGGATGCACTCGGCAGGGATGTAGCGTTTGCGATAGAGTTTCAGTTGTGTATCGGTTGTCATAACGTATCCTCCTCGTTTGTTTTCCATTATTTTCATAAAATAGCTTCTTTCATGTATTATTTGGTGTTTTTAATTAAATACTAACCTCCATATATTTACAAGTCAATGAAAAATTTGGATTCGTGTAGACATTTGACGGAAAAATGGGTATAATTTATTATGTTAGACTTGTCGTGCAAGGATGTGAGGAAATAAATGGGAAACAGTCGTAAGCATAATCCGAAATATGATAGGAGCGTATATCGTTCCATGGTGTTGATAACCCAGTTTGGAATCAATATGCTGGTTCCCATATGCATGATGTCTGTTCTTGGCATTTGGCTGGATGGCAGATATGGGACTTCTTTCTGGACGATTTTACTTTTCTTTGTGGGGGCTGTCGCCGGCGGGCAGAATGTATACCGCATGGCCAAGAAGGTATATGAGGCGGAGGAGAAGGCCGATGGAAATGCTGAGGAAAATAAATAGAACACTTCTGGAGATTCAAACCGGGGGTCTCTTATGGACAGCGGTGGCGCTGATTGCGGGAGTTGTATTACCGCTTCCGAGCTGGGGGGTAAGTCGTTGGGACTGGATGCTCGGGCTTGTGGTAGCCGGCATCTGTGTCATGATATCCATGGCTCATATGCAAAGATGTTTAGAGCGAGGTCTGGATTTGGATGAGGAAAGTGCCACAAAGGTTATTTACAGAGGGTATATTATCCGCTATGCAGCTGTGTGTGTGTTGCTCATAGTCGGAGCTGTGGCAGAAGTGTTTAACCCTGTAATTATGTGTCTGGGGTATTTGTTAATCATGAAAGTAGCGGTTTACTCACAACCGTTTACTCATAAGTTTTACAATAAGCTCTTTCACGAGACGGATCCGGTTCCGGAGCCATTAGAGGAGGAGCTGTAGGCTGGTAAACAGCCGTATATTTCAAAAAGGGAGGTGAGGATATGGTTCATGGCGTATTGTTGTCCGGGTCAGAAGTGGATGTTATGGTGCATGGTTTAATGTCCTATGATTTCTTCGGTCATGAGGTCTGGATAACAACAACACATGTCAGTCTGCTTCTGGTAGTTCTGATTTTATGCGGATTCTCCATAGCAGCTGGACGAGCCATGAAAAAGGGTACGGAGGTGCCGGGTGGTTTTCAAAATGTAGTGGAATTGATTGTGGAAATGCTGGATGGTATGGTGAAATCTACCATGGGTAAATATGCTCCCAAATTCCGAAATTATATCGGAACAGTGTTCATATTTATTTTAATCAGCAATTTCTCAGGTCTGTTAGGTTTGAGACCTCCCACAGCCGATTATGGTGTAACTTTACCGCTTGGTGTTATGACTTTTCTTATAGTTCACTTCATTGAGCTTAAGTGTAATACGCCGAAAGAACTCTGGGTGGGCAAGTGTTCTCCGTTACCGCCGTGGTTGCCGATATGGCTGCCTATTAACCTGATAGGTGATTTTGCAGTACCGATTTCCCTGTCACTGCGTCTGTTCGCAAATATTTTGTCGGGCACAATCATGATGACACTGATTTACGGTCTGCTGGGTACGATTGCTACGGCATGGCCCGCAGCACTGCATGTATACTTTGATTTGTTCTCCGGAGCAATTCAGACCTATGTATTCTGTATGCTGACTATGACCTACATCACTAGTGCATATGGTGATGAGGACTAAAATTTTATAAGTATAATTTAGGAGGAAAACAAAATGGAATTTAATGAAAACTTTATTTTAGGATGTTCTGCAATCGGTGCAGGTCTGGCAGTTATTGCCGGTATCGGACCCGGTGTCGGTCAGGGTATTGCAGCAGGTCATGCTGCAGCAGCGGTAGGACGTAACCCCGGTGCAAAGTCCGCAATTACTTCTACCATGTTGCTTGGTCAGGCTGTAGCAGAGACCACCGGTCTGTATGGTCTGTTGATTGCTATTCTGTTAATGTTCGTTAAGCCTCTGTTACCATAAGACACGGTATCTTAAGTTACCGGAAAGGAGGCAGAAATGATACTATTAACCGCAGGAGAGACCTATGAGAGAATGTTTGGACTTGACTGGCAGCTTCTGGCCGATTCCACACTGACTCTCATAGCAGTTTTCGTACTGTTAGCCGTAATGAGCTACTTCCTGTTCAATCCGGCCCGCAAGATGTTGTCTGACCGTCAGGCCAAGATTAAGGGTGAGCTGGATGATGCTAAGGCAAATATGGATGAGGCTCACCGCTTGCGCGAGGAGTACGAGGCTAAGCTTCGTGATGTCGACAAGGAAGTGGAGAGCATTTTGAGCGATGCCCGCAAAAGGGCACTTGCCAACGAGAACCAGATTATTGCCCAGGCTAAGGAGGAAGCTGCTCGGATTATGGAAAGAGCACGCGTGGAAGCTGAGCTCGAGAAGAAGAAGGTGTCTGATGAGGTGAAGAAGGAGATTATCTCTGTAGCTTCCCTGATGGCAGGCAAGGTTGTGGCTGCATCTATTGACACCAAGGTTCAGAACCAGTTAATCGACGAGACTCTGAAGGAAATGGGTAAGGATACATGGCTAAATTAGTTTCTAAGACATACGGAGAAGCGTTATTTGAAATCGCCATGGAAAACGGAGCTGCCAAAATGGACGGGCTGCTTGAAGAGGTTGTGCAGGTCGGTGCCATTTTAAAGGAAAATCCGGAGTTTGACAAGCTGATGATGCATCCCGGCGTTCCCAAGCAGGACAAGATTACTGCAATGGAGAACGTTTTCAGGGGCAGAGTGAGCAATGAACTTACCGGCCTGATGGAGATTGTAATCCAGAAGGAGAGATATAGTGAGCTTCAGGAGATTTTCGCATACTTCATCACAAGAGTGAAGGAGGAAAAGGGAATCGGTATCGCTCATATCACTTCGGCAGTGCCCCTTACCAGGGAGCAGCAGGCGGCTACAGTGGCGAAACTTTTGGAGACTACCAAATATCGGAGCATTGAGGCAGATTTTAAGGATGATGCTTCTCTGATAGGTGGTATGGTTATCCGTATTAATGACAGAGTTGTGGACAGCAGTGTCCGCTCCAAATTAGATGATTTGACAAGACAATTATTACAGATTCAGCTTGGTTAAGCTGAAGGAAAGGTGCTACAGAACATGAATTTGAAACCGGAAGAGATTAGCTCTGTAATCAAAGAGCAGATTCAGAAATATGCTTCCGCACTGGATGTATCTGATGTGGGAACGGTTATTCAGGTTGCTGACGGTATTGCCCGAGTACATGGTCTGGAAAATGCCATGCAGGGAGAACTTTTGGAGTTCCCCGGCGAGATTTACGGCATGGTGCTGAACCTTGAGGAGGACAATGTTGGTGCAGTTCTTCTGGGTAATGCCCGTAATATCAACGAGGGTGATATGGTTAAGACCACAGGCCGAGTTGTTGAGGTTCCCGTAGGTGATGCACTGTTGGGACGTGTTGTTAATGCGTTGGGTCAGCCTATCGATGGCAAGGGACCTGTGCAGACTGATAAGTTCCGTCAGATCGAGCGTGTGGCAAGCGGTGTAATTACCAGAAAGAGCGTAGATACTCCTTTGCAGACCGGTATCAAGGCAATCGATGCCATGGTACCCATCGGAAGAGGTCAGCGTGAGCTTATCATTGGTGACCGTCAGACTGGTAAGACGGCTATCGCAATTGATACCATCATCAACCAGAAGGGTCAGAATGTAAAATGTGTATATGTGGCTATCGGTCAGAAGGCTTCTACCGTTGCCAATATTGTTAAGACTTTGGAGGAGTTTGGTGCAATGAGTTATACCACAGTTGTGGTATCCACTGCGAGTGACCTGGCTCCCCTGCAGTATATTGCTCCTTACTCCGGTTGTGCAATCGGTG
>CAYOGM010000130.1:0-8288 GCA_964403595.1 uncultured Acetatifactor sp. | reverse complement strand
GTCAGGATGGTTCTTCTTTTCCTTAGTTGTATTGTAGTTGCGCTGCTTGCACTCGGTACATGCCAATGTAATCTTTGTACGCATTTTCTCTACCTCCACGTGTTTTTAAGCATAAAAAAAAGACCTAAATCTTATCTCGCTTGAATACTATATCACAGGAAACCTTCTTAGTCAACTGATTTTTTGCTATTTTCAAGAGATTTTAATGATTTCTAACAAAAAAATCTTGTTTCTTCTTATTATATGTGCTACACTATATATACAAGATTGGGGTACTATCGATTTGTATTAGTCTTAATTCATTTTACAGGTATTCCAAATTAATTGCAACTACATATATCTGCGAAAAAGGATTTTTGCGGAGTACAACATACACCCAGGCCCAAATCACGGAAGAAAGGAGGCATGGCAATGAGTAATGTCTTAAATACCGTCTATAATAATTATCTGACCACATACTCACCGAAAGCCCTGACACGCTATGATTCACACAAGAAATCAGAGCTTCGAAACGTATACAATTCCATTGTCAAACAGAATAAAGACGCCCCCTGGTACCTTCCTACCACAAGCAAAGAAACTCAAAATTATGCTGTGGATTTGAAAGAAAATGCCCGACAGCTCTACAATACAATTGCTGAGTTAGGCGGTCTGGAACAGGAAGGCTTATTAAATAAGAAAACTGCCTATTCTTCTAATGAAAATGTTGCAACTGTAACTTTTATAGGAGAAAACACTCCAAAAGATACATCTCCGGAGTTTACTTTGGAAGTAAATGCGTTGGCTACTCCGCAGGAAAATATCGGCACCTTTCTTCCTGACGAAAAGGTAGCTCTCCCAGCCGGCACTTATTCCTTTGATGTTTCCATCAATGATATGAATTACGAGTTCCAATTCTCCATTGGTGAAGACGAGACTAACAAAGATGTTCAATCCCGACTGGTTCGACTGATTGTCAACTCCAACATCGGAATTAAGGCATCTATAATTGAATCCGACGAACTCAGTGCATTGCAACTGACATCAGAGGCAACGGGTCTTGCACAGGAAGAATCCAATATTTTCTACATCTCAGATGAACATACCAGCAAGGCTTCAGGCACCGTAAATTATTTTGGAATTAATTCCGTAAGCCACGAACCTGCAAATGCGCAGTTTGTTTTAGATGGCGAGGAGCGTTCGCTTCCGTACAACTACTTTACTATAGATAAGCTTTTCGAAGTAAACCTTACAGGGGTAAGCGAAGAAGGCGAATCTGTTACTTTGGGCCTGAAAGCGGATGCGGAATCATTAACAGATAATGTCTCTCGTCTGTTGGGTGGTTATAATGCATTTATGCAGGCTGCTTCCTCCTATTTAGAATCCCAGGCAAGAAGCAACAACCTTGTCAAAGAACTGAAAGGAATTGCATCGCTTTACAGCGAGCCCATGGAATCCACCGGCTTGACTCTGACCAAGGAAGGTACTCTTCAGATTAACGAAACATTGTTAAAAGAGACTGCCATACACTCCGAGAATCTTACAGACACCTTCTCTTATTTGAAGGACTTCTCCGATTCTCTCCTCAAAAAGAGTCGACAGGTTTCACTGAATCCAATGGACTATGTCAATCGAACTATTGTAGCCTACAAAAAACCGGGCATAAATTACGTAAGTCCCTACCATACAAGTGCTTACAGTGGCATGATGTTTAACAGCTACTGCTAAAAACTCCTTGCCTTTTTCCGGTAAGGAGTTTTTTAAAGGGCTACTGCATTTTGATATTACTTACCCGCAGCAACCCTTCTCTCAATACTCAATTATCATATTTCAATTAATTCTGACCCAATTCCGTCTCCACCAATTCAAAAGCAGCCTCAATTACCTTATCCATATCATAATAACGATACTGACCCAAACGACCACCGAAAAGAACGTTCCCCTCTTCTTGCGCCAGCTTCTGATATTCTGCCAAAAGAGCTCCATTTCGCTCATCATTGATAGGATAATAGGGCTCGTCTCCCTGTTTCCAGTCCGCAGGATATTCTCTGGTAATAACCGTTCCTTCTCCTTTGCCAAACTCAAAATGCTTATGCTCTATGATGCGGGTATAAGGAATCTCTGCCTCCGTATAATTCACAACAGCATTTCCCTGATAATTATCACAATCCGCAAAGGTCTCCTCCTCAAATCGAAGAGAACGCCATTCCAATGCCCCCAGACAATAGTCAAAATAGGCATCTATCATACCGGTATAAACCACCTTTTCAAACTCAGGTCCATCTCCTGCTTCTTGCTCTTTACCCATTCTTCCGGGAACCTTAGCGTGCTGACTACGCACATACTCCTCATAGGTTACACCCAGATGCACAGGTGTTCCCTCCAGCATTTTCTCAATAATTGCTGTGTAGCCACCCTCCGGAATACCCTGATAACGGTCTGTAAAATAATTGTTATCATAAGTAAATCTTACCGGCAAACGCTTGATAATGAAGGCAGGCAGCTCATCACAGGGTCTGCCCCACTGTTTCTCTGTATAACCCTTTACCAGCTTCTCATAGACATCACGTCCCACCAGCGAGAGCGCCTGCTCCTCCAGATTCTGCGGATTCTCTACTCTGCAATCATTTTTCTGCTGTTCAATAATCTCCATAGCTTCCTTAGGAGTCCGGATATTCCACATACGACTAAAGGTATTCATATTAAACGGCAAATTATACAGTTCATCCTTATATCTTGCAATAGGAGAATTTATATAATGATTAAAATCAGCAAACTGATTCACATATTTCCAAACCTTCCGATTGGATGTATGGAAAATATGCGCACCATATTTATGCACCTGAATGCCATTCTGCTCCCGAGTATAAATATTTCCGCCCACATTGGACCTTTTATCTATACACACACAGCTCTTACCAGCTTTTCTCATCTCATGGGCAAACACTGCTCCAAAAAGCCCTGTACCGACAATTAAATAGTCGTATTTCACTTTTTCTTCCCCTTATTCTTGTACTTTTCAATCTGGGCAAAATCCTCCATCAGATCCAGAATCTTCTCTCGCCCTTCCTGATTCAATTTGGTATAGCTAAGCATCACGCGGTTCTCAATCAGCTTATTTCCCAACGGAGCATCCTCATCCAATGGTAAGAAATCTACCGGATTCAGATTCAGCTTGTCACACATCTTAATAACCGTTCCATATGCCATGCCATCAATCCCACGCTCCAGCGCAGTCACCAACGTACTATATGGAATTCCCATATCAAGAGAAAACTGGCGGACACTGCGATACTGCTTCAGAATCTCTCTCTTTAAAACTTCTGCTTTCGTCATATAAAACCTCCGGATTCTTTTATGATTCCCTTGGTTCACTATACGATTTTTGGAAATTGTTTGCAATAGCTTTACCTAAAACTTAATAAAATTATTAGAAATACTTAATTACCGCTCACTCGTGCCAAAATCGCCTCAGCTTCGTCCGCATCAATGTCGTATGCCTCTTGCAATTTTTTCGCTATTTTCTCCCTTGATTCTCCATGTTCCCGACACAGTAAAACATATGCAGCAATGGATCTATCTAACTTCTCTTGGGCCTCATCCAGTTTCCCTTGGGTCTCATCCAGTTTCCCCTGAGTCTCATCCAGTTTCCCTTGGGCCTCATCCAGTTTCCCTTGAGCCTCATCCAGTTTCCCCTGGGTCTCATCCAGTTTCCCCTGAGTCTCATCCAGTTTCCCTTGGGCCTCGTTCAACTTCTCTGTTGCTTTTTCCAATTCCTGTTGCTGTTGTTCTATCATATACTGGACCGTATTCTGATCCATTATCTTCAGCGCTTCAGAGTACATGTTCAGCACCTCCTCCGGTTTTTGAAGGAACTCCTCCATCTCCGCATAAATTTCCTCCAACCATGGAAATTCCGCCACCAATTCCTCTGCCTGACGCAAAGAATCTGTAGCCAGAAACGCAATCCATGCGGTCTGTTCGCTCCTATCTCTAGGATAAAGTTTTTCCTTAAAAACGTCAAGAGCAACCAAATAATACTCCTGAAGAAGCTCCATTTTCAATCCGGTATCAAATACGGTTTTCCCATGATGAAGATAATGCATTCCCTTTTCATGAAAAACGCTTGTACTCTTTTCAAAAAATACGATGGTGTACACCTTCCGCAAATCTCCGTAATTAAATGCATTCCCTTTTGCCCCCTTCACGCGACTGTACTGTCTGAGCACCAAATCTGCCGAATAGCAGGATATCCGCTCTCCCGGAAACAAATAAGGAACCTTCTGCACCTCCACATTTGCCAGCGCTCCATCTGCTAACCTCACCAGCACATCCATAATCAAAAGCATCCCACCGGCCAGCATACTTTCTTCATTGGGGAGAATTTCTACAACCTCTACCCTCTCTCCCACCATACTGCTTATAAACCGCGATAACCTATCCGGATGAATATCCGGATTGAATATTCTTTTGAAAAATGGATCGTATGTAATAGGTAGCGTTTTCTTCCTAAGACAAAAATCCTGAAACCGCTCCCGCCATTCCGCATTCAGTCCCTCATAACGACTGTACCACAACACATTCCTTTTTAACTTCCGGGAAAGTTCCCCAACGTCCTGACTTTTAAGACTCCAATCTTCATAATTTTTTTGTACCATAATACATCCCTCCCAATTCGCATATCGTATATGCGATATATTATCGCAAAACTATAGACATGTCAATACTAACATGCCTATCGCCTTTTCATACCCTATACATATTCAAACCCTTTTATTTCATATCTTTCAAAGCTTCCAAATACCCTTCCAACCGTCTTCGCGCGTCATGATTCATATTTTGATAAGTCTCAATCAGTTGATACTCCTTGGAATCCTTATCAATCAACACATAATCCGTAGAAACGTACTCTTTATGCTTCTTATTCTCTGTTCCCTGCAACAACTCATAGGGCGAAATATCAAGCACTTCACAGATAATCATGATTTTATCCGATGACGGATTTGTTCCTTTTCTTCTCCAATCGCTGATTGTACTTTGGGAAATTCCGGTTCTCTTCGCAAACTCAAGTTGAGAAATTTTCTTTTCTTCAAGATATTTATATATACGTTCGCTAATTAACATAGTCTCGCTCTCCTTCATACTCTTTCACAGGAATATCTACCTCATATATTATAGACGATATTGGCCTTGCATTCAATAAGCGAAACTCATACACATATCCTAAACATGTCGTAGGTTTTTTCTGAAAACACCCTCTTAATCAAATAAATTAACAAATTTAACCCACCTTGTCCCCTCCCACCAAATACGCTATAATATAATAGATTAAAAAGTCACACATAGGAGGTGTCTATGAACATTCTGGTATACCGATACGGCAGCATCTGCGAGCCGGACATTATAAATGCATTTACACAGGCCGGCCTGAACGTAATAGAAGAAAGCACCGAGATAACCAATAAAAAGCTTACCTCAGCCCAGCGTCTTCAATTGGTAGAAAATATGTTGAAAGCACATCATCCCATTTTTGTATTCAGCATCAACTTCTACCCGATGATTGCGGAAATTTGTCATATCTACAAAACTCCTTACCTGTGTTGGACAGTGGATTCTCCGGTTCCGGAGCTTTTTTCCGAATCTATTAAGCTTCCTACCAATCGGATTTTCCTGTTTGACCGAGCCCAGTATGACTGTTTTGCTCCCTATAATCCAGCATGTATCTTTCATCTGCCTTTGGCATCCTGCACAGAGCGTTTCGACAATGTCATTAAAACCATTACCGAAGCAGACCGCCGGACATACTGCTCCGACATCTCTTTTGTAGGTTCCTTGTATAGTGAAAAAAATCCTATGCATAATTTAAAGCAACTGCCCGATTATACAAAAGGCTACATCGATGCATTGGTGGAAAGTTCACTGAAAATATATGGATACAACCCGGTAGAAAATGCCATGACCAACGAACTGGCTCAAACCATCAAATCCTGTGCGCCGGCCTTTTACTCCCCTGGTGCCACCGTAGCTGACCCGGACCGATACATTGCGGCGCACAGTTATATAGGTATGCAGATTGCCGAGACCGAGCGCATCCGCACACTGAATACTTTGGCTCAGTTTTTCAATGTGGATTTATATACCAGAAGCGATGTTACACCTCTACAGGGTGTCCATACTCACGGTGGTGTAGCAAGTCTTACCGAGATGCCCAAGATTTTCCACCTGAGCAAAATTAACTTGAACATGACAATTAAACCCATCCAGACAGGTCTGCCACTGCGTATATTCGACATATTGGGCTGTGGCGGATTCCTGATGACCAACTATCAGACTGAGCTTACAGAACATTTTGAAATAGGTGTAGATATCGAAGCTTACGCCAGTACGGAAGAGTTGGTGGACAAATGTGCTTATTATTTGGAACACGAGGACGAAAGAAAACAGATTGCGCTGAACGGCTATAGAAAAGTGTGCGAGCAACACAGATATATTCATAGGATAAAGAAAATGATAGAGAGCATATGCTAATGGTCTCTATCTGAATCGCCCCAAAAGTAATCTTTTGGGGCGCACCATAATTCTCAACTATGGATATAGGGTCTTTTATCAAGACAATTTCTCTAAGATTTTCTGACATTGTGCCACCAGCTGTCTCAATTCCTGATTATCCCGCAACAAGACAGCTCTGTCATCATATAACTCATTTACATGAAAATACCAGAAATTGCTATCCACATTTTGGAATACAAATTCTTCTAACAATTCGGTATAAAAAGAGGTATTCTTTGCATACTCCCACCAAATACGCTCTGTTTCAAAATGCAGCGCCCTGTTATCCCAAGGTTTATGACCGGCATAATGTATGATAGAAGCATTTTCCCTTGCCCACTCATATCCTTTCTCTTCTTTAAAAGCTAATCTCGCATAAAAATTATATTTCCATCTATCTATATATTTAGTGCGATTCCAGTACATATAATTTAAAACATCCTGATCCGGTGCAACCAAATAGTCACTTTTTTCAAGCGCCGTCTCCAGAATTTTATGAAAAGCATCCTCTTTACGCATACTTTCCAAATTCATCAGCAAAACACCCGAATTAAAATATTTAAATTCTACATTGCTAAGCTCATCCTGAAACAATATTGCCTGTTTTTCCGAAATCTCTTTCGGCATCACATAATCATGACAACCTATAAAAATACAATCTTCAAAGGGCATATCATACATTTCGCTCAAATTCTCTTTCACAATTACATCCACATCGAGATATAAAATCCGCTTAATTTCATCAGGCAACAATACCGGCAATGCAACCCTGTACCAAACTTCAATCGGCCAATACGATGTACAGACAAGATTTTTCGGAAATAAAGATTCATTCACCGGAAGTACACACACTTTTTTCCCGCATTTTTCCTGCAACGAATCAAATATACCACCTGCTTTTGCCAAAGAATCCGTCATCAATACATAAACACAAATATCCCTGTCTCTATTATTTTCGAACAGTGAAGTCAACATCACATATGCATATTTGATAAACTTTGCATTGGTAGCAATTGCTACATACATCGTGTCAATATTTTTGTTTGTCTCTTCCATCACAATCTCCTTGTTTCTTGTACTTTTACTTTTTTTATGTTAAAGTTTATGATATCAAATACATGGGAGAAATACATATGAAAACAATCGAAATTCTGCAGCAGTTTACTCAGGCAATCACCAAAAATCCTGCCATCCTTTATCAAATCCCTTGGGAGGATGTAAAATTGTGCATCTCTACAGAATTAGATTATCGGCGTGAACTCTATCCGAAGGAGCAGTATGATTCCATGCTGCAACTAATTGAGTCACGCTTTCAGGAAATAAATGATTTTCTTATGATTCCCGATGCTGACAACATCTCTCAAATTTTAAACGAACTTATTTTTGCCTTACAGCTGTTGCCTGATACCAATCATACAGAAGCCCTCATTCAACAAGCCAACTACAACGAAGCCTGTTTAAATCATTACACAAATGACACTATCATTGTAATGGGCGACTCTCATGTCAATTTCTTTAGCGGAAACGAATTACTGACGGTCCGCCCCATCGGCAACAACATAAATATTTGTCCTACAATAACCGGGAATCCGTTTACAGTTCTGCACTTAGGTCCATGCATTGCCTACAACTGCAATCGCCCCGGCACCACCAACAGATTTCACGAAAAAGCAGCACTTTTGTGCAATCACTTTATCAAACCCGGTGCTCGCATTCTGTGCAGCCTGGGCGAGATTGACCTGCGTGTACACGTCTTCCCA
>CAYOGM010000129.1:0-8311 GCA_964403595.1 uncultured Acetatifactor sp. | reverse complement strand
CTTCCATAATCTTAAAGGAGCGTTCCGACTCCACCCCTTTGCTGATCAGGTAAGTCATAATATCGTCTCGGGTACAGATAGCCGTGGAAATGGTCGCCGTTCCGCTTCGAATCAAATCCTGAGCATTGCCCAGCCATACATCCGTACCATGAGCCAGACCGGCAATACGCACCAAATCCGAGAAGGATGTAGGTGCCGCTTCAATAACCATCTGCATCGCAAAGTCCGTACCAAACTCAGGAATTCCCAATGCTCCAAGCTGGGTTCCGCCGATATCATCAGGGGTAATGCCCAGTGCCTCAGTATTTTGGAACAGGCTCATTACATCCTTACCATCCAGCGGAATGGTAACCGGGTCCACACCTGTCATATCCTGAAGCATACGAATCATAGAAGGGTCATCATGTCCCAGAATATCAAGCTTTAACAGGTTATGGTCAATGGAGTGATAATCAAAGTGAGTGGTTATGGTGCTGGTATTCATATCATTTGCCGGGTGCTGCACCGGCGTAAAGGAATTAATATCCTGGCCGAGAGGCAACACGATAATACCACCCGGATGCTGACCGGTACTTCTTCGCACTCCCGTACAGCCCGCAGTCAGACGATTAATTTCACTGGTACGCTTATGCTGCCCACGTTCCTCGAAATAATTTTTTACATATCCAAATGCTGTCTTCTCCGCCAATGTACCAATGGTACCTGCTCGGAAGGTCTGTCCTGCGCCGAAAATAACCTCTGTGTATTTATGCGCCTTGGATTGGTACTCACCGGAGAAATTCAAGTCAATATCCGGCTCCTTGTCTCCCTTAAATCCCAAAAATGTCTCAAAAGGAATATCAAAACCTTCCTTGTGAAGAGGCGCTCCGCATTCAGGACACGCCTTGTCAGGCATATCAATACCGGCCTTACCAGCATATGCTTTTACTTCATCACTGTAAAAATCTACATAATGACATTCACTACAGTAATAATGGGGACTTAAAGGATTTACTTCCGTAATTCCCGCCATGGTAGCTACAAAAGAACTTCCTACCGAACCACGGGAACCTACCAAATAACCATCTTCTACCGACTTCCATACCAGCTTCTGGGCAATAATATACATCACCGCGAAGCCGTTACCGATAATGGAATTCAGCTCTCTTTCCAATCTTTCCTCTACAATTTCAGGCAAATTAGGTCCATAAATCTCATGAGCCTTATTGTAGCAGATTGATCTCAGATTCTCGGCACTGTTTTCAATCACAGGAGGACATTTATCCGGTCGCACCGGCGCAATAGTCTCCACCATATCTGCAATCATATTAGTGTTAGTGATAACAACTTCCTTGGCCTTATCACTGCCCAGATAAGAAAACTCCTCCAACATCTCCTCTGTGGTATGCAAATACAAAGGCGCCTGATTGTCCGCATCTGAAAATCCCTTACCCGCCATAATAATACGACGATACACCTCATCCTCCGGATTCAGGAAATGCACATCACAGGTTGCCACCACCGGCTTATGAAACTGCTCTCCCAACTCCACAATCCGTCGGTTGATATTCTGAATATCCTCCTCCGAATTGATATTGCGATATTTTTCAGAGAGAATCATAAATTCATTATTACCCGTAGGCTGAATCTCCAGATAGTCATAGAAATTCACCAGTCTTGCTATCTGATCATCCGACTGCTCATCCACAAGTGCATGATAAAGCTCACCCGCCTCACAGGCACTTCCCAAAATCAAACCCTCACGATACTTCTCTACAAGACTTTTGGGAATTCGGGGCTGTCTGTTAAAATAAGTCAGATGAGACTGACTAATCAGACGATACAAATTAATTCGTCCCAAATCATTTTTGGCCAGAATAATGGCATGATAGCTTGGAAGCTTGCGCACCAAATCCACACTTTGGGCTCCCAGCTCATTTAACTGAGTCAATGTCGTAACATCCTGCTCTGCCAACATTTTGATAAACTTCACAAAAATATGTGCCGTACATTCCGCATCATCCACAGCACGATGGTGATTCTCCAGAGAAATTCCAAGGGTCTTAGCCACGGCATCCAAAGTATGTCTCGCCTGATTCGGCAAAAGCACACGAGCCGCATTCATGGTATCCACATATGTAAACTCCGTAGAATATCCCAAACGTCTGCAATTTTCTATAATAAAACTCATATCAAAGGTTGCATTGTGCGCTACCATGATACATCCGTCACAAAAATCTAAAAACCTCGGCAAAATTTCATCTATCTGAGGCGAATCAATTACCATATCATCCCTGATACCTGTCAATTTCTCAATTTCAAAGGGAATAGGTACATCCGGATTGACAAAGGTGGAATATCGGTCCACAATTTCTCCGCCACTGACCTTCACCGCACCAATCTCAATAATGCGATTGTTTACCGGTGAAAAACCAGTGGTCTCAATATCAAACACCACAAAATCATCCTGCAGACTCTGTCCTTTATCTCCTGTGACAATCTCCTTCAAATCATCTACCAGATAAGCCTCCACACCATAGATAATCTTAAAGAAATCCTGCTTATCCGGATTGTCATCTCCGGCTTCCTTACGCTTATTCTTCTCAGCCTTCCACAAATCATCCCACACATGATTAGCTTCAGTAAAGCTCTGCACCACGCCATGGTCCGTTATTGCAAGGGCTCTATGCCCCCATTTATGGGCACACTTTACCAGCACACCTGCCTCCGTCACACCATCCATATCACTCATCTTGGTGTGACAGTGCAATTCCACACGCTTCACAGGTGCCGTATCCATACGACTTACCGTAAAATTCGGAATCCGTTTAATACCTGCAATGGAACCGATAGTAAGTTCACGGTCAAACTTATCAATCATACTGATGCCCTTTACTTTGATAAACGCTCCGGGCTTCAAGTCTCCTAAAATTTCCGGCACCTGTTCATTGCGGGCAAACATTTTCACCGTCATGGTATCCGTAAAATCTGTGATATCAAACATGATAATCGTTTTCTCGTTCTTAATCTCTCTCTTATCCAGACTAAGCACCTTACCACGAATTACCACCTCGCCCATCTCACCGATGAGCTCATCTAATCGCATAGCCTCCTCGTCAAAATCCCTTCCGTATATCACATCCGGATTATCGCTGCGCTTCACACTGCGTCCGTAATCGCCACCCTTTTTGAATTCCCCTTTTTTGAACTCCTTCTTGGGTGCTCCCTGACCGGCAGGAGGAGCTGTCTTTCGGGCACCTTCCGTACCACCGGCCTTCAATGTTCCACCGCTTTGCTTAGCTGCCTCTCCTGAGACTGATGTCACCTCTGCACCATTTCCGGCATCTACAAACTGCTCGCCAGAATCGTCATGTTCCCCAATACCCAGTCTGTCCGCAATGGCTTTCACCTTAAGTTTAAGACGTAATTCATCTTCCTTCTCAAACCTGCCGGTAACCGCCTCCCTGTACTGTGTCTTTACTGCCACAGAAAATCCTGCACGTTCCACCAGAATCTTCTCCACAACACGCATCAGCTCATCCTCTTTGCCGCGGACCAATACAGTGTCGTCCAGCTCCATAATCATGGTTTTCTCATCGGGGTATAATAGCACTGCGTTTTTGAATGCATTATGCATGATATGGTTGTAACCCTCTAACTCAAGCAAAACACTCTCCCGATAAATATCCATAAATTTTTCGGGATTATACTGGGAAGACAAGGAAAAGCGCTCATATATCTTGACAATAAGTCCCGTATTGGCAAACAATTGTCGCTTAATCTCCTGCTCTACCTCAAAGATATCCTGCTTGAGAATCAGCCTTGTACTAAAGATATAAATTCGCAGATACTCTTTACTCTTGGTAGTTGCAACCTTTTCCACCTGCGTCTGCTCCATAATATCTTTCAGTTGCCTGTTTAATTCTAATGTGGGAAACACCTCAAAAAACGCTTTACTCATGCCAATTATCCAACTCTTCCTTTAACACCGCAAGAAGCTCCTGTTCCGGAACCTTGCGGATGATTTCACCTTTTTTAATCAACAGACCTTCGCCAATACCACCGGCAATACCCAGGTCCGCTTCCTTAGCCTCTCCGGGGCCATTTACCACACAGCCCATTACGGCAACCTTAATATCCAATGGATAGTCCTCCACCATTTTCTCAACCTTGGTAGCCAAACCAATCAAATCAATCTGTGTTCTGCCACAGGTAGGACAGGACACCACTTCAATTCCGCCCTTTCTAAGTCCCAATGTCCGCAGAATCAGCTTGGCAGATTTGATTTCTTCCACAGGATTCCCGGTAAGAGATACGCGGATGGTATCACCGATTCCCTGTCCTAAAATCATTCCAAGTCCCAGCGCAGATTTGATATTACCACTCTGCACCGTTCCGGATTCTGTAATACCCACATGCAAAGGATACACGGTCTTCTCCCGCAAAAGCGTCTCCGCCAGACGCTCATGAGCCTCCACACACATAAGAACATCCGAAGACTTTATGCTGATAACCAGATTGTCATATCCTAAATCCTCAATAATGTGCACCTTATCCAGCGCGCTCTCCACGATTCCCTCTGCAGTGACGCCGCCATATTTCTCCACAAGATGTTTCTCCAGGGAACCACTGTTTACCCCCACGCGAATAGGAATATTACGTTCCTTCGCAACATCCACAACTGCCTTTACACGGTCAGTACTTCCTATATTACCGGGATTAATACGAATCTTATCCGCACCATTCTCCATTGCTGCAATGGCCATACGATAATCAAAATGAATATCCGCTACCAACGGAATATGAATCTGCTTTTTAATCTCTGCCACCGCCTTAGCAGCCTCAGCAGTAGGAACCGTACAACGGATAATCTCACAGCCCGCCCGCTCAAGCTCCAGAATCTGTGCCACAGTAGCCTCTACATCCTCCGTCTTGGTATTCGTCATTGACTGTATTAACACAGGATTTCCGCCGCCGATAAAGCGGTCTCCTATCTGTACCACCTTCGTACGCTTACGGAAAACCTCCTGATTACTTCCTGTAAAAATTCGAGTCTGCATACCCATACTCCTCTCTGATATCGTTTGAATTCCATTGTACTATAATTTGAAATGTTTCTCAATCTGAAACCTAAATTAAATTTTCGAATACAAAATTTTCGAATCCGAACTTTTCGTATTCAAATCCTATGCCCATCACTCCCGCTTTCTCACAAAATATCCCGGACTAATTTGATGTGCAAGTCCTTCTACACACAATCCCATGAGCAGACTGATAACCTTTGATAACGGATACTTTACCTCCAATTTCTCCTGAATCTGTTGTGGTGTAACCGGGTCAAATTCCAAAACCGCATAAACAGCTTTCCTTTCCTGACTTAAATTCTCCACTCCGACTGCCGGCCGCCATTGCAGAAGTTTACCTCCACAAGTCACTTGCTCCCCCTTCTTTGGGACCTTCTTTCCCCGCACTGCTCCCTCGCCAGCTCCCACAGGCTTACAGCTCCACCGTTCCCACAACTCTTTCAAAAAATCCTCCGGGGACAAAAATATCTCCGCGCCCTGTTTTATCAACATATTGCATCCATCGCTAAGCCTGTCTGTAATACGCCCCGGCACCACATACACATCTTTCCCCTGTTCCAGTGCCATATCCACCGTAATTAATGTACCACTCTTAGACCTGGCCTCCACCACAATCAACACATCCGAAAGTCCACTGACAATACGGTTCCTTGGGGGAAAATTCCCCGGCCTTGCCTCCGTACCCGGCGGATAGGCAGACAACACCCCTCCCACCTCACACAAGCTTTCATAAAGCTCTCGATTTGACATAGGATAACACACATCCACTCCGCTTCCCAGTACACCAAAGGAGTTTCCCCCGGCCTCCAACGCCGCCCTCTGACAGATACCATCAATCCCCCTTGCCATGCCACTGATAACCTGTATATCATTCTCCCCCAACATTCTACCAATTCCGGCAGCTACGAAACTTCCATATTCCGAACAGTCTCTTGCCCCCACCACCGCCACAGACGGTTTATCATTTACCGGCAACTGCCCTTTTACAAATAAAGCATAGGGCGGGTCCGGAATTTTATGCAATCGCTCCGGATAATCTTCATCCTCACTCATGACAAATTTTATCCCTTTGGACACAATATCCTGATACAATTGCTCCGGCTCCATTCTGCGGGCAAATTCACATATTTGCTCTAATTGTCTGACGCTCAGCACCTGCTTCCACGCCTCTTCACCCGCACAATAAATCTCCCTCTCATCCCCACACAGAGCAAGCAGCTTTTCTATCGTACGATTTCCCACGCCGGGTACACAGGCCAGCCAACAGGCATACATTAGTTTCTCTGCTTTTTCCATACTTTCCAACCTCCTTTACAATCCATTCTCCCACGCATACCTATTTTATAAAAAGGCAGATTCATCTATCCCGGACGATATCCGGCAGCCTCAAGCAAATGCTCTTCTCTGATATTTTCCGCACCTTCCAAATCCGCAATGGTTCTTGCCACCTTCAAAATACGGTGATATGCCCTGGCACTGAGCTGAAGATTCCGATAAAGCTGCTCCATCAGTTTTTTCTCTGCCTTTCCCAGATTACAATACTTCTCCAAATCTCCGGCCTGAATATCTGCATTAAAGCGATACGCACTCCCTTCAAAACGCTTTTCCTGCATGATACGCGCCCGCTCCACCCGCTTTCTGATATCCGCTGTACACTCTCCCGGCTTTCCTGACTGCAATCCTGACAACTGCACCGGCTGAAGCTCTGCCCACAAGTCAATCCTATCCACAATCGGCCCGGACACCTTACTCTTATAACGATTAACCTGTGCCTCCGTGCATTTACAACGATTTCTGTCCGGAAAATAACCGCACGGACATGGGTTCATGGCACAGACCAGCATGAAATCTGCCGGATAAGTCAAATTCCCTCCAGCCTTGGCAAGCATCACCCGATGTTCCTCTAATGGCTGACGCATACTGTCAATAATACTTCTCCCAAATTCAGGTAATTCATCCATAAAAAGGATTCCTCTGTGTGAGAGGGAAATCACACCCGGCTTGGGATGCAGGCTGCCACCTGTCAACGCAGCACGTGAAATGGTGTGATGTGGATGTTGAAAAGGCCTTTGTGTTATCAACGCCTGCCCTTCCTCCAAAAGGCCGGCTACACTGTAAATTCCGGTAACCTCCAGACTCTCCTGTAAAGTCAAAGGTGGCAAAATCCCCGGAATTCTCCCGGCAATCATTGATTTACCGGCTCCGGGAGGACCTATCATCAGCAAATTATGAAAACCGGCTGCCGCAATCTCCGCCGCCCGCTTTGCCATCTCCTGCCCTTGAACTTGAGCAAAATCCTCAACTTCTACATCCCCTTTCTTCAACAGTCCGTCTGTTTCCACTATAGTTTGTGGCAGAATCCTCTCCCTTTCCTCCTCATCAGACAGCTGCAAAAAGACTAAAACCTGCCCAATGTTTTCCGCTCCCCGCACCTTAATTCCGGGAATCACTGCTCCCTCCGCAGCATTTGCCAAGGGTACAATACATTCCTTTATTCCTGCTTTCAGAGCCGCCTGCACGATAGGCAACACCCCTCTCACCTGCTTAAGTTCCCCATTCAAACCGAGTTCTCCCAAAAACAGGATATTTTCCGTAGCATTCTCATCAAAATATGACATCACCTGCAAAACTCCAACCGCTATCGGTAAATCATACGCAGTGCCCTCTTTGTGTACATCCGCCGGGGCAAGATTTACTGTGAGCTTTGTAGGCGGAATGCTAAATCCACTATTTTTCAAGGCAACACTCACCCTCTCTCTCGATTCTCTCACCTCACTGCTTAGTGACCCCACCATGGCAAAAGCAGGCAACCCCCTGTCCATATCTACCTCTACACCAATTAAGCAGGCACTTACCCCCACTACTCCCCCTGATATAATTTCACAAAACATAAATATTCCTCCTTAAAAATGG
The DNA here is from genome assembly GCA_964403595.1 of uncultured Acetatifactor sp. Taxonomy (GTDB): domain Bacteria; phylum Bacillota; class Clostridia; order Lachnospirales; family Lachnospiraceae; genus Acetatifactor. Next base: position 335 of record CAYOGM010000129.1, on the reverse strand, counting down.
GTACACAAAAAACCTACTGTTTCTCTTTTTTGTATTTTGAAATCAAATAACTATGGAAAATCTGCCGGAACCGGCTATTTGAATATAAGGGATTTCCGACCACAAGAGACTCCTTGTGGCCGGCTCCCGAAAATTTGAAATTATGTAAAACTTAAATCTTCATTGCCATATTGTCAGGATCATGAGCAAAGTGAATTGCCTGATCACGATCAATCTTACCGGAAATGTACAGCTGACCAATTGCCTCATCCATGGTCATCATACCCAATCTACGGTTAGTCTGCATTACACTCTCAATCTGGTGGGTCTTACCTTCACGAATCATACTTCTTACC
>CAYOGM010000128.1:0-8352 GCA_964403595.1 uncultured Acetatifactor sp. | reverse complement strand
ATTCAGACCATCATGGGACAGAAGCACGGAGAGCATCATACGGTGCTGTTCTCCGCAACCATGACCAAGCCGATTTTGGAGATTACCGGGCAGTTTCAGAAGGATGCCCGCATGATAAAGGTAGCTGCCAAGGAGCTTACCATTCCTTTGGTCAGCCAGAAATTTTATCGTATCAAGAGTCAGGATAAGGATGCAGCCTGTGTAAGACTCCTTGAATATTATCAGCCTAAGCTTTGTCTGATTTTCTGTAATACCAAGAAAAAGGTGGAGGAGCTTGCCGAGGTTATCAAGAAGGCCGGCTATCAGGCAGAAGGATTACATGGTGATTTGGCTCAGCATCAGCGAGATGTGGTCATGGGACGTTTTCGCAATGGCAGCACCAATATTCTGATTGCTACCGATGTGGCGGCGAGAGGAATTGATGTGGATGATGTGGAGGCTGTTATCAATTATGACGTCCCCCAGGATATAGAGTATTATGTGCACCGCATTGGCAGAACAGGACGTGCAGGCAGAAGTGGACGCTCCTTTACTTTTGTAAGCGGTAAGGAAATTTTTAAAATTCGTGAAATCGAGAAAATCTGCAAGACCAGTGTGGAGGAGAAAAAGCTTCCCGGTGCAGCCAAAGTGCTGAAGGCAAAAGCAGATAAATATCTGAATCAGGCATGGGAGCTTCATGAGCATGAAGATATGGAACTGATGAAGAGTTTTCTGCAGCGTAAGCTGGATGAGGAAGGCTGTGATATCATGGACCTTGCTGCAACCATGTTGAAGCTTCAGGTAGGCGACCGAGGTGAAGAGATAGAAGTGGATGCGTTCCGTACCAGACGTGAGGAAGGCAGAGGCCGCGGAGGCCGAGGCGAGCGAGGTCGATTCACCGAACGTGGACACGGTGAAAGAGGTCGTGGCGAAAGAGGCGAGGGCCGCGGGGAGCGCGGCCGGTTCGGTGGCCGTGGACGTAGCGAAAGTCGCGGTGAGCGCGGCAGATTCGGAAAGCGTGACCATGAAGAGCGTCGTGGTGATGGTGGACGCAGACACAGTGACGAGCGTAAAAAGCATTTTGAACGCGATGGACAAGAAGGGCACAAGGGAAAAATAGCGCGCAAGAAGGACGATAACCGCCGCAAGCGTGACGAATTTGGTTCCAAGCCTCCCAAGCGTAAAAAAGTACAGGAATAATTTCTGAAATACCGGAATTTGCAGCAAACGATTAGCAGATGAAAGGAGCACCATTCAAATTGGAATCTAAAATAAGAATTTCAAAAATTGGGCCTTATATCATATTGGGAATCAGTTTCCTTCTGGTGGTTTTTTTGAATGTATTTTGTCATGACCACTGGTTGGATTCGGATATGGCAGCAGAGATGATATTCTCCAAGCTTTTAGCGGAGGAGGGACGTTTGTTTGCCACACCGGACTGGTATTATTCCACAGAATTCAGGTTTTTGTATACCCATTGGATTATGGGGCCGCTCTTTCGAATCTGTGAGGACTGGCATGTGATTCGTGCCATTACAAATATTGTCTCCTATGTGCTGATGTTAGGAGCGTACTATTATTGTATGAAGCCCTTGAAAGTAAGGAAAGCGTTGGTAATTACCACTTCAGCGATTTTGCTGCTTCCTTTTTCAGAAACCATGATGACTCATATGGTCATGGGCAATACCTACATGTTTCATGTCATTATCGTATTTTTGTTTTTGGGTCTGTATTTGAGGCTGGCACAGGGGAATCGTGGAAAATGGTATGTTCCTGAGCTTGTAGTATTTGTGGCACTGGCACTGATTTGCGGTGTGTCCGGTGTGCGGTATCTGTTGGCGTTGCAGTGTCCTCTGGTGTTGGCTTCCTTTGTGTATCTGTTGAAATCAGAGGGATTTAAGAATTTCCGGCAGAATTTGAATGAGAAGAACTTTATTGCTGAGTTTCGGGTTTTGTGGAAGAGCTTTACTGTGAAATATTTGCTCTATGCGGTGCTTGGAGCAGTGGGTAGCGTGGCAGGATATGGTATTAATGTGTTGTATGTCAGCAAAAATTATGTTTTTCAGACCTACGATGCAACCAACTTTATTGCCGTTTATCAAGGTGTCTTTTTTGAGAGATTGCAGAATGCCTTGGGCAGCCTGTTGATGCTCTTCGGCTATATTCCCGACAGGGGTGTAATTTCCCTTCGTGGAGTGGTGACTTTGGCGGCATTTGTCATGATTGCAGTGATTGTATTTGTGTGTACCAAGGCTTATAAGGGGACCTTCGGACAGCGTCAGTTTGTAAGTCTGTTCCTTGTGGTCAGCTTTGTGTTGAATGTATTTGTTTTTGTGTTCACTACAAGCACCATGGTGCCGAGATATTATTTGACCGTGTTTATTTTTGTTTTGCCGGTTTTGTGTTTTTATCTGGAGCAGGAGCAACTGTATTTTGACAAGGCATTGGTGACGCTTCTTCTGGCTGGATGTCTATTGCTTGCTTCGGGCAAAACGGTTCTGTCTTATATGAGTGTGGACAAGAATGCTGATAAGCGTGTGGTTGCAGAGTTTTTGCAGGAGAAGGGCTATACGTTCGGTTATGCGACCTATTGGAATGCCAATATTATCACGGAGCTTACGGATGGTCAGGTAGAGGTTGCCAATGTGCTGGATGCAGTGGATTTGGGTTACTTTAAGTGGTCCTCTCCAATGAAATTCTATGAGGAGGGCTATGCAGAGGGTGAGGTGTTTTTGTTGCTGACAGCGGAAGAAGTGGCAGAAGCTGCGGATAGTGCTGTGGTTAAAAACGGTGAAGCGGTTTATGAGGATGGTGTTTATACTGTGCTTATATATGAATCGGCAGATGCTTTGATGAGTTGGGTACAGTAATCGGAGAGAGGTTTGATATTTTAAGATAAAATAAGGAGTTTTGTTAAGTATGAGAATAGGAATGGGTTATGATGTCCACAAGCTTGTGGAAGGAAGAGATTTGATTATCGGTGGCGTGAAGATTCCCTATGAAAAGGGACTTTTGGGACATTCAGATGCGGATGTGCTTCTTCATGCTATTTCGGATTCTTTATTGGGAGCGGCAGCCCTTGGCGATATCGGCAAGCATTTTCCCGATACAGATGAAGCATATAAGGGAGCGGATTCCTTGGTTCTCTTGCAGAAGGTGGGAGAGCTTTTGGAGCAGGAGGGCTTTTTAATCGAGAATATCGATGCAACTATCATTGCTCAGGCACCCAAGATGCGTCCCTATATTGATAAGATGCGGGAAAATATTGCCAAGGCTCTGAATATTGAAGTAAATCAGGTGAATGTGAAGGCTACCACAGAGGAGGGGCTTGGATTCACCGGAAACGGAGAGGGTATTTCTTCTCAGTCCATTTGTATGTTGACCAGTCCCTTTAATCTGACGGCGCGTGAGGTGTCCGGTGGTTGTGTGGGTTGTAGCGGTTGTAAGATGAAACAGTAGGTTGATGGAAGTTTTAATTTCACAGTTGACAAAACTATCGTTTTTGCATATTCTGTTTATTAGAGAAAAAATTAAATGCATTATTAGAAAAAAGGCTTGGAACGGAGAGAGTACTTTTTCAAATCTGTGTCAGAGAGGAATCGTCATCGGCTGTAAGCGGTTCTCACAGTGGGAAAAGGAAGTGCATCCGGGAGCTGATTGCCTGAACAGGGAGCGACTATTTGGATAATTGCGTGTAATATGCCAAAAGAGGCATAGGGATTTTAGTCGCAAACCCATAACTAGGGCAGTACGTGGGCGCGCGTTAAGCGTTTGAGTGAGGGACATAGTATGTCCTTAAACAGAGTGGAACCGCGGATAATTCGTCTCTGAGGAGTCGGATTATCCTTTTTTTTCGTGTGTAGCGAGGAAAATCTCATGCTTGCATGAAGCTTTGACGAGCACCGCGAAACTTCCAGAAACTCGCAAAGCGTGTTTCTGGAAGCTTGTGTAGCGAAGTGTAGCGAGGTGTTTATGGGTTTTATAAAGAATATTAAAGAAGAAATCAGAATTGTAAGGGAACGAGACCCGGCCATTCATTCTGCCATGGAGGTGTTTCTGTATCCCAGCTTCAAGGTGATGATGCACTATCGGCTGGCGCACAAGTTGTACTTGGGCGGTCATTATTTCTGGGCCAGATATGTTTCCCAGCGGGCGGTGCGTAAGACCGGTATTGAGATTCATCCCGGTGCACAGATTGGCAAGGGGCTTTTTATCGACCACGGGCATGGCGTGATTATCGGTGAGACTACGATAATCGGAGACAATGTGACTCTGTATCAGGGAGTGACTTTGGGTGGTACAGGTAAGGAGCACGGTAAGCGTCACCCGACCATCGGCAATAATGTGATGATTAGTGCAGGTGCCAAGGTGCTTGGTTCCTTCACTATCGGGGATAATTCCAAGATTGGTGCAGGAAGCGTGGTATTAAGTGAGGTGCCCCCCAATTCGACGGTGGTGGGTGTGCCTGGGCGTGTAGTAAAGCGTAATAACATGGTGCTGCCCCAGGAGACCATGAACCAAACAGATTTGCCGGACCCTGTGCGAGAGGATATCATCAATTTGCAGAAAGCAGATACAGAGATGACCAATCGGTTATTGGCGTTAGAAGAACGGATTAAACTTTTACAAGGGAGAGTAGAATAATGAGTATGAAAATTTATAACACGCTGACCAAGCAGAAAGAGGAATTTGTACCTATTGAGCCGGGAAAGGTGAGAATGTATGTATGCGGTCCGACTGTATATAACCTGATTCACATCGGCAATGCAAGACCTATGATTGTATTCGACACCGTTCGTCGTTATATGGAGCATAAGGGACTTGAGGTAAATTATGTATCTAATTTTACAGATGTAGATGACAAGATTATCAAAAAGGCTATTGAGGAAGGAGTAGATTCTTCTGTTATTTCTGAGCGTTACATTGCAGAGTGTAAGAAGGATATGGCTGCCATGAATGTGAAGCCTGCAACCACTCATCCTTTGGCAACTCAGGAAATCGGTGGTATGTTGGAGATGATTCAGACCCTGATTGACAAGGGTCATGCTTATGCAGCGGCAGACGGTACGGTATATTTCCGTACCAGAAGTTTTGATGGCTATGGTAAGCTTTCCCACAAGAATCTGGATGATTTGCAAGGCGGTAACCGTTCTCTTCTGGTGTCCGGCGAGGACCAGAAGGAGGATGCGCTCGATTTCGTGCTTTGGAAGCCCAAGAAGGACGGAGAGCCTTACTGGGAGGCACCATGGTGCAATGGTCGTCCCGGCTGGCACATTGAGTGTTCCGTTATGAGCAAGCGTTATCTGGGGGATGAGATTGATATTCATGCAGGCGGAGAGGACTTGGTGTTCCCTCACCACGAGAATGAGATTGCCCAGTCCGAGGCTTGCAACGGCAAGACCTTCTCCAGATACTGGATGCACAATGCATTCCTGAATATTGACAATAAGAAGATGTCCAAATCTTTGGGTAACTTCTTTACTGTTCGTGATATTAGTGAAAAATATGATTTGCAGGTACTTCGTTTCTTTATGCTGTCCGCTCATTACAGAAGTCCTTTGAACTTCAGCGCAGAGCTTATGGATGCAGCTAAGAACGGCTACGAGCGTATTGTGACCTGCGTGGATAATCTGAAATATCTGATGGAAAATGTAACGGTAGCAGATATGACAGATGCAGAAAAGGCACTGGTTGAAGAGGCTAAGGGCTATATTGCAAAGTTTGACGAGGCTATGGATGATGACTTTAACACCGCAGATGCAATTGCTGCTATCTTTGAACTGGTGAAGTTCATTAATACCAATGCTTCCGCAAACTCTTCCAAGGCATTTTTGGAGGCGCTGAAGTCCGAAGTAGTTATGCTGTCCGACATCTGTGGTTTGATTGTAGACAAACAGGAGGATGTTCTGGACGCAGAAATCGAAAAGCTGATTGAGGAGCGTCAGGCAGCCAAGAAGGAGAAAAACTTTGCAAGAGCGGATGAGATTCGTGATGAGCTTCTGGCAAAGGGTATCGCTTTGAAGGACACCAGAGAAGGTGTTAAGATTGTGAGATTATAATGCAAATGAGTATGTTGGAATTAATCAAGACAAACTTTGATTTAAAAGAGCAGGATATCCGTACCTACTCCCCATTGACACTGGCCTATATAGGGGATGGTGTCTATGAGCTGGTGGTTCGTACTATGGTAACGGAGTGGGGGAATCGTCCTGTGAATGAGTTGAATAAGCTGAGTACTTCTTATGTAAAGGCAGAGGCTCAGGCAGAGATGATTATTGCTTTGAAAGAGGAGCTTACAGAGGAGGAGGCGGAGGTGTTTAAGCGCGGGCGTAATGCGAAGCCATACACTAAGGCCAAGAATGCCTCAAGGGCGGATTACCACAAGGCTACAGGCTTTGAAGCTCTGATGGGGTATCTGTATCTGACGGAGCAGACGGAGCGGATGCTTTATCTGATTAAGCGGGGCATGGAGCTTGTCGGAAAGGATGTAAAAGCGCATGAGTGAAAAAAAAGATTTTAATACAAAAGAATTTATTATTGAGGGCAGAAATGCGGTGATTGAGGCTTTTCGTTCCGGCAAAACCATTGACAGACTTTTTATTCTGGATGGCTGTCAGGATGGCCCTATAATGACCATTAAAAGAGAGGCCTCAAAGCATAACACTTTGGTAAAGTATGTGGCAAAGGAACGTCTGGACCAGATGTCCGAGACCGGCAAGCATCAGGGAGTTATTGCTCAGGCGGCTGCTTATGAATATGCGGAGTTGGAGGACATTCTGCAGGCCGCGAAGGATAAAGGTGAACCACCTTTCATTTTTCTCTTGGACAATATTGAGGACCCGCATAATCTGGGTGCCATCATCCGTACCGCCAATCTGGCAGGTGCTCACGGTGTGATTATTCCTAAAAACAGAGCGGTTGGACTGACTGCCACAGTTGCCCGCACCAGTGCAGGTGCTTTAAATTATACACCGGTGGCTAAGGTGACCAATCTTGCCAAGACGATTGAGGATTTGAAGAAGGAAGGACTGTGGTTTGTCTGTGCAGACATGGGTGGAACCACCATGTATCAGCTGGATTTGAAGGGACCCATCGGACTTGTAATCGGCAATGAGGGCGAGGGCGTGGGACGTCTTGTGAAGGAAAAATGTGATATGATTGCCTCTATTCCCATGAAGGGGGATATTGATTCCTTGAATGCTTCTGTGGCGGCAGGCGTGCTGGCATATGAGATTGTGCGCCAGAGATTACAGTAATAGGGAAGGTTCGCCCACGGAAGATGTCCGGGTGCTGCCTTGAAGGTGCAAAATGACTGGAAAACATGAGTTTTATGGACAGTTTACAGACGAGGAGCTAATTCATCGTCTGCGTGATGGAGAGTCCTCTGTCATGGACTATATTTGTGAAAAATATAAGCCACTTGTGCGTAATAAAGCCAAGTCCATGTTTATCCTTGGCGGAGACAATGAGGATTTGATTCAGGAAGGGATGCTTGGATTGTTTAAGGCTGTGCGGGATTACGACAGCGGAAGGGATGCCAGCTTTTTTACCTTTGCGGACTTGTGCATCAGCCGTCAAATGTATACGGCAGTGCAGGCTTCCCAACGCAAAAAGCATATACCGCTAAATACCTATATCTCTTTGTATGGAGATTCCAACAATCAGGTCGATGGCGAGAATACCGATTTGGCGGAGGTTTTGGCGGGAAAGGTGCAGCAGGATCCGGAGGCGCTCTTTCTGGACAAGGAGAGGGTGGATTATCTGGAGAATTCTATCGAGAAGGAACTCAGTACCTTTGAGAAGGAAGTGCTGGATTTACATCTCACCGGGATGAGTTATTCTCAGATTGCCAAGGTGCTTGGGCGTGAGGAGAAGGCTACTGACAATGCTTTGCAGAGACTAAAAAGTAAGATAAGGAAATTGTTATAGAAGATTTAGGTGCCTGTTCTATGATAATAAATAATATGGATTGAACTTATTTTTGGAAAATGCTTATGGAGACCACACCGGCCATTCGCATCATAATATCAAACAATTCTTCCGGTGTTTCCTGTTTGCCGTGTTTAAGCCAGGTTCGAAGTGTTCCTATCAGGAATCCACAGGTTCCGCTAATCAGATAATCCATTTCCTTCTCATTTGCATACAGATGATTGCCTACATACAGCAGGGAGTGGTTGTAGTGTCTTTGCGTGCTGTTGCTGAGCAGGGAATTCATAAGGATTTCTTCACTTCCGCTTTTGAACACTGCCTCTAAGAAGGAATGGTTGTCAAGGAGGGCTCTAAATAAAAAGAGCAGAAAATCTTTATAGTCGTGGATAGACTGGGTCGCGGATTGATTCATGATATCCTCCACAAGAAACTGACTGTAATAGG
>CAYOGM010000127.1:0-8419 GCA_964403595.1 uncultured Acetatifactor sp. | reverse complement strand
GAGAGAGCAATTCGTCATGCAATTGAGGTGGCGTGGAGCAGAGGACGTATGGAGACATTGGATGCGCTTTTTGGTTATACGGTTGATACAGGGAAAGGAAAACCGACCAATTCGGAATTTATTGCTTTGATTGCAGACCGTATCAGACTTTCCTACAGAGATTAACTATAGGTCAAAAAAACACTGAAAACAACATAAATATATTCAAAAAAACTCTTCCACGATATGAGAAAATGGTGTATAATTTAGCTATCATACATGGGAGGGTTTTCATAATGAAGAAAATTTTGTTTGCAGCATCAGAGGGTGTTCCTTTCATCAAGACCGGTGGTCTTGCCGACGTTGTGGGGTCTCTGCCCAAATGTATTGACAAGGAATATTTTGATGTGCGGGTTATTATCCCCAAGTATACCTGTATGAAGCAGGAGATGGCGGATAAGCTTCAGTATGTAACACATTTTTACATGGATTTTAACTGGAAGAATGTTTATGTAGGTATTATGGAGGCAGTGGTGGATGGTGTTCACTATTACTTCATTGACAATGAGACCTACTTTGGCGGGTTCAAGCCATACGGTGATGACACTCTTTGGGAGGTTGAGAAGTATGCGTTTTTCTCTAAGGCACTGTTGTCGGCACTTCCCCTGATTGACTTCCGTCCGGATGTGATTCATTGCCATGACTGGCAGACCGGACTGGTTCCCGTATACTTGAAAGAACGTTTCCATGAGGGTGATTTCTTCCGCGGTATTAAGTCTGTAATTACAATTCACAATTTAAAGTTCCAGGGCAAGTGGGACCCCAAGACAGTGCAGAGTATTACAGGACTTCCTCAATATTACTTTACACCGGATAAGCTGGAGGCGTATAAGGATGCCAATTTGCTTAAGGGTGGTATCGTGTTTGCAGATGTGGTAACTACGGTTAGTGATACCTATGCAGAGGAGATTAAGACCACCTTCTATGGTGAAGGACTTGACGGATTGCTTCGTGCCCGTAGCGGTGATTTGCGCGGTATTGTGAACGGTATTGACTATGAGGAATTCAATCCTGAGACAGATAAGCACATTGTAAAGCCTTACAATGCGGTGAACTTCCGTAAGGAAAAGGTAAAGAATAAGCGTGCATTACAGGAGGAACTGGGTCTTCGTCAGGATGACAAGAAGATGATGATTGGTATCGTATCCCGTCTTACTGATCAGAAGGGTCTGGATTTGATTGCTTATGTGATGGATGAGCTCTGTCAGGATGATATTCAGCTGGTTGTGCTGGGTACCGGTGAGGAGCGTTATGAGAATATGTTTCGTCACTTTGACTGGAAATACGGCGATAAAGTATCTGCCAATATTTATTATTCTGATGCATTGTCCCACAAGGTTTATGCGGCATGTGATGCATTCCTGATGCCTTCATTGTTTGAGCCCTGTGGCTTGAGCCAGTTGATGGCACTGCGTTACGGAACTGTTCCTATTGTAAGAGAGACCGGAGGCCTGAAGGACACGGTTGCACCTTACAATGAATATGAGAGTACCGGAACAGGCTTCTCATTTACCAATTATAATGCCCATGAGATGTTAAATACTATCCGTTATGCGGAGCGTATTTATTATGACAAGAAGCGCGAGTGGAACAAGATTGTAGACCGCGCAATGGCAGCAGACTTTTCATGGAGCGTGTCAGCCGGTAAATATCAGGAAATGTATGACTGGTTGATTGGGTACTAAAAATGTCTAATAATGGAACTAACAAAGCAAGTAATTCAAAAAAGAACAATTTTGTCCTGCAAGCGGGAATCTTAGCGGCGGCAGGTATCATAAGCAGAATCATAGGGCTCCTGTACAGGAGCCCTCTTACTGCTGTTGTGGGAACGCTGGGAATGGGTTATTACCAGGTGGCCTACAATTTTTATACGATTGTACTGTTGCTGTCTTCATACAGTATTCCATCTGCAATTTCAAAGGTCATTGCCCAAAAGCTGGCAGTGAAGGAGTATCGCAATGCGCATCGGATTTTTAAGTGTGCACTGGGGTATGTTCTTGTGGTGGGAACAATTGCTTCACTCTTGTTGTTCTTTGGAGCAGGGTTCTTTTTGGAAAATGAGGCGGCAATACCGGTGCTTCGGACTTTTGCGCCTACGATTTTCCTCTACGGAATTCTGGGAGTATTGCGAGGTTATTTTCAGGCTCATCACAGTATGGCACAGACTTCGGTGTCTCAGATATTAGAGCAAATTATGAATGCGGTGGTCAGCGTGGGGGCTGCCTATGCGTTGATTCAAGGCAATATGGGAACCTTGGAGATGCCCTTAGATGAGGCTGCGCAGGTTCAGCGTGCCACAGCGGGTGCTATCGGAAGCGCGCTGGGTACCGGAGCTGGTGTGTTGGTGGCGCTGCTTTTTATGGCGGGAATTTATGCCTTGAACAAAGGGACTATTCAGAAAAGAATTGCGAAGGACAGGCACACGAATATTGCGTCCTATGGAGAAGTTATCAAGACCATTACCTTGGTAGTGACACCTTTTATTATCAGCACTGCAGTTTATAACTTAAGTGATGTAGTAAACAGTAAGCTTTATGTGGATGTGATGCCGGGAGTGTTGGGGACGGACAGCACCGAGGCCTATAATAGTTACGGTATTTTTTCCAGTATGGCGCAGACTATTTCTAAGATTCCTATAGCTTTTGCATCCGCTATGGCATCGGCTATGATTCCTTCAGTGGCGGCTCAGATGGCAGCTGGGAAGCATGAGGAGGCGCGGAATAAAATCGGTGTGGCAGTGAAAAGTACTATGGTTATCTCCATTCCCTGTGCGGCAGGGTTGCTGGTACTGGCTAAGCCTGTGACTACACTTTTGTTCCCGTCTCAGTCGGATGAGACACTGACTTATGCGGGATATCTTTTGATGGCATTGACTTTGTCTATTGTGTTTTATGCATTATCTACCTTAAACAGTTCCATTTTGCAGGGACTTGGCAAGGTTAATACACCTATTATCAATGCGGCAATTGCATTGGCAGTGCAGAGTGGATTGGTGTATGTGCTGATGCGTTATTCCACTTTGGATTTGTATAGTCTGGCAATCGCCAATACTGCCTACTCCGGCATGATGTTTTTCTTAAACCAGTGGGCAGTGCGCAGAGCGGTGGGCTACAAACAGGAATTTCTCAAGACCTTTGGTGCTCCCATTCTGGCAGCGGTGTTTATGGGAGCTGCAGCGTGGGCTGTAAACGCCGGATTGTATCTGTTGACGGAATCGGTGGTGATTTCTGTGGTGGTAGCAGTGATTGTGGCAGTGATGGTTTATTTTGTCATGCTTCTAGTCTTCAGAGGTATGGATGAGGATGAACTGCGAGGATTCCCCAAAGGACATTTGCTGGTGAAGGTGGCTAAGAAGGTGGGATTGTTGTAAGGAAACGGAGAAGAAACGATAGGTGAAGTCATGAAGAAAAAGAGATTCATATTCATAAGTGCAGTAATAGTGGCGTTGGTGACCTGTTTTATGAATTTAGGCTTGTTTTGGCTGACGGATGAAATAGACATGCGATATTGGCGAGAGGATAATGCTTTCCTGGATTTTATTCAGTTGCTTCCATTGTTTGTTTCACCGATTTTGCATGTGTTGGTAAGTGTAATGACAGGAATTATTTTAAGAAAACGAAATATTCTGGACAAATTGCAAGGAAAGCTGTTTTGGACTATAGCCGATGGATTTTATCTGGTGCTCATGCTTACAGTTTTTCCGACGTGCTGGTATTATTGGGAAATCGGAGCCGGATGGGGCGTTGGCCTGTATTTGGCAGTTATATGGTATGTGATAATTGGGGTGTCGGCAATTTGGTTTTTGATTGTTCTGTGTGTATGGATAGGAGATTTGAGAAGTAAAGAGGCATATCGGTGATTCATTCCGATGTGCCTCTTTTATTAGAGAATGTTTCTATTCATATTTAAATATAATTTTTTCATCTGTCCAGAAATTGTCTTCAAATTCAAACTCAACTATTTGAGCATCAATAGGAACCTCAAAAGCTATAGTTCCTTTGGCTTTTCGACCAGCAGAAAGTGTTGCTGATAAAGAATCTTCCATGCCATAGAAAGCATCACAGGCAACTCCGTCAGCATAACATTCAAATGAGAAGTAGGAAATAGATTGGTCGGAATCAGATAAATTTTCAACCTCTAATTCAATGTATACATATTTTTTCCCTTCTTCGGGCTGGAGGAACGTATTGTCACTATTGTATTCCTCGGCTTTAATATATGAAATCTTTAGATTTTTGGTTTCTATAATGTCGCCTACATGGAATGCATTTTCGCTTGAATTTGTGTTTTTTTCAAATACTAGACCACTTTCTTTATCACCTTCAAATATGAATTTCACTTTTTGGTTGCTTAGCCAATCAATTTCATATTCAACTTCTATTTCCTGAGCATCTGCCGGAACTTCGAAATATAAAGCTCCATCAGTGCTGCGACCATTAGAAAGCGATGCGGATAAGTCATCATTTTGGTATGAAGTAGAACATTCATATCCGTCTGCATAACAATTGAAATCGTATGTAGTAACAGATTTGTCTGATCCGGATTGGTTGTCTACATGGAAGAAAAGTCTGATAAATTTGTTTCCCTCAGCAGGCTGGATAAATTGATTATCACTAGTATAGTTACTACTACTCACATATGTGATGTTTAATCCGTCTTTTGATAGAGTATCGCCAACATAATATTCGGTCTGTTCATTGGTTGTAGATTCTGAAACTTCAGATGAATTCGCTGTGTTATCTGTTGAAGGGGAAATCTCTCCAACTTTTTGAGCATTAGTAGAGCTTGAATCTGAGCTTCCACTGCCTAATGCAAATGCAGAGAAAAGGCATATGCATAGTGTAGCTGGTAGTACTTTGTTAAATTTTTTCATTGTAAAAAACCTCCCTAGTTTTGTTTATAATATACGCCCCGATAATAGCACCGAGTCCTTCTGCAACAATATCATATATATCAGATGTACCCTTAGCGAATCCAAGCTTTTGAAATACTTCCATAATGATTCCTAGTGTTACAGTAATGAAAACAGAAACTTTTATTGGTACAGCGTTATTATTAATGGAAATATATAGTGCATTTATCAGTGCGAATGCCCATATAAAATCAAAAAAATAATTTCTAATAAAAGCAACAAGAGGAGTGATTTCCATTGTTGCTTGATTATATTCAACTTCCCCTAGTAAATTCTTTATTTGTTTGACAAACCACACATCCGGACAGAAAAAATAGTACAATGCGGCACCTATGAATATAGGTATTACTATAGTGATTAAACTGTATAATACGATTTGCTTTTTTATGGTAATCATCATCCTCGTATATTTGGTATAAACTATCCAAATAATATGTAACAATTAAAGGTCGCTCGTTATAGCTCATTTCTTGTATATTATACAGCCTTACTGTTAATTTCGCAATGCTTTAAGCATATTTATTTTGTCCTAAAGCATTTTGATGTAAGTTATTATTAGTTTAAAAAGGAAAATGATATGATTAATGGTTTGGGTGAAAGATTACAAAGACAGAGACAAATATTGAAGTTATCTCAAAAAGAGGTTGCAGCTGCTATAGGAGTATCGGCAAGTATTATTTCAAATTATGAAAGCTCCGAAAGGGTGCCCAGTGTTGAAAATTTAATGTCTCTCGCTAATCTTTATAAGTGTTCCGTTGATTATTTACTCGGACTGGAGAAAGGGAATAGTATTGTAGATACATCTCATCTTAATGATGAACAAATTTTATTGTTACAAAGATTTTTATTAAGTATAAGTAACCAGAATATATAATTTGCTAAAGATAAAAGTAGCCATCCGAATCGGAAAGGCTACTTTTTGTGAATATTCACTATTTAATTTAGTAAGAGTAGAAATTACATCTCAAAAACACAAATAAGCGAATTGGGACTAAATTATGCCTCTATCAGTTCAATCCCCTCAATATCCCCTGCAGCCATCATAGAGTAATTGGTATAATACACCACAAATCCGGGCTTGCCACCGTTTGGCTTTTTCACATGTTTTTTCTGGATATAGTCAATTTCCACTTTGTCAGCGCCGCGGCCTTTGGAGTAGAATGCTGCAAGGCGGGCTGCTTCTTCGAAGGTGCGGTCAGGAAGCTCCTCAACACCCTCGGATTTCACGATGACATGAGAGCCGGGCATGCCCTTGGCGTGGAACCACCAGTCATTGCCTGTTGCAAACTGGAAGGTCAGTTCATCGTTCTGGAAATTGTTTTTGCCCACATAGATATGAAAGCCGTCACTGCTGATATAGTGGAAAGGCTTGCTGGTAATCTTGGGCTTTTTATTTACATTTCCTTTCTTGGAACCTGATTTGTTTTTCTGACCAAAGTCTCTGCGGCGGATGTAGCCGCTTTCGATTAATTCTTCTTTGATTTCCACCAAATCATCTTCCTGCATGGCGATATCCAAAGCAGCACTGACAGACTCTAAGTGGTCGATTTCGGCTTTTACTTCCTGAGTCAATTCCGTAAGTGCCTCGTAGGTACGTTTCATTTTGTTGTATTTCTCAAAGTATTTCTTGGCATTCTCGATTGCGGAGAGAGTTTCATCCAAGGGGATGGTCATGGGTTCGTTGGTATAGTAATTGATGACCTCAATGGATTTGTCTCCGGGTTTGGCACTGTAGCCGTAGGTGTTTAGAAGTTCTCCATAGATGCGGTATTTTTCACGCTTTTCGGTGTCCTGCATCTGACGAAGCTGTAAGTCGTATTTTTTGACATTGCGCTCCAATGCGTTCTGGACGATGCGGCGCAGGTCTGCTGACTTCTGGTGAATGCGGGTCAGAGCATTTTTCTCTGCATAGTAGGTCTCTAGAAGGGCAGACATGGACTGGCAGGCTGCCAGACTCTGCTCACCTTCATAAAGAGTCAAAGAAACGGCTGCAAACTCCACAGGCTTTTTGCCATCGTAGGCGATGCAGGGAGCAAAATTTTCCTCTTTGATTGTTTCTACAAGCTTTTCAAATTCTAAATACAGCTTATAATAATCTGCTTCCCCAAAGGCAGCGGTGGCGGTTTCGCCATCCAGTCCGGCGCGATAACATAGCTCTTGCGCTAAAATGGGAGAGATACCTGTGAAGCTGCCGTACACAGCCTTGAAAAGAGGCTGGGGCTTGGAGGATACGGTCTGATAAAAGGTATCATAATCCGTAGTCAGAGCATCCAGTTTGTCTTGAGTCTCGGCTACAAAGTAGGGTTTGCCGGGCAAAACCTCTCTGACGCTGGAGACTGCCGCAGATACGCGCTTGATACTGTCGATAATGCGGTCTTCGCTGTCGCAGAAGATAATATTGCTGTGCTTGCCCATGATTTCCACGATTAAGGTTTTGCGGCACAAATCCCCCATCTCATCCAGATGTTCCACATCAATGCGGACAATTCGCTCCAGACCGGGCTGGGATACGCCGACAATACGTCCGTTTTGCAGATGCTTTCTAAGAAGCATGCAGAAATTGGGAGCAGTGGCAGGACTGGGCTTGTTGTTTTCCGTCAGATAGATTAAGGGCAGTGAAGCTCCGGCGGAGATAAAGAGTCTTCGCTGACCGTCATTTGTCTTTATGGTAAGAAGAAGCTCATCCTCCTCGGGCTGGGCAATTTTGTAGACCCTGCCGCCGGTGAGCTCCTTTTTTAATTCTGATACTACATTTGCGATGGTTACGCCGTCAAAAGCCATGGCAATCATCCTTTCTATCTTATATTTCTATTGAAATTTTGCTTGTGTTTTCAAACAGATTTATTGTACGCTAAATAGCGTTTTCAGTCAATCCATAGGAGGGGACGGTAAATGTTAATTAAGATTGTATTTAATAAAAAACGAAAAACTTCTAAGAAAAAACTTTGCAAGTAGCCAAATATTTGGTACAATTATTTTAATAATGTAAATCGTTCGCTTTCAAGAGAAGGCCGAACGGAAAGGGAGGAAAAATGAGATACTTTTTTGAGTCTAAAATTGAGAAAAAAGATAAGGGTTATATGATTCCCATTCCTTTTAATATTTGGGAGGTTTGTAAGCAGAGAGAGGTAATTCAGGCAGACGTGGTTCTGGATAATGAGATTATCGATTGTGAATTGCTTCCCCGCGAGAAGGGTAATTATGAGATTCATATTCCCGATGATGATGCAGTTAAGGTAGAGCTTGGTGTTAGCCATAAGATTCTTCTTCATGTAAACGGTTCCTTGATTCGTATGGATCAGAACAGTCCTTACAGCTTTGAGAATCCTATCCGTAAGATTGACAGCATGGAAGTTATTATCCAGCCTGAGGATGGTCTGTGCGGACAGGCATGTGTGGCAATGCTTGCTGGAGTTACCATCGCTGAAGTTATCAGTGTAATGGATTGCAGAGAGTGGCAGGCAACTA
>CAYOGM010000126.1:0-8444 GCA_964403595.1 uncultured Acetatifactor sp. | reverse complement strand
TTTGACTTTCCGGAACGTCGGATTCCGGTAATAATTTTTATATCTGGTGTATCTTTCAAATCCTTAATCCTGTTTAAATATGCTTCTCTTAATATTGTTTTCATAACTCCACCACTTTCAAAACTTTAAATTTTTTTATTTTTTGAAACTATTGTTATTATATCATTATACACATATTGTATGCAATATGCCGCTTTCGAAACTTTAATATTTGTTTATATTTGAAAGTGGAGGCACAATTACTTACTATATAAAAACATCTTCTCCAATATGGCAACCTCGTAAATCTGTGTCAAATCACACTCCGCAGGCACTCTTGCCAGATAGTCGATTATTATCATACCCAAAAGATCGCCATCGGCTTTTTCTTCTTGTTATTCTTCCAAGGTATACCACAGCTCATCTCTAATTTGCTGGCTCCAGCTTTTCTAACCATTCTTGTTCGTGTTTCATAAGTACATCCACACAAAAATCCCATACTTCCTTGGTGTGCCGGTTAATCCATTCATCAATCTCCTTAATTAATGCAGTGATATGAAGTCGCCACAATCAAATTCCCTCACTTACTTTACTCAATCCGCCCCATCATCTGGGTTATCAGTTCAATATGTACCTTGGTCTTGACCTTTTCCAGATTCTCTACCTTTTCCTTGCCGCCAAGTCCCAACAAAGGTGTGTAACCAAAGCATTCATCAAAGGCTAATTCACCCAGACGCTTTACTGCTGCCTTGTATTTACCCAGCATTCCGTAAATCTCCTTAATATACTCATTCTCCATGTCTTCCCAGAAGAACTCGAACCCTCCGGGAATAATTTCAAACGTGCCATTTTTAAACCTAATTGAATAAATATAGTCACCTTTTTCAAGAACAATAACATCTCCGAATGCAGTAACAAAAATAGGAATTGCGATATCTGCTGCAAAATAAGCCATCTCCAGCACATCTCTGTATTCATCAGGATTAATTATTTTCAGATATCCATCCAATATGGTTCCAAAACCATACTCTCTCCAGACCACCAGCATCTCCTCCGGCAAAAGCCCTTCATACTTGGCAATCAGCTCCGGTGATGCCTTACTCTCTAATTTGAAATCCTTAAATACTTTATCGTACATAGTGTTTCATCCTCCATCCTTACAAGTTCAATGCGTATTCTTCCAGCTCTTTTGCCTTCAAAAACTCAAACTGCATTCCGATTATCTCTTTCATCGGTATCTGTTCTCTTCGCCTGCCCTCCAAATACTCTGCCTGCGCCCAAAGGAAGGGATAAAATGCAACACCCTTATCCAAGTCCATATCCGCTACTTCCTTTTGCCAGTTGGTCCAGCGATAATCTTGATAGAACAAGTCGGTATCCCCTTGTACACACCAGTACATAAACTGTCCAAAGGATATTTCCATGTCTTCGATTTCCAGTGTATCCGGTGCAAAATATCCTACGTTTCCACCATCCAGTATTACAAAAAGGCCACCAATAATGTCTTCTCCCACAACAATGTCCTCATAGGGAAAAAGCTGATTGCGGGAAGCAAAATCCAGTTCTCCGGCACCATAAATCCGAATCCAGTTATCAATTACAATGCCACCACAGTTAAAAATAATTGCCCCTAAAAGACTCTCTCCGTTTAAATCATATTTTTGCCGAATGTCAGCAAGTACAGCAGAATCTAACGGCAATACTTTAATATTTTTGCTTGATTCTTTTATACTCTGCATTAGATTGGAAAATCGTTCGCTCATTATGCATTTTTCCTTTCTTGTTATTCCCTAAAGCCCGACTTGAAATATTTGACTATTGAATTCTCAACTTCCCTCTTAATCTATTGACATATTTTCAACTCATTCGTATAATTATAGTAATAGAAGCAGCGTGCTGTTTCAGGTGGGCTAACACCTTAATCCGATAGACTTGCCGGACGAATGTGCCGGTCGTTGGCAGGCAACTGAAAAACCTGAAGCCTTACCGGACGAATGTGCCGGCCGTTGGCGGACAACAGAAAAATTAGCCATAAGAAGAGAGTTGATAATACTGCGGTATTGTAACTCTCTTTTTCAATTTTTGCAGCTTTACTCAATCCGCCCCATCATCTGGGTTATCAGTTCAATATGTACCTTGGTCTTGACCTTTTCCAGATTCTCTACCTTTTCCTTGCCGCCAAGTCCCAACAAAGGTGTGTAACCAAAGCATTCATCAAAGGCTAATTCACCCAGACGCTTTACTGCTGCCTTGTATTTATCCAGCATTCCGTAAATCTCTTTAATATACTCATTCTCCATGTCTTCCCAGAAGAAATCAAACCCTCCGGGAATAATGTCAAATGTTCCATTTTTAAACTTTATTGTTCTAATATACTTCCCTTCTTCTAGCGCAATAATATCACCAAATCCCGTTACAAAAATAGGTATTGCAACAGATGCCCTAAAATATGACATATCTAATACTTCCTCATATTCTTCCGGATTTACAATCTTTAAATATCCATCCAATATGGTTCCAAAACCATACTCTCTCCAAACCACCAGCATCTCCTCAGGCAAAAGCCCTTCGTACTTCGCAATCAACTCCGGTGATACCTTGCTCTCTAATTTGAAATCCTTGAAAACTTTATCGTACATACTGACTCTTCCTCTCTACTAACTATTTTGTTTCTCGCAAAACACCTCATACGCTCTGTCCAAAATGGGTTCAAATGAATGATAGTCCTCCCATGTACCGATAAATTCCATAGGCAAATCACACAGATCATCCAGCACCCATTTTATATAATCTTTAAAAAGGCTACGTCGACTATACATCTGAACAAAGGGCAAACCTACTCCTTCACTTACTTGATGTTATTCTTTTTTTGACCTTTGTACGGAAATCAATCCTCCACCACATGCGCAAATCATCTGGGACTTGTCTGTCAGTGCAGGTGCGTCATCTACAGTCAGCATATCGCATGTGTTTATCCATACACCTGTCGGGGTGCAAGGCTTGGTTTCATGAGGAAAAGCATTGCATTTTCCAAAACAACCTATGTTTATGTAAGGAATACAATCTTTTGCTGTAGCCACATCCTTGCCACCAATTGAAAAAGACCTTGGTGCAGACGTCTTTAATTCTGCGGATTCAGTGCCCATCGTACATTGTAATTTTGTTCCGTCTACTACAAAATTTGACATAATTGGTCTCCTTGTAAAATCAAATATCCTTTTAAAAATGATTTCCTGTTTCAAATACTTAGACACCACTAAGCCTGACTCAATTCACTGCAAAACTCATCAAGCATTTTCTTCATATCCATATACCAATTCTTTTTAGCTTTACTTGAAATATAGGGATTATCTGACCCTAAATATGGCTGATTAATCCGTGTAACAGCCACGGGCTTTTTCAATATATTGTTGAACTCTTCAAAAGAATCTTTATAAGTAAAACAAAGATCATTGGACAATTCCTTCTGGCTCAAAAACCAATCAATATATCCTCTGTTAAAATTCTTATACCTAGGATATTCCACCTTATCAAACTCTTCCCCTGTCCAAAAATGCTTTGCGAGAACAATCAAACCATAGGCATTTTGACATTGTATTTTCTCATAGTCTGATATGTCATTTTTATTATAGCTTTCACAAACTCTCTGCAAATTTTCAGAAAAGTCTGCAACATCATGATTCATAATTGCCAACATACAAGCCACCACAGCCCTATCCCATATCGGCTTTTTGGACGCTATAAACTTTTCAGCCTTTTCTATAACCTTATTCTGATTATATACCTCTTTTTTCTCTGTGTTGTACATAATGCATAATAGCAAATTAGTTGCGTTTATCCACATTGAATAACCATTTGAAGTCAGCGGCAAGCCTTCGGGATAAACTCTGTAAATATTATTAAATTCATCACATGCTAGTAAATTCAGTAAATTCCACATTTGACGACCATGGTCGGTCCCCCCCTCCCAAAGAGGCAACATCCTGAGCTTTGTTTCATGGTAAAATATACTTTTAATCCTGGCAAAATCGCTATTTTTTACTGCTGATGCGAGTTCCTTCTCGAAAATCCTACCTGTATCAAACTGCAATTTTATGTCCACTTGATAGCACAAATCCTTGTAATATTCTACGCTTCCTTTGACAAAATTCTCCTGCTCTTTCATACACTGCTCCTTATCCTACTTTATTCCCATAAAAATATTTCTCACCTTTACCACACTCAAACTTAGAGACGGCACTTACATATCCCTTAATTGGTCAGGCAATTCTCTGCCTTGCGCTTCTAGATATTCTTTCAGAAGTGTTCTGCTGTAGTTATCCTTTGGCACTATTTCGAGTTCATCATATGCCCATCTTAAATCTTTTTCCATTCTTCCTAAGCCTTCATTTGGGTCATAGGAGTACTTGATTTTAAATTTCCAATCCTTATCAAGCTCAAAGGTAAATGAACACCAAGGCTCTTCGCCTAAATTTTTAAATTCCATCCATAACGCTTCCGTGGTATCCAATAACTCATCCATAAGCTCGTCATATTTATCCTCACTTACATCAAACTCATCCCAAATATTCCCACTGTAATAATAATCGCCATCACTTGTATAAAAATAGAAGCTGGCCGCACTTGAATCTTCCATTTCTTCAGCATACATAACAACCCGTTCCCACTCACAGGGGATTAATTCGTCTACAATCTCAGCTATTGCGCTGTAGTATTCTGTCAATCTGCTTTCATTCATCATGTTTTTGCTCCCTTCCCAAATGTACTGGTACAATGGTTTCATCCCCTATCCTTATGCTTTTTGATAATATTCAATCTGCCCCTTGTCACTTAATACCAGCAGACCATCCTCATAAAATCCAATCCACTTAGGTCCGGCTGCTCCTTTTTTCTTCTTTGCCACCTCTTCACCTGTGAATCGGTCTAAACCATAAATATAGCCCTTCTCTGTTGCAAACCATACAACCTCGCCATCTACAACTGCAGTCGTTGTCACCGCCGAATCCGCAAGCAGTCGGAATCTGTCCACCAACTGATTATCCTCTGTGATTTCCAAACAATACATCTCTCCTGCATCATTGCCTATGTATACCAAATTGTCTATCACTACAAACTCATTATAGATAGGCTCGTCTGTAGTAAACTCAGAAACCACTTCTCCGTTTCTCTTATCCAACAACAATATCTTCCCAAAGGAACCTACAAATGCAACCAGCAAAAAGCCCTCTCCATAAGTGGTTATAGCTCTGGGGTACAGCCCTTTCCCATAACTCCACAAAAGCTCTCCACTGCTTATATTCTTGCAATAAACAGCACCATCACTATAGCCATGATATAAAAGTTCCCCTTCCACAATGATAGAGCCGCCTGCACGCCTCCAGCCTTCATTGGTTTCCCACAATATATTTCCGTTTTCCTTATCAATACAATATATACCATCATTACTCATATACACATGCTTCTCGTCCAAGACAATCTCCCAACTTGCATTGCCTTTTCCTGCATTTGTTTCCCAAAGCACCTCACCGGTCTGCTCATCCAAACAATATACCTTGGCAGACATAGATGTAAAATACCGCCTACCATTTTCACAAATGCCTGTACTCCGTATCACATGGCGCTCCGTAAACAATATCTCCGGTGTCTTCTCTTTCAAATCAAAGCGCACCAACTGACTTTCATAGAATCCGGCTTTATCATACTCCAAAAAGTAGGTCAGCCTATCCTCTTTGATTTCCCCTGTAGCGGACATCAACGCACCACGCAATCCCTCATGCTTATAATTCCACTGCTTTTTCAGATTTATCAGTTTCCCTGTCTTCTTCGCCGTAACTTCTGGCTTCGGCTCCAGCACCCGACGAACTTCCTCAATCCACTTATCCACCATATGAGATGGTAGAACGCTCCTTCCCATAGGCTTATCTACATAAATAACTTCTTTTTTCTCTTTCTGCACATCATATATGATTTTCACAGCCTCTGGACTCTTTTCGTCATACTCCTCATACAACTCCTTCATCTGTTCGATTTCCTCAAAAGCAATATCGAAAAAATCCGTATCCTCAATCCCCAAATGACCTCTTCCTCTTACCTTTCCCGCACAAGCAGCAAAAAAATCGAAAGATGTCACCACATTCTCCGAACAGCAATAAATATAGAGCTTGTCCACCTTACTCATATTCTCGCCAATTACCTGCATACATAAATTGATCAGCTTTTTCTCAAAGGCTTGTCTTTTTTCTTCAAATTCCTTGTTTGCCATTATTTTTTGCTCCCTTCCCAAACTTATAACCAGTCCAAATCTAATCCCAATAGTTCCTCATACTTTTCCAGCATTTCGTCCGTCATTGCTCCGAGATATAATTCTTCATCCTCCACAAGATAACAGCCTAGGATATCTTTTGCGTAAACAGGAATCACATCCCCCAACAGGAATAATTCATCTTCACATAAATATTGCAAATCACTTCCGACCAAGTGTTTAAATTCATCCTCCGATAAGCGCTCTTTCGCAACAGAAGGCATTGTATTCAACACTTGCCAAGATGCTATACCGAAGAAAAACAAGTCTGTAACGCTTTCTTCCATATACCATTTTTTCATATCATATGGATACCAACAAACCGCTTCATCATCCGTTTCCAAATCTTCTAACTGAATTCCCAACCTTCCCATTCCTTCATGCTTTTCACCAAAACATAATGCATCATATTCGATTCGAATATTTTCCACTGTGTCAAAAACATAAAATGAAGAAAGCACCTCTTTGTCATTACCGAAATGAGTATAAAATTCAACCATGGCCTGCGGAAACTTTACATTCAACTCTCGTTGTTTTTCCTCAATAATGTTCTTTTCAACATGAGCGGTTACATTTCTTCGATAGCCATCCAATACTACAAAAAATTTGTCTAACATTTCAGCCTCTTCTTTCTCTAAAACTTCCTCTTGCAGTCACTGAAAAAATAAATCAAAATTTGCCCGTAAATACGCCAAAATTTTATCTTCTATCTCTGAACTTTCCCTTACCAGTTCACAAAATATTTTGTCATGAACCTCTAACATCTCATCCAGTTCGTCCATTTTGGCAGCAAATTCATCCTCATCCGCAGACTGTTCAATCAGGTCATCAAGCGACACCTGTTTTAATGGAATCTTTCTGATATTCTCTATGTACGGATTGGATATCTGCAAGACTTCCATCGCCTTTATCACATCATCAAGACCAATGTACTCTTGATGCAACTCCAAGAACCCCATATGAGCTTCGCGCAATACTTCCTCAACATAAATAAACACTATCAGCGGATACTTCTGGCTTTCCGTCAGCCTGTCCCAATGCTCCTCATAGGGGATAAGTGTTTTTACAAAACACCTGAATTTTTCCCACAAAACATCTTTATCAGAAACATCGAATTGCTCAGTTGCATACCTAATCATTGGTTGTCCACTCCTCTATCACTCTCATTTTTTATATACCCTGTAGTTCATCGGGGAGTTCCCTTCCTTGCGCTTCCAGATACTTCTTAAGTTTGCTTTTCGCATAATCGCCTCGAGGAACTATATCGCAATTGTCATAAAACCACCCGGCTATTCTATCTCCCGATGAAAACGTTTCATCCAACTCATATATGTAATTCATACGGAATTTCCAATCACTATCTATACAAAATGCATATGCATTCCAGGTTTCTTCCCCTGCATTTTTAAACTCTAACCAAAGCTTCTCATTGATTTGCATAAGTTCTGCCTGCTTCATTCTAAACTCATGTTTATTAACGCCATATTCCGTCGGAATATCCTGACTATTATGGAACTGTCCATCAGCAGTATAAAAATAACAGCCAAAAGTTCCTACATCTCCTGTATACTCCGCATACAGTACAACCCTCTCCCACTCACAGGGAATCATCTCGTCCAGCTTATTTGCAATCTGACTGTAGTACTCTGTTAATCTGCTTTCATCCATCATGTTATCTCGCTCCTTTTCGATAGAGTTCCTCTTTCGCCTCTTCTAAAGTGTCAAATTCTTTGCTAAAATACTTACCGTTCCCATCATCAACTTCAATATACCATTTGCCGGAATCTGTTTTAAAGCATCGCATTATCTTTGTATATATGGTTCTGGCACTCGGCCACTCCAATATATATTCATACTTTCCGGAAGGGCCATTGATCTGCGTCATAAAACAATCTTCAAAGCGTTTGCGTTTCTCATCTTGCTGTCTAATATAAAAACTATCCAAAGTACTATGAGAATGTACAATACTGAGAAAATGGTCAAATGCCTCATCTTCGCTGGAATATTCATCATGATATGGCGTATTGCTACGTTCACATGTCTTTTCTATGCACCATACACCTTTTTCATTCTTAAAACAGCTAAATACAAAAATGCCACAATCACCACCTAGTATAACCGTCACTAATTAACTGGACTATTCAAGGGCAAAGTATCAACCACT
>CAYOGM010000125.1:0-8500 GCA_964403595.1 uncultured Acetatifactor sp. | reverse complement strand
ATGAAAAATATTATAAATTTGTGTCTGGAATTTATGTTTAGGTATTTTAAGAGAAGAGCTCCCGAGGTTACAGATAATGTAATCCCGGGAGTTTTCAAGTGATATATTTTCCAAAAGTAAAAATATATCGTCTGGTAATGTTTGGAGTTATACAGAATACATTGCATTTTAGAGCAAAAACGGATAAAATCGTTAGTGTAGGAATTGTAAAAGTATACGGAAATATAGTAGATGCAGGGAGAAATAGATGTTAGATAAAAGAGGTAAAAAGCGAATATTTGCGATGTTGATGGCGCTCGCTCTGGTGGTGTCCACGTTGTCAGTGGATGTTTTGGGGAGCACTGCGGCAGAGCTTTATAATAGAAGCAGTTTTGATGGGGCGGATGTAGAATCTGAATATATGGAGGATAAGCTGGCTGTGACCGAGGGTGCCCTCGGAAGTTCAGATGGAGCTGATACAGGAAGTACAGGTGGCAGAGATGTTAGTGATTCCGATGTCAGTGGTAATAGTCAGCCTATACAGACAGATGCCTTTCTGGTAACGGACAGAGAAGGGACCGTATGGGGTGTCTATGACAATTGGGATGCTCTTGTGGCAGATTTTTCGTCAAAGGGGGATGTGGGGCAGGAGTATGTGATTTCTGTGCTGTCTACAGCAGTAATTGGTAAGACGATGCCCTCACAGGTAGCAGGCATCACCTTAAAAGCGGCAGATGAGGGACAGAGTGTACTTTATTTTGCAACAAATACTGTTAATATGACGACACCTCTTATTGTGGAGGCAAAGGCTTTATGCATGGCTGACACGGATAAGGCGGTTAATATCAATACCAAGGGGAAAAATTTGACTCTTATGGGAGTACAAAAGGCCGGTGCGGTGAAGGGTAATTCCAAGGCAAGGCTTTTCTTAATAGGTGATGTTAGCCTTCAAGGCAATTTACAGAGTTTTCATAGTGTGACTGCGACAGGTACAATTAGTATAAACGGAAATGTTTCGGGGATTACCAATCTTATTTTGGAAAAGGGTATCGTATATTTAGTGCCCGGTAAGAAGTTTGCCGTCACCAATGTGGATGCCACGGCAGAAGGTGTATTGGGATTCCCGGCAGAGGGAAAGCTTCCCGATGTCAAGATAAGTGGCAAAGTAGATGGTGTACTGGCCCTCAAACAGTTTAAGGAACAGGATGGCAATTATGTGGAGCAGGAGTTTGCGGCAGGAAGCAAGCTTTTGACAGCATCCAAGGCTACTGTAGAGCGGTTTGCTCTTAAAGGAGAGAAGCAGGTCTGCTACAAAAAGGGAAGTGTGCTCTATGTGGGTGCGGAGGTTTTGAAGCTTTACAAAGGAGAAGAACATCTGGGGACCTATGCCCAGTGGAATGATATAAAGGCGAAAATCAATGATTTGCAAAGTATAAATGCAATCTACAGAGTGGTTCTTTTGGATGATTATATAGTAAATGGTGCGTTGTCCATGCCTACTAAGGGAAGGTATGCAGGGATTGTGCTTCAAAACGGCAAGGGCGCACCGGTCAGTCTGAAGGCGACAGGCAATCTTACCATGACAGCGGACCTGGAGTTGGAGCCTGAGATTACGCTGGAGGCCAAGCAAATCAGTGGAGCGGCATGGACGCTTACTGCCGGTGAGAATTGTGCAGTGAATACAACAGGCAATTTTACGGTGAAGAATCTTTACATGGATAAAAATGTGAAGGTACAAACAGCCGGTAAGCTAACGGTAAAAGCGGTGTTGCAGGCAAGCGAAGGAAATGAACTCATTTTGCCCTATAAAAAGGCTGCATCAGTTAAGGATACGTTCACAGAGGAGAGAATTTGTCTTAAATTGACTGACAAGTACGGTAGCAGGGTTGAGGCGGCAGTTAATACAGTTGTAATTAACGTGACCGGTAACAGCTATGCAACCCAGTATTGTCTGCTGGATGATAAGGATGCAGAACTGGGGCTGTACCGTAAGGGCAATGGGCTCAGGGTGAAGGGAGCTGTGGCAACGCCAATCTCTTTGTATTATATGGATGGCGAAAACCAAGTTAGTCTTGGTGAGTATGCTGCTCTCGCGGATGTAAAGACAGAGATTGCGAGAAGAAAGATAAAAGAGGGAGAATATACTGTTCATGTGGATGAGGCAGTTTTGGTGAAAGGAGCTCTTCCGCTTCCCAATGCCGGAACCTACAAATCTATTATTTTTACCGGTGAGAAGATACGAATTACGGGAAGTATAACGCTGACCGGTGATGTTTGCATCTATAATGAACTGGAGCGGATTAAGAGTGAGCAGGATGTAAGTGCTCTGCCCATTACAGTAAAGCTTGCAAAATATACATTGACGATACCGGAAAAGGGAATAGAAAATCTTGATTCAATCACCGGGTCTGCCGGTTCCGGCGTGGTAATCGGGGCTGGGGTTTCGCAGACCATAGAGGGCAATTTAACGGTAGATAAATTAACGTTGGGTGGCAGATTGCAGGTGAAGGGGGATCTGTCGGTGACGGATATATACCCGGCTCAAGGTAATCAGCTGGATTATGATTTGACTAAAAAGATTGTGATTAAAGGCAATGTATATGGTACAGAGGATAAATTGGTGTTGAATCCTTTGCGTAATGGTCAGTCCATTACCTATGTAGAGGATATGAAGGTTTTACCCGATGCACCGAAGGTCAGTGTAAGTAGTGTCATGTTGGCGAAGGAGACAGACTGGGTGCTGTATAGAGAGAGTGGTGCTGTACGACTGGGTAAGCCCTATGTGACAGTATTTGAAGACACCCAGGATTATGGGGCGGCACAAAGTGCTGATAGCAGTGGCAAACAACGTTTTGCGCGTGTGACGGATGCGGTGGAGTATGTCAATGCTTTGGCCGGAACGGATTATGTAATTCGTCTGGATGCAGATATATCTTCGTCAGATTCACTGAAATCCCCTGCTAAGGGTAAAACGGTTATCATTTGTGGTGCTACGGGAGAGCAGAAGAAAATAGGTCTTTCCGGCAGTATTGTGGTGGATGAAGGCAATCTTCATATTCGAGATGTTGCGTTGGATAATGGTAAAGCAAACGGCCCCGGAGTAATCCTTATCAATGGAGCGCAGCTGCATTTGTATAATGTGAACGTCAATACCATTACAGCATCTGCGAACACGGCTTTGACGCTGGAGGGAGAGGTTGACATTAACGGTTCTATTGCCGGATCCTGCGATTTGACCATTGTGGAAAACGCGGTGGTTCGGGCAGACAGTACCATTTCAATAAATTCATTGACCTTGCAGGCGGCTGCGGAAGGTACGGCACAGCTTCGCCTTCAGGTAGCCAAGAAGATGACAGTAAGCAATACCATATCCACCCCCGAGGAGGGACAGTTTATTATTAACCGCGTGGATAAAAATAACGAACTGGCAGAGCTTAGCAAGGGAACTGTTATGTTGACAGCTCCTTATGGTCAGTCTACCCAGTTCAAAACACAAAATATTATGCCCGGAACCTTCATGGAATGGTCTCTTATCAAAATCGGCAACGATATAAAAACCTCCGAAGCCTCCCAGGGCGACGGTGAATGGTCAGGAGATTTCCTTTAAGTTTATTTTTGGCAGAGGAAGATTTGTTGCAGTGAAGGATTCCCACCTGTCCTACATTCGACAGAACATTTGTGAATATGACAAATTAAGTGGTGGCATACTGTTAAAACTTCTGTTATAATGTACCGTAGGGGCATGTGGAGTCCGTGCTCCTCGGAGGGTTACACATGAAGAAACGAATTCGATTAAAAGGTCATATCAAAACATTTCTTAAGTTTGGTATTTATTTGGGCCTTTTGCTTTGTGCCATAGATGCAGCGCTTTTTATGATTGATGTGCGGGCGGGGCTGTTGCTGGGATTTTTTATATTATTTTATTTTGCGGTAAATTTGACCCTGTATTTTTATAATAAACCGATTATCATCAATGAGCTTGTCAGCTTTGCTACTGAGTACGGACAGATTCAGCGCAAGCTTCTTCGGGAACTGGAGATTCCCTATGCGTTGTTGGATGATACCGGTAAGGTGATTTGGTCAAATATAGCGTTTGATACTGTAATTCATCAACCCAAGGGTTATAATAAGTCGATTACCGGATTGTTTCCGACTATTACAAGAGACAGGCTTCCGGATGACTCCGGTGTGGATGAAGCACAGTACGATTTGAAATATGAGAACAGTGAGTTTGTTGCCAGGTTTAAAAAGATTTCTTTGAAGGACATGGCAGAGCATAGCGATATGATAGATGCGCAGGATTATAATGGTTATTTGATTGCCATGTACCTTTTTGATGAGACTGCGCTGCATATTGCTTTGCAGGAGGTAGATGATCAAAGTCTTGCAGTAGGTATGATTTATTTGGATAACTACGAAGAGGCATTGGAGAGTGTCGAGGAAGTAAGGCGTTCTCTTTTGATAGCGTTGATTGATCGAAAGGTTAACAAATATATTTCTGCGCTGGATGGTATCAGCAAGAAGCTGGAGAAGGATAAGTATCTGGTTATTTTGCGTAAGAAGGCCATTGCACAGCTGCAGGAGAGCCGTTTTGATTTGCTGGAAGAGGTTAAGACCGTTAATATTGGTAACGAGATGGCGGTAACCATGAGTATTGGTGTAGGTCTGGATGGTCTTAGCTATGCCCAGAATTATGAATTTGCCAGAAATGCTATTGATTTGGCGCTGGGACGTGGAGGTGACCAGGCAGTTATCAAGACGCCTGAGAGCATCACATATTATGGCGGTAAGAGTCAGCAGGTGGAGAAGAATACCCGCGTGAAGGCTCGTGTAAAGGCACATGCGTTACGAGAGATTATCACCGGAAAGGACCGTGTGCTGGTAATGGGGCATCGTATGCCGGATGTGGATAGTTTTGGCTCTGCAGTAGGCATATACAGAATTGCTACAACCCTTGGCAGAAAAGCCCACATTGTTTTGGATGAGGCAACCACAGCGATTCAGCCGTTGGTGGAATTGTTCAAAGATAACCCGGATTATGACGAGGATATGATTATTAGCGGCCAGCAGGCCGTTGAGCTTGCAGGCAATAATTCCGTGCTTGTAGTTGTGGATGTAAACAAGCCTTCTATTACAGAGTGTCCGGAGCTTTTGCGGTGTTGTAAGTCTATCGTGGTGCTGGATCACCACAGACAGGGTACGGAGACTATTGAGAATGCAACGCTTTCCTATGTGGAGCCTTATGCATCCTCGGCTTGTGAGATGGTTTCTGAGATTTTGCAGTACACATATGACAATATCAAAATCCGCTCCGAGGAAGCAGATTGTATGTACTCAGGTATCATGGTGGATACCAATAACTTTGTGACCAAGACCGGTGTGCGAACCTTTGAGGCAGCAGCATTCCTGCGCAGAAACGGTGCGGATGTATCCAGAGTGCGCAAGCTGTTCAGAGAGGATGCACAGGAGTACAAGGCAAGGGCTGATGCGGTTAGTCAGGCAGAGATTTATAAACAGTATTTTGCAATTTCTATTTGTATGGCGGAAGATTTGCCCAGTCCTACAGTAATCGGTGCCCAGGCTGCTAATGAGCTTCTGAATATCAGAGGCATCAAGGCAAGCTTTGTGCTTACGGATTATCAAGGCAAGATATATGTCAGTGCCCGTTCCATTGATGAGGTAAATGTGCAGATTGTGATGGAACGTATGGGTGGCGGCGGACACATGAATGTGGCAGCGTGCCAGATGGAAGGTGTCGGCATTGTGGAGGCCATCGGTGTGCTGAAGCATACGATAGACGATATGCTGGAGAAAGGTGAAATTTAACAGAAAGGACTTATAGAGATGAAGATTATTTTGTTACAGGATGAGAAAAAGCTGGGTAAGAAGGGTGATATCATTGAAGCCAGTGAAGGATATGCAAGAAATTATATTTTGCCCAAGAAGATTGGTGTAGAAGCTACTGCTAAGAATATGAATGATTTGAAGCTTCAGAAGGCAAATGATGCCAAGGTGGCACAGGAGCAGCTGGATGCAGCCAAAGCATTGGCGGCAGAGCTTGAGACCAAGCAGATTATTGTGAAGATTAAGGCTGGCGAAGGCGGCAGAACCTTTGGTTCCGTATCCACCAAGGAAATTGCAGCTGCTGTCAAGGAACAGTGCAATTTGGAAATTGACAAGAAGAAAATTCATTTGCCGGAGGCTTTAAAGAATTTTGGCACTTATGAAGTGAATGTGAAGTTGCATGTGCAGGTAACTGCTAAGCTGACTGTGAAGGTAGTGGAGGCATAAGGTGAAAAATAAATTTTTCGCCCTGTTGTTACACGAATGGAGATTGATATGCCCGCAATGGAAGAAAGTCTTGTAAAGAGAATAATGCCACACAGCATGGAGGCAGAACAGGCTGTCATTGGTTCCATGATTATGGATATGGAGGCTGTCACGGTTGCATCAGAAATGATTACCGGTGAGGATTTCTACAGCAGGCAGTATGGTATTTTGTTTGAGACCATGGTGGAGCTGTATGAGGAAGGCCAACCCATTGAACCGGTTATATTGCAAAATCGTCTGCGTGAAAAGGATGTTCCACCGGAGGTTTCTTCCTTGGAATATGTAAAGGATTTGCTGGATTCGGTGTCTACTTCTGCGAATATCAAATATTATGCCAATATTGTGGCGGAAAAGTCGCTGCTTCGCAAGCTGATTAAATTCAATGAAGAGGTTGCTAATACCTGTTACGCAGGCAAAGAAAGTCTGGAGTTTATCCTGGAGGATACGGAGAAGAGAATGTTCCAGCTCCTTCAAAGGCATGATACAGGTGATTTTGTACCTATCCGACAGGTAGTTATGAATGCCATGGACAAAATCGAGACTGCCGCCAAGAATAAGGGAAGTGTTACCGGTATTCCCACCGGTTTTACAGATTTGGATTATCGTACCGCAGGCATGCAGCCTTCGGATTTGGTGCTGATTGCAGCCCGTCCGTCCATGGGTAAGACGGCGTTTGTACTTAATATTGCTCAGCATGTAGCTTTTAAAAAGAATTTACCGGTAGCGATATTCAGTCTGGAGATGAGTAAGGAGCAGCTGATAAACCGTATGTTTTCATTGGAGTCCAGTGTGGATGCCCAAAAGCTTCGTACTGGTCAATTAAATGACCAGGATTGGGAGAGGCTGATTGAGAGCGCAGGTGTGATTGGACGTTCCAAGCTGTTAATTGATGATACTCCCGGTATTAGTATTTCAGAGCTTCGCTCTAAGTGCCGTAAGATGAAGCTGGAGCATGGTTTGTCCATGATTATCATTGACTACTTGCAGCTGATGTCGGGTAGTGGGCGTTCTGAGTCCAGACAAAATGAGATTTCAGAGATTTCACGTTCTTTAAAGGCTGTAGCGAGAGAATTGAGTGTGCCGGTTCTGGCGTTGTCTCAGCTGTCCCGTGCGGTAGAACAGAGACCGGACCACAGGCCCATGCTTTCTGACCTGCGTGAGTCGGGAGCGATTGAGCAGGACGCGGACGTGGTAATGTTCATCTATCGAGACGATTACTACAATCATGATACGGACCGAAAGGGCGTGTCAGAGATTATCATTGCCAAGCAAAGAAATGGTCCTATCGGTACAGTGGAGCTGGCGTGGTTGCCTGAGTACACCAAGTTCGCGAATTTGGAGAGGGCACGAAAATCAGAAGAGTTCTAAATAAATACATATATTTATTTTACGAAAGAGAATGAGTTTAAATGGCTCATTCTCTTTCTGCGTTTAAGAAGAGAGGAGAACAAAATGGACAACTATTTATTGATTTCGGATGCGGCGAAGGCAGTGTGTGTGGAGAGTCATGTACTGCGTTACTGGGAGGAGGAATTGCAGCTTCCCATTAAGCGCAATGAACTGGGACATCGTTATTATACCAAGGAGGATGTGGAGCGTTTTAAGAATATTAAAGATATGAAAGAGAGGGGATTGCAGTTGAAAGCAATTAAGATGATTTTGAAAAATGGAAAACTGGACATGCTGTCTGAGAATGGAATGAGCGCTGAGAATGGAAAGAGCGCTGAGAGTGCTAAGCGTGCTGAGAACAATGAGAGCCTTATGGAGGTGGTTGCTCCCAATAAGGAGGATAGCGGTGAGGCCTGTGCAAAAGAAGGGGCTGTGGAGGCTTTAAATGGCTCGCAGATGGATCGTGTAAGGCAGATGGAAACTGAGACTCGGGAGGAGAAGGCTCAGAGACTTCAGTGGATAATGCAACAGATGATTAAGCAGGCAGTGCGGGAAAATAATGATGAGCTTGTGCAGCGGGTAAAAGAGAGCGTGATAAAGGAACTGGATTATCAATTCCGTATGCAGGAAGAGCGGGAAGAAGAACGGGCTCGTATTGCAGCAGAGCGCTCGGAGAATTATTATCGCAAGATGGACGAGCTTCTGCGCAAGAAGACCGGACGCAGAAGCATGGGAAACCTAATCAAGAAAAAATCATAAGAAAAAGCTTCGTAAAAGTATGCTTCATAAAAGAAAAGCTTCA
>CAYOGM010000124.1:0-8523 GCA_964403595.1 uncultured Acetatifactor sp. | reverse complement strand
GGAGTGGCTATAAACAATGGAACTTACAAATATCTGCTTAATCAGCAGACATTAATTATTTTTAAGCTATGTAGCAAGGATGGAGCTTACTATGCAAAGACGAATGATTGAGACCAATCTGACATCTGAGGATGTGAAGATAGAGGGTTCATTGAGACCTCAGACACTGAATGACTATATTGGTCAATCTAAAATCAAAGAGACTCTTCACATCTACATTGAAGCTGCCAAACAACGTAAGGATTCTTTGGATCATGTATTGTTTTATGGTCCTCCCGGACTGGGCAAGACAACTCTTGCCGGCATTATTGCCAATGAGATGGGAGTTCACTTGAAGGTTACCAGTGGACCAGCCATTGAGAAGCCTGGTGAAATGGCCGCTATTTTAAACAATTTAGAGGAAGGTGATTTGCTTTTTGTGGATGAAATTCACCGACTGAATCGTCAGGTAGAAGAGGTTCTTTATCCGGCTATGGAGGACTATTGTATTGACATTATGATAGGTAAAGGTTCCTCTGCAAGATCGGTGCGTCTGGATTTGCCGCATTTTACCCTTGTGGGTGCCACTACTCGTGCAGGACTTCTGACAGCTCCGCTTAGAGACCGTTTTGGCATGATTCATCACATGGAATTTTATGATATTTCGGAATTGCAGCAGATTATAATGCATTCAGCCCGAATACTTAATGTAGAAATCGAAACAAAGGGTGCTTTGGAAATGGCTAAGAGAAGCCGGGGAACTCCCCGACTGGCCAATCGTATTCTCAAACGTGTCAGAGATTTTGCTCAGGTCAAATATGATGGTGTTATCACAGAAGATGTTGCCCGCACTGCATTGGATTTGATGGATGTAGACCGCCTGGGTCTGGATGCCATAGACCGTAATATTCTCGTTACCATGATTCAGAAATTCAACGGCGGTCCGGTGGGACTGGACACATTAGCTGCCGCCATAGGGGAGGATGCCGGCACCATTGAAGATGTATACGAACCTTACCTGATTAAAACAGGACTGATTAACCGTACTCCCAGAGGCCGAATGGCAACAGATTCTGCATATTCTCATCTTGGTTTTGAACGAGTTATTTCATAAAAACTATTGCCTGTATCCGCATTCTGATATATAATAAATGTTGTGCTATAGTATCATTTTGAATACAGATATTGTAGTCAGTATGGATTAGAACTGAGAGCAAAAGAGGTGCGCGATGTCAGCCAAAACAGATGCAGAAGTAATTATCGGAGGTAAGGTATTAACCTTAAGCGGCAACGAAAGTGAAGAATACCTGCAGAAGGTTGCCTCCTATATCAATAATAAGATTAATGAATACAACAAGGTAGACAGTTTTAAGCGTCAGTCTGTAGAAACGCAAAATGTTTTGTTGCAGTTAAATATTGCTGATGATTTCTTTAAGGCCAAGAAACAGATTGCCGTTTTGGAGGAAGAACTCCAAAACAAAGAAAAGGAACTCTATGGGCTCAAGCATGAGTTGATTTCCGCTCAGATTAAACTGGAAGCAGCTGAAGGAAGAACAAAGGAACTTCAGAGCGAGGCCAATGAAAGCGCTAAGAGAATTGTGCGTCTTGAAACAGAACTAAATGGCAGAAAATAGGATTGCGTGGCTGTCTGAAAGGGCAGCCTTGCGTTGTTTATGAGGTAAATCAGATGGGCCGAAGAGTGGAACTACTGGCACCCGCAGGTAATCCTGAGGGATTTTACGGTGCCATACATGCCGGAGCAGATGCCGTTTATCTTGCCGGCAACCGTTTTGGCGCAAGGGCATATGCAGACAATTTCACAACGGAAGAATTGGTTGCATGCATCAGGTATGCGCATATTTGGGGGCGGAGGGTTTATCTGACCGTAAATACTTTGGTAAAGGAATCTGAATTTGAGGAGCTCACTCCCTATCTGACTCCCTTTTACGAGGCTGGTCTGGACGGCGTTATTGTTCAGGATATCGGTGTTTTCTCCTATATCAGAGAACACTTCCCGAATATGGAACTTCATGTCAGCACACAGATGACCCTTACCGGTCAATATGGAGCTACTCTTTTGAAAGAAATGGGTGCGGTAAGAATCGTTCCTGCAAGAGAGCTAAGTCTTGAGGAACTTATCTTTATCAAAGAACAGACCGGGCTTGAAATAGAAACTTTTATTCATGGCGCGATGTGTTATTGTTACTCCGGTCAGTGTCTGTTCAGCAGTATTTTAGGAGGCAGAAGTGGCAACAGAGGACGTTGCGCCCAGCCCTGTCGCCTTCCCTACAAGGTAAATAACAACAGTCAGTCCGGCAAAGAGTATTATCCTCTAAGTCTGAAAGATATGTGTACCATAGAGCATATTCCTGAATTGATTAAAGCCGGTATTGATTCCTTCAAGATAGAAGGTCGCATGAAAAAACCGGAATATGCGGCAGGCGTTACAGCCATCTATCGCAAATATATCGATAAATTTTATGCCGGAGAGGATTGCCATGTAAGCCGTAAAGATTTGGATGCACTCAGCAAGCTTTATATTCGAAGCGAACAGCAGAATGGTTATTATTACCGTCACAACGGCAAGGATATGGTTACCATTGACAGCCCCTCCTACAGTGGAACGGACGAAAAACTTCTCGCAGAAGTAAAAGAGCAGTATTTGGATAAGCGTCCGTCTGTCAAGGTAATTATAAAAGCTGTTTTTCGTGTGGGACAAAATGCAATGGTTACCTTTATCCATGCTGACAAACCCTATCTTCAGGCAGAGGTTGTGGGAGATATGGTTTCACCTGCTATGAAACAACCTATTTCTGAGGACAATATTCGCAAACAGCTTGGCAAATTAGGAGACACCGTTTTTCAAACATCCTCCATACAAATTGAGGCTGACAGCAATGCTTTTTATCCTTTAAAAGCAATAAATGAACTGCGCAGACAGGCAATTTCTGTGTTGGAAAATCTTATAATTCAAGAACATGGCTTGTGCACGGAGCGTCGGATGTCAAATGACAGTTTTTCTTCCGATAACAGAACACAATTAGAAACTCCTGTAGGCACTTGTAATGTAGTAGCTGAAAGTACCGTTGGAAACGCACATATATCTGTTCGTACTACTGCACAGTTAAATGCCCTTTGTCAACTTGTCAAAGAATCCGTTTCCATCATATCAAAAGCTGATTATTCAATTGTACCCAAAAGAGTGTACATTGAATCTGATTGCATTTTTGAAGCGGCTGAAGCAACCAATCAACATTTGTTTGAGCAGTGCAATTACTTATTAAAAAACGGATGTGAACCGGTGATTGCCCTGCCACCAATACTTCGCAAACGGGATACTCGGTTTTTGAATGTCGTGTGGGAAACCTTTCAGAGTAAGAAAGCTTTATTTGGTGGTTTTTTGGTTCGTTCCATGGAAGGACTCGGCTTTTTAAACCATAAAGGCTATGGAATCAAACCGGAAGATGCTGTTTATGCTGATGCAGGATTTTACATCTGGAACAGCCAAAGCATAACATGTCTTACAAACAATTTTGCTGCAGATAAAGTGCCTGCCACGAAGCTTTCCGGATTTTGCCTGCCCTATGAATTAAAGGCTGCTGAACAAAGACAGTTGCTTAAAAGTCTATCTCCAAAAGCTGCCATTACGGTCGAAAAAATTATATATGGAAGAATTCCATTAATGCTGACAGCTAATTGTGTAGTCAATACCACAAAGGGCTGCGACAGGAATTCGTCCGACAAGATATGTTATCTCACAGACCGATACAATAAACATTTTCCGGTGTTGCGTAATTGCGTACACTGTATGAATACCATTTATAACAGTCTTCCCTTATCCCTTCATCAGGAATATCTTAAATGGACGGAAGCTGTTAATTTCCGTTTGGATTTCACGATAGAGAGTGAACAGGAAACCATTCGGATTCTTCAATATTTCCTGTCCGGAGCACGTGGGCAGATTCCCTGTGTTGAATACACAACCGGACACGAAAAGCGAGGAGCAGAGTAAAATGAGCGAATATATTTTAGAATTATCCAAATACTTCATATGTGGTCTAATGGTTTGTTACACCCTATGCAATTTCTATGCATTTCGCTATCGTGGTGCAAGTGGCAAAAGACCTATTTATACAATCCAGAACATTCTGTTGTTTTTGATACAGACATTCTGCTTTGCAGACTTGATTTTGTTGACAGAAGATATACAGTATTTGTTTTTATTTGCATTTGTGGAAGTATTTCTGTTGACAACTCTTTTTCTGGTGCCTGCAATTTATGAGAATTGTAACAGGCTTTTGTTGAACAATACCTGTATGCTTTTAGGAACCGGGCTTATGATGATATCACGTCTTGCATATGATAAAGCCATTAAACAATATATAATTGTACTGGTATCTCTGATTATTTCTTTGTTGATACCTTTTATTTTCAGCAAAGTTCGATTTCTCAAGAAAATTACCTGGCTTTATGCAGCAATCGGTATCGGATTATTGAGCGCGGTATTGATTATGGGAAGCGTTACCCGTGGTTCCTACATCTCTGTAGAGATTGCCGGTCTATCTTTCCAACCCTCAGAATTTGTAAAAATATTATTTGTCTTTTTCCTTGCCGGAGCGCTTTGGGAAAACACATCCTTTGTCAGAGTAGCCATCACTGCAGTATTGGCAGGTATTCATGTAATTGTATTGGTGCTTTCAACTGATTTAGGTGCTGCGCTCATTTTCTTCATCGCCTATGTGTTAATGGTATTTGTTGCTACTCGCAATTATCTGTATCTTTTGGCCGGTGCATTGGGCGGAAGCGCGGCGGCGGTGGCAGCATACCAGTTGTTTAGCCATGTGAAGATTCGTGTATTGGCATGGCAGGACCCTTGGAGCTACATTGACAATCAGGGATATCAGATTACCCAGTCTCTTTTTGCAGTGGGAAGCGGCAGTTGGTTTGGTATGGGCCTTATGAAGGGTGATCCTACAGCGATTCCTTTTGTATCTGTGGATTTTATTTTTTCTTCCATCTGTGAAGAGCTTGGCGTTGTGTTCGGAATATGTTTGATTTTAATCTGTATCAGTTGCTTTATTGCTATTATGCAGATTGCACTTCGAATTTATGACAGATTTTATCAGTTAATTGTATATGGTATTGGAATTATGTACATTTTTCAGATTTTCCTGACTATTGGTGGTGGTATTAAGTTTATCCCCCTCACGGGAGTGACACTGCCCTTTATCAGTTATGGTGGAAGTTCTGTTATGTCCACAATGATGATGTTCTTTATCATTCAGGGAATTTACATTCGTTTGCAGCAGGAAGGAGAGAGACGCGTTGAACAATCTGAACGAAGAACAGAAGCCCAATAAAAAAAGACCAAGACGTGTCAGCAACTTTTCCGAGATTATGGTTTCTGTTGTTTTTTTCTGTGCTTTATTTCTATGCATGTCTGTGTATCTGGTACATTTTGTAGCTACCAGTGAACAGGATATGATTAACAACAGCTATAATCCCCGACAGGAAATTTTACTTTCCCGCAATTACAGAGGAACAATTTTCTCCAGAGATGGAGAGATTCTTGCCCAGACTATACTGGACGAGGAACAGAACGAGACAAGAGTATATCCCTTTGAAAACCTGTTTTCACACATTGTAGGTTACTCTACACAGGGGCGCATGGGTGTGGAAGCATTGGCCAATTATTACCTGATTAACACCAATACATCCATCAACAATAAGGTTTCCAATGATATGGCTGGTGTAAAGAATCCGGGTGATAATGTCTACACCACATTGGATGTGCAGATTCAAGAGGTTGCCAACGAACAATTAAGTGTCTACAAAGGTGCTATTATTGTTACTGAAGTTTCTACAGGTAAGATTCTGGCTTTGGTATCACATCCTGATTTTAATCCCAATGAAATTGATGAAATTTGGGAGGACCTTATACAGGATGACAGTAGTTCCGTACTTTTGAATCGTGCCACACAAGGTCTGTATCCTCCGGGGTCTACATTTAAGATTATTACTGCACTTGAATATATCAGACAAAATCCCGGTTCCTGGAAAAATTACAATTATCAGTGCAACGGACATTATACTAAGGGAGACAGCAGAATTAACTGTTATCATGGTGCCAATCATGGCGCTGTGAACTTTGAAACATCCTTCGCTAAATCCTGCAACTCATCCTTTGCCAATATCGGTATGTCTCTTGACAAAGATTCTTTTGCTACCACATTGGAAGGACTTTTATTTGGAGAAGAGTTACCATTAACATTGAACTATGCCAAAGGTTCTGTGCAGATGTCAGAGGATATGACCGATGATGATATGATACAGACTTCCATAGGTCAGGGCAAAACTCAGATTACGCCAATGCAACTGAATATGATAACCTGTGCTATTGCCAACAACGGGAAATTGATGAAGCCATATGTAATCGATAAAGTGGCAAATGACGAGGGAAATACTGTGAAAAGCTTTAAGCCTTCCGCATACGGATATCTGATGACAGAAGATGAGTCAGCCATATTGACAGATTTGATGGTATCTGTAGTGGAAAAGGGTACCGCTACCAAGCTAAAAGGCTTAAGCTACACAGCAGCGGGTAAAACCGGCTCAGCTGAATATAATAATGTCAAAGGCGACAGCCATGCATGGTTTACAGGTTTTGCACCGGCTGAAAATCCCGAAGTATGCGTAACCATCATTGTTGAGGGTGCAGGCTCAGGCGGAGATTATGCAGTTCCTATTGCAAGACGTTTATTCGACTCATACTTCAAAGAAAAACCTACTACAAACTAGGGGGAATATGCAATGATAGAAGCAGTCAGCTGTGGAGGAGTTGTTATCTTTCGTGGAGATATACGACTGTTATACAAAAACTATAAAAATAAAGATGAGAGAGTGGTATTGCCAAAAGGAACTGTAGAACCCGGAGAAACCCATGAAGAAACCGCTTTACGAGAGGTTTTTGAAGAGACCGGTGTACGTGCCTCCATTGTAAACTATGTAGGAACAAGCAATTACTCCTTTGTAGCGCCTGATGATACTGTCGAAAAGGAAGTTCACTGGTATCTTATGACTTCCGAAAATTACTACAGCAAACCCCAGAAAGAGGAATTCTTTATGGATTCCGGCTATTACAAATTTCACGAAGCCTGGCATCTGTTAAAATTCGCAAATGAACGGCAGATTTTAGAACGTGCCTACAGCGATTATCAGGAACTGCGCAAAAGAAACCGCAAGAACAAATATTAATGTCGCATGGAATGTACAAAAGGACAGTTAAGCAACTTAGCTTAAACTGTCCTTTATCACATGTTAATCTCTATGTATTACATCATTTTTACAATTTCCAATTCAGGCTGCTGTAACATATCTACGATTTCATTATTATCACCCTTAAGAATGGGACGTGAGAACTTGTTTGGATGTATAATTAAAACCTCCCAAACATTACCATCGTTAGTTTGAACTCTTGTACCAATTTGGGCATCAGCAATTCGTTTCATTACAGGCATCAGAAGCTCTACATCAAACTTTGATAAATCCGCCTCAAAGTTGGCAAGAATCTGCAAAGGAGTAAAAGCATTTCGATAGCTTCTGGGTGAAGCCATGGCAATATAAGCATCTACAATAGCAATATATCTGGCAAAAACATCTATTTTCTGCCCCTGCATATGATAGGGATATCCGCTGCCATCAAGACGCTCATGATGCATAATAACTGCATTTTTTACGTGATTGTCCAGATTCAGATTACGCACAAATGCATAACCCACAACAGGATGAGTCTGTACAATACGAA
The DNA here is from genome assembly GCA_964403595.1 of uncultured Acetatifactor sp. Taxonomy (GTDB): domain Bacteria; phylum Bacillota; class Clostridia; order Lachnospirales; family Lachnospiraceae; genus Acetatifactor. Next base: position 740 of record CAYOGM010000124.1, on the reverse strand, counting down.
ACTCTTCAGCCGTAAGCTTTCCGGACTTCCACAACAAATCATAGGGAAGCTGCAGTTTACCGATATCATAATAAAAACCACATAAAATCAGTATCCTTTTATCTTCCTCGTCCATGGAAAGCCAGTCTGCAATCGCTCCGGCGAGAAGAGCAGAGTTCAAACAATGACTAAACGTCAGCTCATCTTCGTTGGGCATCATATTATACAAAAAATCCAAAAGGATAGCACCGGACGGAATATTGGTATAAATATCCTCATAAATCTGCAAAAGAGATTCATCCGGAACCTGAACTCCTTGCTGTAAAAGTGAAAACATTAATGTCTTATAACGATTAAGCCCCTCGTAATAATCCTTCTCAAACTGTTTAAATTTCTCATCAAAACGAATCTTCTCGTAATGAGTGGACGCAAAGTCTACATCCTCCATTACCGTTGCGCACATAATAGAGTAGTGATTTATTTTATCAATTTTAACCTTATCCAGCTTGGTGCCTGCAGGAAAAATAACCTTCTCCTGAAAAAGAACATCCTCACCAAGAATCATACCGGGCGTCAATGCCATTACTGCAACTACTTTCACCTTTTATCCTCCTTTGTACAAACTACAAAATGCAGTTTTTAGAAAAAGTGTAATCATATTTAATTATAAATTATCTGTCAAATATGTCAAATATAATTTTATTCAAATTGTTTTTAGTAAGAACATGTGGTATAATGTACGCGAACACAATGAGCCAAGC
>CAYOGM010000123.1:0-8526 GCA_964403595.1 uncultured Acetatifactor sp. | reverse complement strand
TCTTTCCGCCTATGGAGCTGTCCACTTGGGATAAAAGTGTGGTGGGCACCTGAACAAAGTCAATTCCTCTCAGATAAGTCGCTGCCACATAACCGGTCAAATCCCCCACTACGCCACCACCAAGTGCAACAAGCATATCCTTACGATCCAGACCGGCTTCAATCAAACACTTATAAGCATCCTTCACCGTATCCAGTGTCTTATATGCCTCACCTGCAGGAAACACAAACTTAACAGCCTTTACACAATTTCCCTCAAGCAGCTTCATAACAGGTTCCCCATAAAGGGCATCTACCGTGCTGTCTGTAATAATACAAAGGCGCTTCTCCTCTGCCCCCAGTTCCTTAAGCTCCTCCAAAAGGCCATCAAAGGAACGGGAATATACGATATCATAACATGGTTTCTTATTATATAAAACAGGTAATCTTTGTGCCATATTTTTCTCCTAAAAAGGCTTCCCTCTCCGGGAAGCCCGTCTTTCGTATCAATGTAAAATATACTTCAAACTATCACTTCTTAAATTCCGGTGTTAAAAGGCATCTCAAAAGATCCGCCGAGTAAATCCTGAAAATCTCCGGAAATATCTACACTGGCAGGTGTGATAATGAAAATATAATGAGAAATCTTCTGCAAATTACCGCCGATTGCAAAGCAGGAACCGGAAGTAAAATCAATAATTCTCTGCGCAATATCCACATCAAGCCCTTCCAGATTCAGGACAACAGTACGATTTGCAAGCAAAGTCTCTGTAATCTCTCTTGCGTCCTCAACACTGGTAGGCTTAATCACACAAACCTCCATACCATTTCCGGGCATCTTACGGGTCACATTCTGACGAATAGGAGTTACCTTAGGCTGAACAGCCTTGCGCGCAGGTTTCTCCAAAGCATCAACATCCTCCTTCACAGCAGCCTTCGCAACGGACTTCTTGGGAGCAGGCTCTACATCCTCCTCATCGTCCAGATAATCCTCATCATAATATTCATCATCTTCATCATTTAACTTCATATAATTCAAAAACTTATCCATGACACCCATCGCTAACTCTCCTTTTTGTAGTCCCGTTCTCCAAAAATGCCTGTCCCAACCCGGACATATGTAGCACCCTCCTCAACGGCAACTGTGTAATCTCCTGTCATACCCATTGACAGCTCTTCACTTATAATCCTATTATCAACGTTTTTACGCATGATGTCAACAGACAATTGTTTCAACTTCTGAAAATATTCTCGATTTTCTTCTTCATTATCCACAAAAGGAGCAATTGTCATCAAGCCTTTAATACAAATTCCCGGAAGCTTGGCAATCTCTTCTACCAGACCGGATGCCTCATCTACGGATACACCAAACTTGCTTTCCTCTGCCGCCACATTCACTTCTACAAGAATATTAGCAGTAATCGAATGCTTTACAGCCTCCTTACTAATCTCTTCAGCAAGTCTCAAAGAATCCACGCTATGAATCAGATACACTTTATCAATAATATATTTTACCTTGTTTCGCTGCAGATGTCCAATCATATGCCAACGGATATCCGAGGGCATTTGAGGTATTTTGTCAAGAAGCTCCTGAACCTTATTCTCACCGAAATCTCTTGCTCCGGCCGCATAAGCCTCCATAAGTGCTTCTACAGGCTTCGTCTTACTCACTGCAATTAATGTAACATCTCCTGCATTCCGTCCGCTTTTTTCACAAGCCTTGTCAATGCATCCCTGCACATGCTTCATATTTTCCGAAATCATCTGCCACGCCTCCGTTAATCATTAATAAACTGATCATCATGCACTGTATCCGCATTCAGTGCAATATAATCATATACATTCAGTCCATATCTGGTATTGGCCTTTACAATAGCATATTCCTCATTTTGTGACAGTATATTAATCTGTCTGAAATCCGCATATCCATTGTTTACATTATAAACTCCGGTAAGTGTCGCTCGCTTACTTACTGTAAAGGTTTCCTGACCGTCTTTTTTCAACAACACATTCTCTGCATCCAAAATTGAGGCATCCACATAATATTCTGCCGACTCTTCGTTATAGCTGTACAGCGATATCTCATAATATTTGCTGGAAATTTCGCCATTTTCCATCACATACTGTCTGAGCACCTGTCCCTTGCCGCTATCACCCTCCGCTGTTACAAACTCTTCCGGAATCAGATAAAACTCTTTATCTACAATAGCTGAATTAGGAATCTTCAATCCACTGTCATCACTTAACAAAAGCTCAATCTCCAAAAACCGGTCATTTACAAAGGTCATCATGGAATTGGTAAAGGACAACTCCAGATAATGTTTGCCATCCCCATTGTTCAACAGCCTTACAGCCCCCCATGACTCATATTGATTCTTCAGAAAGCGTACTTTTATGTATTCTTCCGCCTCAAGCTCTGCGCCTCTCTCTGCATCCTCAACCGGAATCACAATTGACCAGTTTTCATCCGTGGACAACTTGTATGCTGCACCATTATTCTCCAAAAGTGTACCGCTGAGCATTTGAACCTTTTTGCCTTCATAGGCCTGCTTATCAAAAACCTCCTCTGTCACCTGCTCTGCCGTCAATGTCTCATATCCGTCCACCCAGTAACTAACAACACCTGTCTGGGATGCGTATGCCCGGCTGACAACACCTGCACTGCTGCTCATCTGTTCAACGCTCTCCAGCATATTTGCATTGGCAAGCTTTTGAACCGTATTACGCAAAGAATTCTTTGTCTCATATACTCCTGCAAATTCTTCTTTTTCAAACCCATGCGAAAAGTTTATGAGTTCATTACGAAACTCTAAAAGTTCCTTTTCACTTAAGGTATTTTCATCCATGCCTGCATTTGCCAATGCTTCATTCAGACGTCCTGTCTCATCCACAACATATACCAAATCATTGGCAGCAACCCGCTCGCCCTCATTGGCATAATAGCTCACATATCCTGCAGATTTATTATTGACGACAACTTCGTCCCTGAGCACCACACCTCTGTATATCTTATTTGTCGCAAGAGATCCTTTCTTCACTTCATAACGAACAATATGTCCGGTCTGAAAATAAAGAACCACACACGCCAAAACATAAACAAGAATTACAGCAAAAATAATCATGCCGATATTGATATTCAGCGGTTTTTTGTATTTTTTAATTTTCGTTTGCCTGCTTGTCCGTCTGGCTCCCGTCTTTGATGCCAAATCTCATTCCTCCACAAATCCGCAATCCGTCGAAAAGCCCCGGATGTTCCGAGGCTTTTGTACACAGCTCAATCTGAACTTAATTAATCAAATCTCTTCCCTTTTACAGAGAAGCAACAATCATACTCTTGAGAGCCTCAGGTAAAGTAGATTCATCCAAAGACACACTTAAAACAAAATCTACTTTGAATTTCTCACTGATTGCGGAAAGCTTATCTACAACGGTTGAGATATCCTGTCCTTCTAAATGAGAAATCTTCAGGAAGCTGTCAAAATACATCTGTTGCAAATCATGGTCCTGTGAGACAATGCCGCATACAAAGCCCACAAACTCATCTGCGTTCTCCATCATGTACTCAGATACATCGATCAGACGAACCTTGTTGTTCAACTCATACATATGCTTTGTACTCTTGTCAAGATATACAATATTTCCTGCAACAACTTTTACTTCGGAATTCACCTTATCCAATAACTGCTTTGTCTTACCTTTTCCTTTTTCGCCTACAATTAACTGAACCATTGGTTTGCCCTCCTGTTGTATATTAATTTAAAGACCATTCTCAATATATTTATATTATAGATTATTCTATAGCAAAAAACAACTACTATTTGTTTATTTCATCCAACAAATCTGTCATTTGTTGATAAAGATAGTCATTATTCTCTGCCCTTAATATAACTGAAATATATGGGTCTCCTGCAGTATCACGTGACAAGAGAATCAGGCAATGCCCTGCTGCATTGGTCGTACCGGTTTTGCCACCGATAACGTTTACATTCGTAGGAGGCTGAAAATCCCCTTTCAGGAAACGGTTGGTCGTCTTATAATCAACCGACTTCTCTCTGCCGTTCGCATCATAATAGGTCGTCTGGTAACTTGTCATCTGAATAATCTCAGTAAAAGTCTCATATTTAATAGCCTCATTAAATATCAGATACAAATCATAGGGTGTTGTGTAATGATTCTCATCTGTAAGGCCGTGAGGATTCACAAAATTAGTGTTGGTAGCCCCCAGCCTTTTGGCTTCTTTATTCATCATCTCCACAAAGCCTTCCACGCTGCCGCCTACATTTTCAGCAATCAGATTTGCGACATCATTGGCAGAATACAGAAGCAAAATATGCAACGCCTGTGTCAGAGTCATGGAATCTCCGGCTTTCAAGCCGCACAGCTGTGCGCCGGATTCCGTAATCTTTACTGCATCGGTCGCAACAAGCACCTGATCCGGAGACGCATTTTGAATTGCTACAATGGCTGTCATCACCTTGGTAAGGCTTGCGGGATACATCTGTGTGTGGGCATTCTTGGAATACCGCACTTCTTTCCCGCTTACATCAAACAAAACCGCCGCATCCGCATGGGCCATATCCACCGCTTCATCATCCATCAAATCCGCCGAAATCACACACAAATCTGACGCAAAGGACTTAGCCTGACCACTGCTTTGTGATACCGTTACATTAAAACTGCTGACCTTCGCAGCCGAACTGTAATCCATCCCATACTTCATGTCACCACAGCCGCCCAAAACGGACATCATAAGGGAAAAAGCCAACGCCAAAGCAGTCACCTTTATGCTTTTCATTCTAATTTTTTTAATCTTATTTGTATGCTTCACGCCACTCCATATCTCCTCTGTCAAGCGCCTTAATCAAGAGTTCTGCACTGGCAAGATTGGTTGCCAGCGGAATATTATACATATCGCAAAGGCGAACCACATTATTCACATCCGGCTCATGCATCTTGGGACTGAGAGGCTCTCTCAGGAAAATAACCAAGTCAATTTGATTGTGCTCAATCTGGGCACACATCTGTTGGTCCCCACCCAAATGTCCCGCAAGATACTTATGGACATTCAGATTCGTAACCTCCTCCACAAGTCTCCCTGTTGTTCCGGTTGCATAAAGCTCATTCTTACTCAAAATACCCCTATAAGCGATACAAAAATTCTGCATCAGTTTCTTTTTTGCATCATGTGCAATCAGTGCAATATTCATACCCATAACCCTCTCGTTGCCGGCCTAATTCTGGCCCGTATTTCGTCCGGCCTGCAGCCGTACGTTCATAACAAAACCAATTCCTATAAAACAACTCATAAGCGATGTCAGTCCATAACTCACAAAAGGAAGCGGCAGTCCCGTATTGGGCAAAATAAAGGTTGTTACGCCAATATTAAAAAAGCTTTGAAACGCTACAAGTCCTCCCATACCCGCTGCAATAATCCGTCCCGCCATATCCTTGGCGCGTCTTGCTACTGCCACGCATTCCAGCGCGATTCCCGTAATCAACACAATCACAATCACACATCCCTTAAATCCAAACTCTTCACCGATTACAGCAAAGATAAAGTCAGTCTGTGCCTCCGATATAAAATCTCCGTTTTTGACAGATGTGATTTCGTTGTTCTTGTACCCCTTACCGTCAAGCTGACCGGAACCGATTGCCATAACAGAATTTAGCTGCTGATACGCCTCTGCCGTAGCATATTCCTCGGGATTAATAAACGCAAGAATACGGTTTCTCTGATGATCCTTTAGTATCGACTGATCCGGTTGCACAGCAAGCGCTACAATAACTACCAGCGCCGGTACTACCACTGCAAATGCCCCCGCTATATACTTCCAGCTGATTCCTCCTGCAAAGAGAATAACACAGAAAATTGCAAGAACTACGATACTGGTCGATAAATCCGGCTGCTCATAAATCAGCACCCAGGGAACCGCAACCAGTCCCACGCAAATTGCCAAAATTTTAACTGTATTAATTTTCTCTCTATATTTCATAATAAACTGTGCAAAGAATAAAATCAACAAAATTTTCGCAGTTTCTGACGGTTGAAATGTAATTGGCCCAAGCTGGAGCCAGCGCTGGGCACCCTTGTGATCCTCGCCCAAAACCATAACTAACAGCAAAAGCCCCAAATTGCCGGCATACATAAGCCAATAAAGCTTAAGCAGACTATTATAATTGATAAACGATAATACAATCATTACCAAAACACCTGCCAACAAACCATAAAACTGTTTAGCCTGCAGAGATTCCTCTGCACTGCCAATGGCAATTACACCAATGGCAGCCAGAGCAATCGACATAAACATTAATTTGAAATCATAATCTCTAAGCTTATACTTTCTGAACATAATGTCCTCATTTTGTGTGCAAATCCAGTATGGGAATATTGGCATACAACACCGGATGCTTGGATCTGGCACCCTTACTGCCCTTTGCCTGTACCTGGATATCCATATTTCCTGTATCTATCTTCATGTACTTGGATATTACCTTGGCAATATCCGCTTTAATCAGCTCCATAACCTCCGGGGAACAATTGACTCTGTCTGATATCAGCAGAATTTTCAATCGATCCTTCGCAACCTGACAGGAGCTCTTCTTACGAAAAAAATGCCGCATTCAAACTCCCTCCTTATGCTTTATGAAAAATTCCGGAAACCTTAGTCCAAAAGGAAATCCCTCTCTCAAAATTCATAAAAGGTACTTCCTTGCCCATGATACGCTGGACAATATTGCCATATGCTATTCCTGCCGGAGAATCGCTCCCCACCAAGGGTTCACCCTGATTGGTTGATATCACCACATTCTCATCATCCGGTACAATACCGATAAGAGGCACAGCCAGAATATCCACCACATCCGTAGCCGACATCATATCGCCTCTTTTAACCATGTCCAGACGCAGACGATTGATAATCAAATCCATCTTTTTGAATCCGTTGGCCTCCAAAAGACCTACAATTCTGTCCGCATCACGGATGGCCGAAACCTCCGGTGTGGTTACTACAAGCGCCCTGTCAGCGCCCGCAATTGCATTCTGAAATCCCTGTTCAATACCAGCAGGGCAATCCAGAATAATGTAGTCAAACTGCTCTCTAAGATGTTCAATAACCTTAATCATCTGACCTGGAGACACCGCACTCTTATCCCGCGTCTGCGCCGATGGCATCAGGTAGAGTCCCTGGTGACGCTTATCCCGGATAAGTGCCTGTTTCACGCGACAGTTTCCTTCAACCACGTCTACAAGATTGTAAACAATGCGGTTTTCCAGTCCCATTACCACATCCAGATTCCGAAGACCGATATCCGTATCAATCAGACAAACCTTCTTCCCCAACTTGGCAAGACCCGGTCCGACGTTTGCAGAAGTGGTGGTCTTACCCACTCCGCCTTTTCCTGAAGTGACGACAATTACCTCGCAGCTATGCTGCTTTGACTCTTTTTCCATACAAAAACCTCCATTTTCTTAATTCTGTTGTCATGGAATCAAAATCTGTCGTCCCCTGCGCTCCGCTTTTTAGAAAGAGCTCAGTAATTCTTTTGTAAGTCCGTCGAAGACAATTCTTTCGTTTTTCACATATGCAATTTTCGGTTGTACCTTGGCTTTCAATCCCCATTTCGAGGTTTTTCTGTTGGTTTTATATTTGAAATCGCCGATTTTAATTCTTTCCGGCTCCATTTCAAGCGCTACTACATAGGCTCCTTCCTGCCCGTTGCCACCGGCATAGGCCTCGCCATAGAGACCTCCCAGCACAATAATATTTTTAGAAGAAATGATTGCACATCCCGGGTGAACATCTCCCAGAATCACAATACTTCCTTCTGTTTCAATGACTTCTCCATTTTTAAGAGACCCTTTGTAGAACTGCCCTTCGCTGCCATCCATCAGTCTCTGATCCACTTGCCCCATAGCCTTCACATAAGGCTTGTCCGCCTCTTCATTTTTGCTGACAATGCAAGCAATCCGCAGATTACTGTTGTTGCGAATAGCATCCAGAATACGAATCTCTTCCACTTCACTCAATGTTCGACCCTCAATAGATAAAGCCATGCTTGCCTTTCCAAAAAAAGACTTTGCCTCCGCAAACTTCAGCGCAACCTCGTCCAAAATTACATCAAAGGGCACATCCTCCTTTAAAATCATATTGATTCCGTGAGGAAAACTTTTTATCAAAACAGAATCCTTCATAATTCTCCTTTTAACCTTTACATTTCATTTGAAACACCTGCATCCGGTGTGTCCGCAGTACCTGTAATCAATTCCTCTTCCTCTGCCAGACCATAATAATATTTAATCACATCTCTGGTGGTCTGAGCCGCATAGTCAGAGGAATAGCCAAAGGGAATTCGGGTCGCAACGGCAATCTCCGGATTCTCATAAGGTGCATAACAGATAAAAAGTGCATGATTCGGACGGGACTTCGTCTGCTCCGCCGTACCGGTCTTGCCGGCTACATTTACTGCCAGATCACTGAAATAGCTCTTGTTTTGCACCACCTGCCGCATACCGCTTTGAATGGCATTCCAATAGCTGTCCGGCATTTCT
>CAYOGM010000122.1:0-8780 GCA_964403595.1 uncultured Acetatifactor sp. | reverse complement strand
AAAATCCAGACGATTTGTGTCTGCCGTGCTTTGCACTTTTGATTTTGTCGGTATCGCGCCAGGAAAAGTGAATGCCTGCGAAACTTTCAGTTAGCAGGTGATTCGCCATGCCGACACTCACAAGCTTCGCTTGTTCGTTGTCGCGGCATTCGCCGTATGCATCGGAACTCGAATTTGTCTTCCCATGAGCAAGCTTCTGTCAGACAATTCGCTTCATCTGCGCAGGGATCATCGCTACGCGCAAAATTTTATGCTCACAGTGAGTTTGAAAGTGCGTGATTATTTGAATTTGGTTAGAAGGAGTAAACATATGAAAAAAAGTGGAATTATACATAGACTGTTTTATAAGAAAAATTGGATTAGAAGTGCAACGGCATTGTTATTGGCGTTGGCGATTGCAGCCTCTCCAATATCTGATTTGAGTGCAATGAGTACTGTCAGAGCGGAAGGGATCAATTCAGAGTATGGACAAAATGTATATGGTGTTGCTACGAATGATGGTGGAACGAATGATGGCAGTGACATAGGAACCGGCGACGGTGATGACACTACTGTTGAGTATGACAAAAATTACAAGGTATCCCCCACCAAGGCAGATACCCGGGTCATGCCCGACAAGTACAACACAGGCTGTAGCGGAGAATTGACTGCATTTAAGATGGACACCGAAAATCCCATGATGGCAGGGGATGTGCTTATCATTCCCGGCAGTAATGCCACAAGGTTTGTATTGGATTTCTGCTATCGCAACAAGGATATTTCCGGCACGGTTGTCATAGAAAATTATGATTTCTCGGAGTATTCCCTTTGGTCCTACAATGAGGACAAGGTGGACAGGCAGATAAAGGTTGTGTTTAACAATTGTAAGTTTGGCGGCGTGGCCGTGGGTAAAACAGATGCAAATATTTCTTTTGAATTTAACAATTGCACGATAACCAGTTTTAGCGGAAGTAACACGACTTTTAATCGTTGTCAGTTTGGTCATACCTTTTCTGATGGTCTGGTGCCCTTTGTGGATATTGAGGTAAATGACAGCTTTTTCACGGATATGGCGGGTATGGTGACAGATAAGGGCGCTCATATTGACGGTACGCAGATTTATGGAATTGCAGGAACGGATGTGAGCAATGTATTTTACAACAACTGTCGTTTCGAGATACCGGGACTGGCTCGTGAGGGAACAGCTGCTTATGTAAATGCTTGTATCATGCTCCAACTGGAGTTCAGCAATGCCAATAACGTGAAGTTTACGGACAGTACAGTAAACGGTGGCGGATACAGTATTTATGCGGAAGCTAAATTTGACAATCTGACTTTTGAAAATGTGAAGTTTGAGGGAGTTCGTTTTGGTGATGCATATAAGTATGGCATTTTTTACCCCAAGGTAGATAATGCCATAGAAATGACAGGTGTGTCAAGAACAGATAGCTTATATGTAGGTTCTGTGTGGAAGGCAGATGGCCAGACACATTTCAGTGTGACTAATGATACCAAGCAGGAACGGAAGCTTGTGATTGAGACCGATAAGGGAATTTATCAGTATACCATTCCGGCCTGTTATGTGAGCTCGCAGTTTACCAGTGATTTGTTGTATGAGGATTTTCCTTTTGATATGGATATTGTAATTCCGGCTGACTGTCAGTATGCGGTTTGTTATGACAATACCTTAAGTGGCAGTGGTACTCAGATACGTTTTGAAAACTGGGGTTCCTCGGAAGTGTATTTGACGAAAAAGATGGTGGCTCTTGTGGCATCAGCGGATGGAAATGAGGTGCTGGTATCTGGTAAGTGTGGCGAAAATGTGACCTTCACCTTGACCAAGGCAGGGGTATTGACCTTGTCAGGTACAGGAGCTACCTACAATTATCATTCATCGAAATTCCCGGAGTGGAATGATTATAAGGATTACATCAAAGAGATTGTGGTGGAGGAGGGAATTACTTCTCTGGGCAATCAGATTTTTAGAAGCTGTATGGCGGTGGAGAAGGTGACGTTGCCGGACAGTCTGATAGCCATGGGAAATTATGCTTTTGGTGGCTGTGTCAGCCTGGAGGAGTTCACTTTCCCTGCAAATATTGAGCGTATTAGTGGCAATCTGCTGTCGGGAACGGTGCTCCGAAAGGTAAGTTATGCCGGTGATGACTGGGATTGGGTAGAGGTTGCGGATGGCAATGACAACTGGCTGGAGAAGCTGGATGTGCCCAAAACCGGGCTGCGTGTCAGACTGGCTACGCGTGGAGAAGAATATGTTTACACCGGTAGTGCCATTAAGCCTGCAATCGTTGTCATCAACAATGGCGAGCGGCTTACAGAGGGTGTGGATTATACGGTAAAATACGCCAATAATGTGAATGCTTCCACGGAGAATAAAACAGCGAAAATCACGGTTCAAGGCAAGGGGAATCTGACCGGCAGTAGTTCTACCACATTTACGATTCATCCCAAGAATATTGCGGATGAGGATGTGGTGGAAGGCAGTGTGGTGGTTGTGAAGGGTAGTAAGGCGGCGCCGGTTCTGACCTATAACAACAAAACACTGGGCACAAAGGATTATACCATATCCGGTGGAGTTACAAAATTTACCGCAGACGGAACACTTACTGTTACGGGCAAGGGGAATTTTACCGGAAAACGTGAGATTGCCGTAAAGGTGATAGAGAAGACGGAATTAAAGAAGTTTACTGTGGAGGTGGGCAAGGAAAGCCTGATTTATAATGGCAAAGAGCAGATGCCGACCATCACTGTGACGGATAAAACAAGTGGGGAAGTCCTGGTTGAAAAGAAGCATTATAAGCTTGTGTATGGTAGTAGCAAGGTAAATGCCGGGACGGTGAAATTCTCAGTGGTAGGTCTGGGAAGTTATAGCGGTGTGGTGAATAAGAGCTATCAAATTAAGCCGCTTGCAGTAAAGGATGATAGTATTCAGGTGAGTGGTGTGAATGCTAAGGGATATGCTTTTGTTGCGAATGGAGTAACTCTTGGCAGTGACTTAAAAGTGACATGTAACGGCACAACACTTACAGAAGGTAAGGATTATAAGATAACCTACAGCAATAACAAGAAGGTGAGTACATCTAAGTCTCTCGCCAAATATACAGTTCAATTCACAGGCAATTACAAAGGCAGTACCCCTGTGAAGGGCACCTTTACCATTTATCCTGCACCTTTGTCCGATAAGCTGTCCGGGCTTGAGATTATAGTGGGAGATAAGGCGTACACCGGTAAGCCGGATGTTTATGCATCCAAGCCTATTGTGATGGTAGGCGGTGTGCTGCTTAAGACATCTGATTACACGGTGACCTATTACAAGGATGCCAAGCTGACGGAGCAGATTAGTGGCAAAAATAAGGTTTTCATGGCAGATGGTGAGGATAGTGTGACTGTTTATGTAAAGCTTGTGGGTAAGGGCAATTATGCACCCTCAAACGAAGAATATGCAACGGCAGAATATCAGGTGTGTAAGACGCCTGCCTATGATTTGGATAAAGCCCGTGTGACCTTATGGGACGGCGACAAGAAGCTTACCAAAGCAGAGTACACCGGACTGGCAATTGAGCCGGCTGTGAGGGTCGAAGTGAAGATTGGCAAGACGTGGACAGAAGTTCCTGCGGACAAATATGAAGTGTATTATTCCAATAATGTCAATAAGGGTACAGCCAGCGTGACAATCACTGCCACCGGCGAAGACTACGCCGGCTCCAAGACCGCTAAGTTCAAAATCGCAGCCAAGAATTTAAAGAGCTTGAAGGATTTGTTGAAAGACTTGTTTGGGTTGTAAACTACTCTATTTTTGAAATTGTTTTGCCGGTGTGGATAAGTTGTGATGTAGACAAATTTGGAGTTGTCGCGCTCAAGCGAATCAGTTTTCTTGAGCGCGGGTCTATACGCAAAAATTAGTCTGTGGGATCCGAAAACACGTAAAAGCCCGGAAAAATATTCTGTAAAACTGTCCCTCACGGGTCTATGCATAAAAATCCTCACCTGAGACCCGCTAAAAATAAAAAATCAGGGTCTCACCAACCATTTTTCCTGTATAGACCCGGAGGCCGCTAAATTACACTGGAAATCTGGAAAAATTTCCAGGATTTTGGGTCTCCCGTGGTAAAAATTCTGCATAGACCCATACCGGGGCATATACAGAAAAATCTAAGTGCAGTACCCCAAAACACGCTTTTTCTCACAGTAAAAGTAGGTTTACTAAAGGCTCGAGGGTATATGCGAAAAAACCTCTTGGAAATACCCTGTTTCTCACTATATTCAGGGTGTCAGACCGAAATTATTTTGTATATACCCTCGGCCACTCCAGAATATATGGTTTTTCAGTGGAAAAATCATGATTCGGGGTATTTTGAAGCAAAAAATCTGTATATGCCCCAGGCGTTTAGATGACACAAAATTTGCTCAAGCCCAGGTTGCAAAAATGTCATCAACTTGATAACCATCAGGTTGCGAATCAATGGTGTGCGCGACAACTCCTAATTTATCAAAGTGTTTGTGGGTTAGAAACACTTTTCTGAAAAGAATGCAAAACTATTGCCTATCATGTGCAAAATCTGTATAATGATATTATAGATTTTATGTGCCTGTATGGTATGAAAAAAGAACCGGGGAGCAATCTCCGATGAGTACGCAAAGTCCACAAATAAACAAATTGGGACGACTGAAATAATTAAAAGAGAGGTATGAGTATGGAACTGAAGGAGAAATTGCAGAAGGCCTTTGAGGCAGTGCAGAACAAAAACGCAGAGGCAGCAAAAGAGGCTGTAGATGATTTAAAGGCATTGCCTAAGACTGCGGAGGGAGTTTTTGATTTGTCTTCTGTTGACAGTGATGTGTGGGCGGCAGCAGGTCTGGCATATCCTGTATATGTGGGCTATGAGACTGTTTGCAACAAAAAGGAAGGTTATCCTGATTTGATTGCACAGATGCGTGCATGGAACGGTATGTTAAAGGCTGATTACAGCTTTGAGAAGGCCGCTAAGGCAGCAGATATGTGGATACATACCATCGAATATATGAGTCCTGAGATTTATGAGTATTACAGAGAGCTTTGCGATATTTTCAAGGTAAATGTACGCGAGACTTTGGATAAGTTTTATGCAGAGGGCAAGCCTGAGGGCGAAGCCGCTGAGATGTTTAAGGCGGCAGTTATGCAGGCATGTGAGGCAGATATTCTGCTGGCTGAAAAGTACGAGAGCAGAGTGTAAGAGGAATTGTTGCCGGGCTGGAAGTGCTCGGTGCGGAGGTCCTTTTCGGACTTCGGTTCATAAGTATACAAAACAAATCGTAAGGGCTGCATATGCAGCGGATAGGAGATAAATTTTATGGATATGAAATTAGTTATGAGTACTGCCAGAAGTGCAACTGTTGAGATTGTGGATGGCGGAAGACACTTTACCAAGAAACCTTATGTGGTATGTGTAAACGGTGAAGTTTACGGTGTGACAGATAAGACAATCACTTCTCTTTTTGATTTGATTCCCGATACCAAACAGCATGTTGAGGTGTATGAGTGCACCGATGAGGCAACTGCTGCCAAGGGTGAGAAGCTGGGTGAGGTGAGCTTCAAGACTGAGTATGAGTTTGTAACTCTGAATGTGAAAAAGTTTGGTGCCAAGGGTGATGGTGAGCATGATGATACTCATTTCATTCAGTCTGCAATTATGGCTTGTCCTGAGAACAGCAGAGTGTATTTCCCTGCGGGAACCTATCGTATTACCAGTCTGTTTTTGAAGAGTCATACCAGAATCGAGCTGGCAGAGGGGGCGGAGCTTAAGGCATTTACCGACAGAACAATGTTCCCCACTTTCCCTGCTATGATTGAGAGCTATGACGAGACTGATGAGTACAATCTGGGCACATGGGAGGGCAATCCTTTGCCTATGTTTTCCGGTATTATCTGTGGTATCGGTGTGGAGGATGTAATTATTTACGGACGTGGTACTATCAATGGCAATGCTTCCAAGGAGAACTGGTGGCACAATCCCAAGGTGATGAATATTGCTTTCAGACCTCGTCTGTTCTTTATCAGTGGATGTAAGGATGTTACCTTGCAGGGCGTAACCTTCTGCAATTCTCCTTCCTGGACATTGCATCCTTATTTTAGTGATAATTTGAAGTTTATCGGTTTGAATGTGCTGAATCCTTCTGATTCACCCAACACGGACGGTCTGGACCCTGAATCCTGTAAGAATGTGGAGATCCTGGGCGTGAAGTTCTCTTTGGGTGATGACTGTATCGCAGTGAAGAGCGGTAAGATTTATATGGGTAAGAAGCATAAGACTCCTTCCGAGAACATTAACATTCGTCAGTGTCTCATGGAGAACGGACATGGTGCGGTTACTCTGGGCAGTGAGATGGCAGGCGGTGTGGTAAATCTGACCGTTGAGGATTGTATTTTCCGTCATACGGACAGAGGTCTTCGTATCAAGACAAGACGTGGTCGTGGTAAGGATGCGATTCTTAGCAACATTACCTTCCGCAATCTGACTCTGGATCATGTAATGACTCCTCTGGTGGTGAATGCGTTCTATTTCTGTGACCCCGATGGTAAGACACAGTATGTTCAGTCCAGAGATGTATATCCTGTGGATGATAAGACTCCTGCTATCAAAAAGATGGTATTTGAGGATATGGAGTGTACCAACTGTCATGTGGCAGCGGCGTATTTTGACGGTCTGCCCGAGGCTAAGATTGAAGAAATTTATATGAAGAATATCTCTATCAGCTATGCAGAGGATGCTAAGTGTGATGTGCCTGCAATGTCTGAAGGTGTTGATAAGAGCAGCAAGAGAGGCCTTTTTGCGCGTAATGTATCCAAGCTGACTCTGGATAATGTAAAGATTGAAGGTCAGGTAGGAGAGGCATACGAGTTTATCGGTGTAGATGAATTGGAGGAAAAATAATATGCAGTTAGGAATCAGATTACATGATACCAAAAAGCTTTGTTTTGAGGAGCGTATTGCGGATGTAAGCCAGCTTGGTTTCAAGTGCGGTCATCTGGCGCTGGCAAAGGTGATTGACGAGTTCCCTACCACAGACGAGGCGTTGACTCCCGGACTGGCTATGTATCTGAAAAATGTATTTGCGAAGAATAATGTAGACATCGCAGTGCTGGGCTGTTATCTGAATCTGGCCAATCCCAATCCGGAGAAGCTGGCACAGATTACTCACCGTTATATGGCTCATATCCGCTTTGCATCCTGGCTTGGATGCGGCGTGGTTGGCACGGAAACCGGTGCTCCCAATGAGACTTATACTCATGTGCCTGAGTGTCACGGTGAGGAAGCTTTACAGACCTTTATCACCAATTTGCGTCCTGTGGTAAAATACGCAGAGCAGATGGGTGTTGTAATGGCTATTGAGCCTGTTTGGAAGCATATTGTATGCAATCCTAAGAGAGCAAGACGTGTGCTGGATGAGATTAATTCTCCGAACCTGCAGATTATTCTGGACCCTGTAAACCTTCTGGATATCTGCAACTATCAGGACCAGGTAGCAATCGTGGATGAAGCTATTGAGCTTTTAGGACCCGATGTGGCTATGGTTCACTTGAAGGATTTTGTGGTGGAGGATGGAAAGCTTGTGTCTGTGGGCGCAGGTCTTGGACAGATGGATTACACCTCTGTGATTAAGTTCATGAAGACCAGAAAGCCCTTTATCCATGCAACCTTGGAGAATACTACTCCGGAGAATAATATTCAGGTAAAGGAATTTATCCAGAAACTGTATGATGAGGCGTAATGTGAAAAATTTAAAGAAATATATTGCATCAATGCTGATGTTGCTGTCGCTTCTGATGACCACAGGTTGTGGCTATTTGACCTACACGGATGCGGCGACGGTGGGAGTAATCGGTGGCGCAGACGGACCTACCGGCATTATTGTGGCAGAGCGCAATGAGACAAGTGTTGAGGAGACTCTTCTTGACCCGGATGGCAGCTATACTACTTGTGCTGATGTGGCGTTGTATTTGGAGACTTACGAGGAGCTTCCCGGTAATTTTATTACCAAAAAGGAAGCCCGTGAGCTTGGCTGGGAAGGCGGTTCGTTGGAACCCTATGCACCCGGCAAGTGTATCGGTGGTGATAAGTTTGGTAACTATGAAGGTATTTTGCCCAAGAAAGATGGGCGTACTTACAAGGAGTGCGATATCGATACTTTGGGAGCTGACAGTCGCGGAGCCAAGAGGATTGTCTATTCCAATGACGGACTGATTTATTACACCGAGGACCATTATGAGAGCTTTACACTTTTGTATGATTGATAAGAGAGATGCTACAGGAGCAAAGATGATACAAATAACTATTGATTTAACTGATATTCGGGATAAGGAGAGTTTCCATGACAGAATTCAGGAAGCTCTTGACTGTCCGGTATACTATGGCCGTAATCTGGATGCGTTGTATGACGTGCTGACAGATTCTGATTCTATGGAACTGGATTTCGTTGGCTATGCTGACTTTGCTCAGGAAATGCCGGGCTACAGTGCATCCTTTAAGGATATGTGTCTGGAGGCAGTGGCGGAGAACCATGATTTGACGATACTTTTTGATGGAGAGATACCGGATGAAGGGTAATAATCTGGTAAATAATTCAGGTAAAAACAGGCACTAATTTTGATAAGATAATCGAGAAATACAGGCGCCTTATGGCTAAGTGTTTTGGGGGCGCAGAAATGAGGGAATAATGTATACAGAGAATCAGATTTATATGGGACTTGCAGATGGGCAGCGCGTATACATGCAGCTTAATATGTCCAATCGTCACGGCCTGATTGC
>CAYOGM010000121.1:0-8786 GCA_964403595.1 uncultured Acetatifactor sp. | reverse complement strand
ATAATCCAAATCCTCTGTTTTATCCGGCCAGCCTAAGGTTTCAAAAGGCCAAAGTGCAGAAGAGAACCATGTATCCAAGGTATCCGGATCCTGTGTCAAATGTGTACAGCCACACTTAGGACATACAGTTACCTCATCCTTTGCAACAGTTACTTCACCACACTCATCACAGTAGTAAGCCGGAATTCTGTGTCCCCACCAAAGCTGACGGCTGATACACCAGTCGCGGATATTGTCAGTCCAGTTGTAGTAGGTCTTCTCCATACGCTCAGGAATCAACTGGATGTCGCCGCTCTTTACAGCCTCCACAGCGGGCTTAATCAGCTCATCCATCTTCACAAACCACTGCTCCTTCACAAGGGGCTCAATGGTGGTCTTGCAACGGTCATGAGTACCTACATTGTGAGTATGGTCTTCAATCTTAACCAAAAGTCCCATAGACTCCAGCTCTGCAACAATGGCCTTTCTTGCCTCGTAGCGGTCCATACCGGCAAACTTGCCGCCCTTTTCATTGATGGTAGCATCATCATTCATTACATTGATGATGGGCAGATTGTGACGCTTACCTACCTCGAAGTCATTAGGGTCATGACCGGGAGTAATCTTAACTACACCGGTACCGAACTCTCTGTCTACATAAGTATCGGTAACGATGGGAATCTCTCTGTTCATGATGGGCAGCAGTACTTTTCTTCCAATCAGATGCTGGTAACGCTCGTCCTCAGGATGAATTGCCACAGCAGTATCACCCAGCATGGTCTCGGGACGGGTGGTTGCAAAGGTCAAAAATTCGGTAGTGCTGGCAGTGCCGTCCTCATTGAGGAGAGGATACTTGATATGCCAGAAATGACCTGCCTGCTCCTGATACTCAACCTCAGCGTCAGAGATGGAGGTGTTACATACAGGACACCAGTTAATGATGCGGGCACCCTTATAGATGTAGCCCTTCTCATGCATCTTGACAAACACTTCCGTAACGGCCTTGTTACAGCCCTCGTCCATGGTGAAACGCTCTCTGTCCCAATCGCAGGAAGAGCCCAATTTCTTCAGCTGTGAAATAATACGTCCGCCATACTCCTTCTTCCACTCCCATGCGCGCTCTAAGAATTTCTCACGGCCAAGGTCACGCTTATCGATGCCTTCCTCTTTCAGCTTCTCGATAATCTTAACCTCTGTAGCGATGGAAGCATGGTCTGTTCCGGGCTGCCACAGTGCATTGTAACCCTGCATACGTTTGAAACGGATAAGAATATCCTGCATGGTATTGTCCAATGCATGTCCCATGTGGAGCTGTCCGGTAATGTTTGGCGGGGGAATTACGATAGTGAAAGGTTTCTTGGAGTAATCTACCTCCGCATGAAAATATTTGTTGTCCAGCCACTTTTGATAAAGTCGGTCTTCCAGACCCTGTGGGTCATAGGTTTTTGCAAGTTCTTTGCTCATTAGGATTCTCCTTTCGAAATTGGGTTGATAAACTCGCAGCAAAGCTGCTCGTTGTTGCGATATTTGCCAAATGTACATTGACATGCACAAAAGCCCTTTGCAGATGCTTATCTGCAAAGGGCGTCAATCTTTCGATATCTACGCGGTACCACCTTTGTTCACAGGCTTACGCCTGCCTCTGTGCGTCTTCGAGTAGGATGCGTCGATTGTGTCTGTTCCGTTTTCTCATATCAACTTCCTACTTGTAAAGCGCTGTCCGGTAACGGGGACAACTCGGGGACACCTACTGAGAATAAGTTGCCCGAACCCCCATCTCCTTTGGGAATCCGACCTCATATCCTTTGGGCGTTCCGGCTCAGAAGCTACCTTCTGCATCCTTTCCTTCAAGCGGCCTCTCAGCGCAGAATCTCTGCAGCCACTCTCTCTGGCAAGGGGTAATGCATACTCCTCTTCGTCACAGCCTTTATATATCAATACAAATAATATAATCTGTAGGGACAGGATTTGTCAAGTAGCTCTTTTAGCTCTTTTAGTCCTTCTGCCTCATATCATAGTTCACATCTTCATCGATAAGCTGCAACATAATGTCCGCCAGAATTGGATCGAATTGTTTTCCTTTGCCCTTAACGATTTCCTCACGGATTTGTTCCTGAGGCATGGCCTTGCGGTAGCTTCTGTTGGAAGACATGGCATCATAAGCATCTGCAATAGCTATAATCCTTGCATACTCCGGAATTTCCTCACCCTTGATTCCGTCCGGATATCCCTTTCCATCATATCTCTCATGGTGCCATCTTGCACCATATTCAATATTGCTAATTTCCGTCATGCTTTTCAAAATATCAAATCCAATGGTGGAATGACTTTTGATAATTGCGAATTCTTCGTCTGTAAGCCTTCCGGGCTTATTAATAATCTCATCCTTGATACCAATTTTGCCAATATCGTGCAAAAGCCCCATGAAATATATTTGGATCTGTTGGTTACCATCCATGCCGGCTCTCTGGGCTATCAGGCGGGAGTACTCTGCCACTCTGATGGAGTGACCCTTGGTGTAAGTATCCTTGGCATCAATGGTCTGCGCCAAAGTCATCATTGCCTGATAGGTAAGACTTTCTATTTTCAGCTCCTTGCGAGTCACCTCATCCTGCAACTCCAGCTGTTCCCGTTGGCTGTGGACAAAGCTTCGAATAGATGTTATGGATGCCATAATTACCACACAAACAACACCCAGACAGATGTAACCGCCATTCATTACAACATCCCTGCGAAAGGATTCTGCAATCTGAAGTGCCGCCATAGCCACCAGTCCAATCAATCCGTATGCAATCAGACTGTACTCTCTTATATATCCTCTTTTATTGTCCCGAAGCATGGTAACAACAACACCAAGCATCAGCACTCCATACAGGGACAGATTAATGTACTGCACTTCCGAATATTCAAAAATATTGGCAACTGTCATTCCAACACAGAAAATCCAGTCTGCAAAAGCAGCCAGGGACACTGCCATATAAAATTTGTTATATCTGAAATTCTGTACACTGTTGATGTAAATACTAATCGGGAACGGCACCAGCAAAAGCATCAAATGTGCAATGCTTGATGCAAGGGAAATATTTTCAAAGTACAACTGTCTGAGCGGCGACTGACACAGTAGCCAGACTGCTATAATCAGAACCGCCCACCCAAGGAAATCCAGATAGAATCTCTTCTTCGACAGAGCATATAAAACTGCACTGATTACAATACTGATGAGGGAAAACACAAGTATTATCACTGCATAAAACAGCAGTGGCACATTTTCTCCTATCAGCTTGTTCCAGACGCCAAACACATCACTATAATACACCGGCCGAATGACACCGGCATAAGAAGATTCACTGCTGAAATACACTGTCAATTCTTTACCTGAATCACTCTCTGACAGAGGTACCAGCATGTAAACACTGATGCTCGTCTTACCAAACAATCTGGTATCCTTAGTGGAATATCTCATCCGCTCCTTGCCGTCGATAAAAATCTCCATTTCCTGCTTGGATGTTCTGAAACAAAGCACTGCATCTTCATAAACATTATCCGGAAGCGTGGTTGTAATAACAACCTGTTCTCCCCACTCTGCATCGCATTTTCCGGGCACCTCAACAGGAACCTTACTGCCATCGTTTAAAATACGATACCAGTCGGCATCCAGATTTTCACACTGTCTGTTCTCTCTTCTTTCACTGGGCATAATCCCCCAACATACAATCATATACAAAAAAGAGAAAAACAAAAGAATATAAAATATATATCTTATGACTTTTTCGGTGCGACTACCCACAGATTAGTCTCCTTCTCTTTTGTACATTGTCCGACTTGCGTCGTTTAAATCAAATCCTTAATCTCTACAAATGCAGCCTCGTCACCCACTACAGTTACGTCTGCGTGAAGCTGCAAAATGGATGCGGGAACCTGAGGCGTCACCTCTCCCAGAAAAGCCTTTTTAACGATGGCAGCCTTGTCAGCACCACTTACAACCACCAGAATCTTCTTGGCATTCATGATGGTCTGGATACCCATGGTGTATGCCTGAGTGGGAACCTCCTCCTTGGAAGCAAAGAATCTTGCATTGGCCTGAATGGTAGACTCGGTCAAATCAACACAGTGAGTCAACTTGGGGAACACCTCATCGGGCTCGTTAAAACCAATGTGACCGTTGTGACCAAGGCCAAGAAGCTGCAAATCCACACCACCGGTAGCCGCGATAATCTCTTCGTATTTGCTACATGCTTCATCAGCATCCTCGATTGTACCATCAGGCACATATGTATTGTTCAAATCAATATTAACCTTGCTAAACAAATTCTCATTCATAAAGTAATAATAACTCTGGTCATTCTCGTGAGGCAGACCTCTATATTCATCAAGATTCACACTTGTGATTGCCGAAAAGTCCAAATCACCCTGTGCGCAGCGCTCTGCCAGACACTTATAGGTGCCAATGGGAGTAGAGCCTGTTGCCAGTCCCAACACGGAATCCGGCTTCATAACCATCTGTGCGCTGATTACGTTAGCGGCCTTTCTGCTCATATCATCATAATCCTTAGTCATTACAAATTTAATCATCTTGCGTATCCTCCTTTAGGATTTGCTCATTTATTTACTAACATATTATACAAAACTCTATTTTCAATTACAATATTTTTTTAATTTAGGAATGTTTCCGCTGTTTCTTACACAAAAGTCCTATTGTCACAGCCAGACACAAAATACCTCCAACTGTCAAAATTAAGCTGGTCATTCCGGATACAGCTTCTACAAAATATCCCATACAGGTGCCGAAAAGATTAAAGACAAAGTGCATGAACATGGGAGCCAATGTAGAATCGGTTTTCCATGCCACAAAACACAGCATCATTCCCACCAGAGTAGTATAGCATACCCAAAGAATTTGTCCATGCATAAGTCCAAAGAAAACGGAACTGAGAAACAGTGCTGCCCACACGGGCATTGCTCTCTGCAAACGTGTGAATACAAGCCCGCGGAACAGAATTTCTTCTATCAAAGGAGCCATGACCACATTGGATAAAAACAACATGAAAAATGGACCCTCCATTAAGCTTTCTGAAGCCTCAGCATACTCTGTCAACACATCCTCCGGAATGGGAAGCAACTGCATACCAAAATTGACAAACAGACAAAGCCCCACTGAGCCCAGCAGAATCGCCGGCCAGAATTTGACATCAAATAGTTTAAGCCTGGTCTCCTCCATAAACTTCTTTTTGCGTATTTTAAATGACCACCACAAAATCAAAAGTGCCAGTACTCCTGCAAACACAATGGTGGGAGTAGTCATTGACATTGTGGCGTCATATATAACCAACTGTAGCCCAAAGTACACTCCCACATAACATATACTCTTACCAATCTGTTTTAGGACATTTAACATATTTTCACTCCTTTTCGCGAACATTTTAGCATATCCTTGATTAAGTGTAAAGAAATGCAAACAACTGGTTTGGTCAAAAAAACTTATTCTGGCTCTTTTTACCACTCCACTTTTGCTATACACTTTGTCTATCGTTTTAATGAAGGAGGTTGATTGAAATGTCACACAACCGTCAGAAAAAAATAGCTGTAATTAATGATTTTAGCGGATTTGGCAGATGTTCCATTGCCGTTTCACTGCCTATTATATCCGCTTTAAAAATACAATGTTGTCCCTTGCCCACTTCTATTTTTTCCAACCATACGGAATATGAGAGCTTCTATTGTACGGATTTTACCGGGCATATGAATGCTTACATTGAGGAATGGGCCAAGCTTGATTTACGATTTAATGGTATCCTCAGCGGTTTTCTGGGTTCTCCTGAACAGATAAATATTGTGAAGCACTTTTTTGAACGTTTTAAATCCCCTGATACCATCATCGTCATCGACCCTGTGATGGGTGATAATGGCGCACTCTACCCTTCCTACTCACCTCTCTTGGCGCAACAAATGAAGGAATTGGTGGGCTTTGCCGATATTTTGACTCCCAATCTCACGGAGGCATGTATTCTCACAAACACCTCTTACAACCCTGAGATGACCCATACCGAACTGACCCGTGTGTGTGAGCAGCTGTGTCAGATGGGTCCCGGCAAAATCGTTATCTCCGGACTGGAACGAGGGGATGATTTGGAGAATTTTATTTACGAGGAAGGGCAAACACCCCATTCGGTTATTGACCGCAAGGCCGGCCCCTGTCGCGCCGGCACAGGTGATGTTTTCTCTTCAATTATTACTGCCGATGCAGTAAACGGAATGGATATGACAAGCTCGGTACAGCATGCCGCCACCTTCATTTCCAAAGCCCTGCGCCGCACCGCTGAATTAGACCTGCCCAAGCAGGATGGAATTTGTTTTGAAGATTTTTTGAAGGAGCTATGATTGACATGAAGAAAAACAGTGTAAATCTGATGGCTAAGACAGGCGTTTTAGTTGCTATTGTATTTGTATTTACAGCTTATTTGCACATTCCCGTACATACCGGCTATGTCCATATAGGTGACGCTTTTATCTATCTGGCAGCCTGCATTCTGCCACTGCCCTATGCCGCTGCCGTTGGTGGCCTGGGCGCATTTCTTGCCGACTGCCTCACAGGCTATGCCAGCTGGGCCCCCGCTTCTGTACTTATAAAGACAGCCACCGTTTTATGTCTCTCAGGCAAGACTCCCAAAATCATCTGCCTGCGTAATATTGGAGGGCTTGTCCCTACCTGGCTCCTCTGCGTGGGCGGCTATTACCTCTATGAGGCATTGATTACCGGCAATTTCACAGCTCCCTTAGCCGGTATTCCCGGCAACATTACCCAGGCCCTGCTCAGCAGTGTATTATTTATCCTGCTTGGCCAGGCACTGGATAAGATGAATTTCAAGAAGAATATGCCGTAAGAAAATAGGGGTGTCGCACTAGTTCATTTTACCTAGTGCAACACCCCCTTCTAATGTGAAATCAATTTAATTTGCAAAAGCAATTTCTACACTTCCCATAGCACATTCTACATTAAGATTCTTCGAGGCATTGTTATTGATATTGCGCTCACCGGCAATACCGCCGAAGGACTCATTTCCAATGGTTACATCCCCTGCCGCAACCTCCACATCATAATTATAATCAATCTGGGAATCATCCAGCTTTATTGTTACATCACCCATGCCGCATTCCACATCGGCCTCTTTGAATATACTGCCTTCATAGGTCAATGAGCCTGCTCCAACCTCCAAATTTAAAGAAGATGCCTCTACATTAGAAAGTTCTATTTCCCCTGCGGCCAGTTCTATTTCCAAAGTTCCCGCCTCCCATGGACAACTACCGGAAACAACTCCTGCGCCAAGAGACAGTTTTACTTCCTCAAAATAAAAATCTGCGGGTATAAATAATGTAAGCTTACAGGCCGAAAGCTGCACATCCAGATTGATACCATTATCACCCTTAGACAGGTCAGCCCCGATACCGGTAGCACTGATACCCTTCAAATAAAGTGTTCCATCCTTTACGTAGCCCTGATAACTACCCACACCTTCTGTATGCACATAGATGTTTTTGTCCTCTGAAGGAAGAATATTCAGCTGGCAGGCACCAACCTCTGCATCCAGCTTATAAACTTCTGCAGCGTTAAAGCTCTGCTGTGACTCTCCTGCCAGTACGGGTACACCGTCTTGAAAATCCAAATCAGATTCCACATCAAAACGCACACCACTGTCCAGCTGCTCAATACCATTGGCAACATAACTTTTTATAGCTCTTAGAGCTTCCGGACCCTTAACCGCACCGGACACTACAACCATTACAATTCCTGCCACAATCATGATTACTGCAAGACTTCCACAGGTATTCATAAACTTTTTCATGCTGCCACCTCCTTCTTGCCGAACAAATTACGACACAGGCTTGTAATCCCTCTGAAAATAGCCGGGGTTGCAACTCCCGCCATTGCCACTGTAAGCATCAAAAATAAAATGCCAAAGCCTCCACAAAGCAACCCTACGCCTGCCAATGCCAAAGCACCAAAGGGTGCCTCTGCAGCACATATGATTCCGGTAATTACAAAAGCAAACAGGATTGCCAGCAGAGTAAGTGCTGCCACACCGAATCCAAAAATCAAGGAAAACCAAGCAGCAGCAAGACTAAACACGGCTCCAACAAGCCCCGATGCAATTCCCAAAATTACGGGCGAAAGCAGGACAAGACCAATAATCGCCAGCACCTGTCCCCAGTCCGGCAAATCCTCATACCATGCACCTATGTGAGCAAAAATTCCACCCTCTACCTTTTTCTTCTCTTTCTTTTGATTGTTATTGTAGGCATCCTGATATTTCATGGGAGGATGCTTCACACTGCTCTGCACCGCCTCATCACCATACAAATCCCGTTTAATGTTCTCCGCTACCTTGGCAGGATTCCCCAACGCATCCATCACTTCCCTTTCGTTCTCTGCACCGGCATCATCAAAATAGTCATTATAATACTGCAAAGCCTCTGCACGCTCCGCTTCGGGAATACTTTGTAAAAGACGTTCCAATTGTCTCATAAATTCTGTTCTGTTCATATAGTTTCCTTTCTGTCCCGCCCCTCAAAGAGACTGGTTACCTTTGCTGCATATTCACGCCACTCACTCTCGTAAAGCTGAAGCTGCGCCCACCCCCTGCTGGTTACCTTATAATATCGTCTGTTCCGTCCGCCGCACTCCATATCATAAACCTCCAGACATTCATCCTTCAACAGTCTGCGAAGCACCGGATATAGCGTAGATTCAGACAACTCAATTACCTTACGCACATCCTGCGTAATCTTGTATCCATAGGTTCCCTCCGGTT
>CAYOGM010000120.1:0-8804 GCA_964403595.1 uncultured Acetatifactor sp. | reverse complement strand
ATCGGTAATCATCATACGAATGGCCTCCACCGCACGTTCTGCAGCTTCGTCCATCACCTTTCTCTCAGGTCCCGAGAAATGGCCCAACACATAATCTGCCAAATCCCAGCCCTTGGGCTTCTCTCCTACTCCCATTTTCACCCGCATGAAACTATCATGACCAAGATGAGCAATAATATTCTTCAGACCATTGTGTCCTCCGGCACTTCCCTTTTTACGCACACGAAGCTGCCCTACATCCAAACTGATATCATCGGAAATTACAATTAATTCGTCTTCCTCATCCACCTTATAGTAATCGAGCATCTCCCGCACGCTCTCGCCGCTCAGATTCATATAGGTCACCGGCTTTGCCAAAATGCACTTCTGACCTGCCACCATGCCCTTGCCAATAATCGCTTTATGCTTTTTCTCCAAAACAGATATATTTTCTGCCTCTGCTAATTTGTCTATGACATCATAACCAATATTATGACGGGTATTTTGATATTCTTTACCGGGATTCCCCAGCCCAACAATAATATACATAATCAACATCCTTTCTGCCTTGTATATTGTCGCATTTTTTGCCTCAAAATACAAGATGTTATTTGTGTCGGGGTGGGTTTCTTGATTCGACAGCAATGTTATATCTCCTACACAGTCATGCTCCCGCATTTTCCTGATGAAATTGCCAAAGTAATGCTGGCTGACCCTGACAGAGGTGGTAATTGGTTTGTGGATTTTAAAGCCGGCAATATAAAATATATTGTTTTCAAAGATAAAGTTCTGAAATATCACATCGGAAATCAAGCTGAAAAGGATGTTGTCTGCGAAGAATGCCGAAAATTGGGGATTTCTGATGCAGAAATGAACTGGGCAGAATAATGTGGACCACCATTTCCTTGAAACAATACCCTTGCATATATGAAAACCATTGCATCCATTGTCCAACAACAGGATGCAATGGTTTTAAGTTGTGGCTTCTTCCCTGCTTTAAGCCCTGTTACAATGGGAATATTTTCATCTTGTAGCATTTTCAGGTCTTCATCCGTCAGCTCATAGTCCGGGGCAACTACATACATTCTACTCTCGATGTAATGTACTTTTATCTCACCAATCTGTGTCTCAGCATCCCAAACAGCTTTTTCCACATTCTTCTGTTGATAATCAAACAATTCTCCCACATTTAAATGAATATCCGGCTGTCCCCAGTTTGCACGGTTGGACAGTTCTCCCGAAATCCCATAGGTCACATCCAACAATGAGCGAAACAGGCTGTGACATTCATTCACCGTCACACGAAGCAACCAGCGTTTGCAATCCTCTTCTCCTGCAAAATCTTTTTCATACCGATACAACTTCATAAAAACATTCTGCATGATATCCTCTGCATCCTCCCTGCTGGCGCAGTAATGGAAAGCAAAAACGCACAAGTCTTCTCTTTAATCACAAAAAACTAAAAAATTAAGGAGCCTCCACAAAACAGCTGGGCACATCCTCTGTTTTATGAAGCTCCTTCTTTATTTGTACGATATTGTAGTAATCATAACGGCTTAGGTCTCAACGGAAGAAACAGACTACTGCCCACCCTCTCCATCCTGCTCGTCCAACGCCTTCTCATAAGCCTCCAGAATAATCCCCTGTATCCGCTCTCTGGTAGCAGAGTTGATAGGATGTGCGATGTCCCGATACTCTCCATCAGGTGTCACCTTACTGGGCATTGCTATGAACAATCCTCTCTCACCTTCAATAACTTTGATATCATGTACCACAAACTCATCATCCAGCGTAATGGATACAATAGCCTTCATCTTTTTTTCTTTGTCAATTCTGCGAACGCGTACATCTGTAATTTCCATACATATGTCCCCCTGTTTCGTATATTAACCTTTATCAACCATTAAAACCCATTGAACTAATCTTTCGTATTAGTCTTTACGCAATAAAATCTTCTACAATACATATCTCTCATTGCGTTCCACTACAATCTGTATTTCATCCTCACCTACAAATCGGGAGTTTGCACGAATCGTGTCATGACTCTCCACAATACAATTCTCAATGTAGGTATTGTCACCAATGTACACATCGTTCAGAATAATGGAATTCTTGATAACACAGTTATTGCCAATATAACTCTTTTTGAAAACAACAGAGTTCTCTACCACACCATTTACAATACAACCACTGGAGACAAGGCTGTTTTTAATCTGAGCACCCACATTATACTTTGCCGGTGGCAAATCATCCACTTTGGAGTAAATGTCCGGATACTGCTTGAAGAAATAATCGCGTACATCTGTCTTGAGGAAATCCATGTTGGTAGCATAATAATCCTCCACAGATGCAATGTTGCGCCAATAATCCTTAATCTTGTATCCATAGATACGCTTCAAATCCTTGTAACGAATCAGGATGTCACGCACAAAGTCATGACGCTCTTCCTCTGCACATTTCTCAATCATCTCAATAAGAAGACGTCTGCGTACTACATAAATACCACAGGAAATAGTATTG
Organism: uncultured Acetatifactor sp.; assembly: GCA_964403595.1. Classification (GTDB taxonomy): domain Bacteria; phylum Bacillota; class Clostridia; order Lachnospirales; family Lachnospiraceae; genus Acetatifactor. The sequence continues at coordinate 6,305 of CAYOGM010000120.1, read as the reverse complement.
GTTTTGGCACGGACAGGCTTCTCCTCAAACTCCTCAATACGACACTCCTCATTCATGCGCAGAGTACCGAAACGCTCCATCTGTGCACCCGGCTCCATATCCCGGCAAACTACTGTAATATCCGCTTTTTTGGCAATGTGGTACTCCACCACCTTATTAAAATCCATCTTGTACACGCCATCACCGGAAGCGATTACCACATAGGGTTCATGGCTGTTCTTTAAGAAACTTAAATTCTGATAGATAGCATCCGCTGTGCCTCTGTACCAGTTGGAATTGCTGGCTGTCACAGCAGGAGTAAACACATATAAACCACCCTGTTTACGTCCAAAATCCCACCACTTGGAGGAATTAAGATGCTCATTTAAACTACGGGCATTATACTGAGTAAACACTGCAACCTTATGAATATGAGAATTGGACATATTACTCAGGGTAAAATCAATACTTCTATAACTGCCGGCAATAGGCATTGCACAGACAGCTCTCTTTTGAGAAAGTTCCTTCATCCTGTGGTTATTTCCACCCGCTAAAATTATTCCGATTGCTCTCACTGCTATTCACCTGCCTTAATCAATGTTTTGCCGCTTGCAAGCTGCATATCTGCATAATCAGAAGCATCTGTTGTGCCGAAGATTACTGAATTCTTGCCTACCGCCACACCATCGGGAATTACACTCTTTTCTCCCACTGTCACGATTCCGTGATTATAAATATGAGGTGCGGTATCATTGTCGGTCTCCTCGCCCACGCCCAGCTTCACCTGATTACCAATACGGACATTCTCTGCCACAATAGCCTTGTTCAATTCACAACCCTCACCAATATTGGTCTCATTCATAATAATGGAATCGCGAACCACTGTACCTTTGCCGATTGTGACACCACAACCAATGACAGAATTGTACACCTCACCATATATATTGGTACCCTCACCTACAATACTGCGTTCAACTACACTGTCCGCAGAAAAATACTGAGGGGGCTGGATTTCGCTCTTGGTGTATATCTTCCAGTACTCCTCATACAAATTAAACTCGGGTACAATATCAATCAACTCCATATTGGCTTCCCAATAGGAATTCAAGGTTCCTACATCCTTCCAATATCCGGTAAATTCATAGGCATACAGGGGTGCTCCCTTGTCATGGCAATAAGGAATCACATGTTTACCAAAATCCAATGCCGGCTGGTTCGCCATGTCCACCAGTGCCTGCTTCAATGTCTGCCAGTTAAAAATATAAATACCCATGCTGGCGAGATTACTTCTGGGATGCTCCGGCTTCTCCTCAAATTCAGTAATACGCTTGTTCTCGTCCGCAATCATGATACCAAAGCGACTTGCTTCCTCCATGGGAACGGGCATTACCGCAATGGTAACCTCCGCACCATTCTCCTTGTGGAAATCCAGCATCACCTCATAATCCATCTTATAAATGTGGTCACCGGAGAGAATCAGAACATACTCAGGATTAAAGTTTTCCATATATTCCAAGTTCTGATAAATTGCATTTGCAGTACCGGTATACCACTCACTGTTGGTACTCTTCTCATAGGGGGGCAACACTGCCACACCTCCTATATTACGGTCCAAATCCCAGGGAATACCAATTCCAATATGTGTGTTCAGTCTCAGTGGTTGATACTGAGTCAGCACACCAACGGTATCCACACCTGAATTAATACAGTTTGATAAAGGGAAATCAATTATACGATATTTTCCACCAAAAGCCACCGCAGGCTTGGCCACTTTGGAAGTAAGCACTCCCAGCCGACTTCCCTGACCACCTGCCAACAGCATTGCTATCATCTCTTTTTTAACCATGTCATCACCTCTTCCTGCCCATTTGCCATTATTGCAATCTAACGGCAATACCATTATAACACACTTCCTATGGGAAGTGAATATAAATTGCCAAGTAAATTTTGTTTTTTATTGATATTTTGTATATTTTTACCATATTTACATACAATTTCCTGCTGCCTTTATAATTATCTACATTTTCATGGTGGTATATCAATTGTTTTTTTTCGCAGAAGTGTTTATAATAGAGAATGTATTGCATATACTATTATTTATGGAACTACATATTCTGAAAGGATATCATTATGTATAAAATTGATTTTGCCAATCCTTCCTCCGTGTATTTTGCCGGAATCGGAGGAATCAGCATGAGTGGCCTCGCCGAGATTTTGTCAGACGCAGGCTTTCAAGTATCCGGCTCAGACCGGAGCAAAAGCACCCTCACCGAAAGTCTTGAGGCAAAGGGAATTAAAGTTTTCTATGGTCAGCGCGCCGAGAATATCACCCCCGACATTGACTGTGTAGTGTTCACCAGTGCCATCCGTAAAGATAATCCGGAATATATCGCCACCATGGAACAAAAGATTCCTTATTTATCAAGAGCCGAGCTTTTGGGGCAGCTGATGCGCAACTATAAAACTTCCATCGCGGTCAGCGGCACTCATGGTAAGACTACCACCACCTCCATGGTCAGCGAAATTCTTTTGCAGGCCGACACAGACCCTACTTTGTCCATTGGCGGTATCTATAAAAGCATCGGTGGCAATATCCGTGTAGGCGGCAAAAACTGTTTCGTGACGGAAGCCTGTGAATACACTAACAGCTTCTTGAGTTTCCTGCCTACCATTGGAATTATTCTTAACATTGAAGAAGACCATTTGGACTTTTTCAAGGATTTGGCCGATATACGCAACTCCTTCCGGGAATTTGCAAAGCTTTTGCCTGCTGACGGATGCCTGATTATCAATGCAGACATCCCCGACTATCAGGAGATTACAGACGGCCTTTCCTGCAAAATACTTACTTATTCCATGACAAACACCGACGCAGATTACTATCCCAGCGATATTGCTTATGATTCCATGGGGCATCCCTCCTTTCAGGCTCATACCGGTCTTGCAGGAATTGAGCCTGTCCGTAAATTGTCCCTGGGCGTTACCGGTGCCCATAATGTAAGCAATTCCCTGGCAGCTTTGGCGCTGGCTGATTATATGCAGATTGAAAGCGATATTACAGTCAAAGCCTTATCGGATTATACCGGTACGGACAGACGTTTCCAGTATAAGGGGACCATCGGTGGCGTGACCATAATAGATGATTATGCACACCATCCCACAGAAATTACTGCAACTTTAAATGCAGCGCAAAATTATCCTCACAAGACTCTTTGGTGTGTTTTCCAACCCCACACCTACACCCGCACCAAAGCCTTCCTGGACGATTTTGCCAAAGCCTTGGCTGTAGCGGATAATGTAGTACTGGCAGATATTTATGCCGCCCGTGAAACCGACAATCTGGGCATCAGCTCCCAGACCCTCCAAAAGAAAATTCAAGAATTGGGAGGCACTTGCCATTACTTCCCCACTTTTGACGAAATTGAAAATTTTCTTTTGGAAAATTGCACAAACGGCGATTTGTTGATAACTATGGGAGCCGGAGATGTACTGAAAATCGGCGAAAATTTATTAGGAATTTAATTTTCCACAATATCCACAAGTGAGGAACATTCTCAACAACTTCTTCCTTGTGGATATTTATTTTTTTATTGTGGATAGCAAATTTTGTCAAAACTATTATAATCGAGCGATTATTTAATCTCCAAATTTCGATTATACACATTATCCACATTATCCACATTTTGTATATGTTTTCGAACCCTTCAGGGTTTCGGGAATTTGACTATTTCATTTTTGAAAACCTTGTGCTATACTCTAAAATACTTTGATGAGAGAAGGTTCTATGATATGGCACGCTTAACGATTTACAAAGATTCTAATACGAATTCCACGGCAATTTCCAACCGTTTTATAGATGAATTTATGCCTGACGCCAACGCCGCACAGGTGAAGGTGTATCTTTTTCTTACCCGCATGCTGGGTGCCGGACAGGCTACCAGTGTGTCTGACATGGCGGACAAGTTTAATTATCCTGAAAAGGATATTATTCGTGCGCTCAAATACTGGGAGAAAAAGGGCTTATTATCTTTAGATTATGACGCTACAGGTATCCCTGTAGGTATACATTTTAAGGATTTGGAGGCACAGACCGTTTCAAACGCTTCCTCCACCTCACAATCCTTGGCAATGTTTGTGGAAAGCGACAGCACTCCTGCTACATCCATAAATCAAACAATTGCCCAAACGGTATATGAGACCCCTGTTTGCGAAAATGAAAAGCCTTCTTATGAAAAGCTTTCTTATGAGAAGCCATCCTATTCCACGGCACAGCTTAGAGAATTTAAGGACCGTGAGGAGACTGCCCAGATTCTCTTTATTGCCGAATCCTACATAGGCCGTCCCCTGACTCCCGCAGAGATGAAGTCTATTCTGTTCTTCACAGATGTACTGAATTTCTCTGAGGATTTGATTGACCATCTGATTGCATATTGTGTGGACCGAGGCAAGAAGGATTTCAAATATATTGAAAAGGTTGCAGTCAATTGGGCTGAAAACGGCGTTACCACCCCTAAACAGGCCCGTAAATTCTCTACCAAATACGATAAGAACGTCTATGCTATCATGAATGCACTGGGTAAAAACAACTCCCCTACTGCCAAGGAGGCAGAGTACATCACCCGCTGGACCGGAGAATATGGCTTTGATATGGATATCATTCTGGAGGCCTGCGAACGCACTGTAATGGCTACTGACCGTCACCGTCTGGAATATGCGGAGAGCATCTTAAGCAGCTGGCGGCAGGAGAATGTACGCCACAAAGCAGACATCCACAAAATAGACGAGCTTTACCATCGCAAGAAAACAGTAGCCAAGCCTGCTGCCAATAATAAATTCAACAACTTTTCCCAGCAAAACAACTACGATTTTGACGCGCTGGAGAAAGAACTTTTAAGTAACTAATGCCGAAAGGAGACTGTCATGGCACTGAGCAATCAGCAATATGAGTCCATTATGAGAGGCTATGAACAGACGAGAGATGACAACCGTCATATTCTCGAAAAACGCAGGGAAGAGGTTTATAACCGTATTCCCGAGTATCGTCAGCTGGAGCTGGAGGTGAGCAGTGTTTCCATTGCCAAGGCCAAATGTCTCTTAGATGGTGACGAAAGCGCATTGACGGCTCTACATGACGCAATCGAGCAAATCAGCCTCCGGAAAAAGAAGCTTCTGGCAGCCGGTGGCTTCGCAACAGATTATCTGGAACCTGTCTTCACCTGTCCCGATTGCCGGGATACCGGATATATCAACACCGAAGACCTTACCAAAGAAAAATGTCACTGTCTCAGACAGCAGGAACTTTCCATTCTCTACGAGCAATCCAATATTCAGGAATTGCTCTCTCGAGAGAATTTTTCAACTCTTTCCTATGAATACTATCAGGGAGATGATTTAGAGCGTTTTCAAGGGGCTGTAAAAATCTGTCACGATTTTGCAGATAAATTTAACGAGGACTACCGCAATCTCTTCTTTTATGGTACAGTAGGTACCGGCAAAAGTTTCTTGTCCGGCTGTGTAGCCGGTGAACTCTTAAGTGCCGGTCATTCCGTTATTTATTTTAGCAGCTCGGCACTCTTTGACACACTTGCCAGATATACTTTTGATGCAAAAGCAAAAGAAAGTCTTTACAATTTCTGCGAAGACCTTTATAATTGCGAATTGGTGATACTGGACGATTTAGGCACAGAGGTAACCAACTCCTTTGTCGCTTCCCAGCTTTTTTCCTGTTTGAATGAAAGACATTTGCGCAGGAAGGCCACCATTATTTCAACGAATCTGTCTCTGGAGGAATTGCGGGATCGCTACTCCGACAGAGTATTTTCCCGGATTACCAGCAATTTTACCTTATGTAAGCTGACCGGTCCGGATATTCGTATGCACAAAAAACGAGCAGGAAAAGGTTAACTCAAAAGTTTACTTTTTCCACCATTATTTGGGATCCAATATATTTTATATATTATGTTATAATTCAGAAAGTGAGGATATTTTTTCATGGGAAACCGCGAAGAAAAGCGTAATTTGGAGACAATACCTGTTGGCTCTCTGGGCATCATTGCAATGGACGGCTGTCGGGAACTGGGAGAAACAGTTGATGGCTTCCTTGTAAAATGGAGAGCAGAAAGAGAGAGCGAGCACAAAGAGTCTTTGGCATTTTCCGGCTATATGAGAGATACCTATCTTTTAGACACCAAGGTTCCTCGTTTTGGTTCCGGTGAGGCAAAAGGTGTTATCAATGAATCCGTTCGTGGTACAGATTTGTATCTGCTTGTGGATGTGATGAATCACTCCAAGACCTATTCTCTCTGCGGACACGAGAACCATATGTC
>CAYOGM010000119.1:0-8835 GCA_964403595.1 uncultured Acetatifactor sp. | reverse complement strand
TCTTTTTGCCTGCCTTTATTGCTTCCTGGGCCAAAAATTGTTCTTTCATTTCAACGTCCTCTCTTTAATTATCTTTTGAAAAATCTCTTCATCAGAAGCATCTTCGTTAAGTCCATTACTCTAATTCAGAAGTTCCTTCCTGAGTTCTTCACAAATGACCGCCATTTCTTCCATCTCTTCTTTTGCGCACATTTCACTCAGATCATAATCCATTGGGGCTTTACAAAAATCAGCCAAAACCTCCAACAATAGCTTATCCTCTTCTTTTGTGGATATAAGCGAAACAGGCACCTTATCCTTTTCCAATGCCCCTCCGCTTAATTCCTGCAAATCAACCGAGCCACTCCGCTTACATTCCAAAAGAATCGCCGCCAGGTCGCAGAGAACCTGAATTGCATACCGGAAATCTATTTCCATTCCATCTCTCAAAGATACTACAGGCGAGTCCTTAGGCTTACGAAAATCAAAATCCTTCCTATCAAAACCAAGGTCCGAAAATACATCCTTCAACTTGATTTTCTTCCTCTTTTTATCTGCCAAATACTCAATCAAAGACAGGCTGTCATCCGAGTCTCCAATATAATGGTTCCAGTATTTTCCCATAATATAGATGCTGGAATTTTCTGATTCCTGCTCTGCTTTCTGACTATCAGCCGACTCCGGCTTACAGAGCTCTAACGCCTTTTGCACTTCATCTGTTTGCTCAAAAAACACCAGTTTCTCTTTACTTTTTAGCCCGAACTCTAAATGAAATATTGATTTTTCTTTCTTTATTTTGCCATTTGAATGAACCGACGCAAAACATCTGTCAAATTGCAGCGAACCGCCTCTACTCTTTATTATTTCATCATGCCAATGATTGCCATGCACAAGAAGCGTTCCTGTAAAACATTCTTTGGGCATGGGAAACGGATACTTTGATGGATTCAAACTTATTGAGAACTTATGAACTGTTTCATGATCATAAGTACTCGCCAAAAGCCCCAGCTCATCCCAATAATAATCCCATGGATGAAACGTATCTATATCAAATCCATATTTTTCACAACGAATTTCCCTCAACTTATCGTCACACTGATCCGCAACAATTCGTGGTTCGCCCAATACTTTAACCAGTTCCGATGCTCTTGCCGGAAATGCAAATTCGTGGCCATTTATCACAAATCCGTTATCAACTAAATTCAATGTAATTTGATTATCCTGTGTTTGGGGAGACTTCCCAAATAAGTTTTTAAAGAAACAAATTAATCGCTTCCTCCGTATCGTTCCTTGTACTTATTTACAACCTTCTTTTATTTTACATTCTCAACTATACACTTCTTAATCTTTGGCTCCCCTGCTGCAATCACATCTATAATATGATTTTCACAATAGATACCATAATGTTTCCATCCCTTTGGGAAATATGATTCAACGATTCCCAGTGTTACTAATTGCGGCAAACAGTCCATCAATCTTGACTGGTCAAAAATTATAAAATACTTGCCATTTCGTATTTCATAATCATCCCAACAGGTATAGGACTCATTTCTGGTCATATGAAACACATAGTTCTCAAACACAATTTCGTACAAGTTGTCTTCGTCCGGATATATGGGGACGCACTCACTTAATATATCATTTATTACTGAATTTCCCGTATCGTTAATATCACCCTTTTCACCTGATACCGGCAAAGCAACAACAAACTTTATCTCATTATCCATTTCTTCTATGGTTTTAACAAGAAAAGGTGCTGAACTTATTTCTTCATTTTCTTTTCCAAAACTAATCACAATCGTTCCCTCCGGATTAAAGTCAATATTCTCCATACTGTTCAGCATCTTGTCAGGCTCCTTATCAAGCAAATCAATTATATCTTTAAATCAATATTTTACCAATCCCGCTCTCCAATGGCATCTTCTACATCAATATCAATGTCGAACCACTGTAAAATATAATCAATTGTCTCACCGATACTGTCTCTGGCTACTGTTTCCAGCTCACTGTCGTTCTCTTCAAATTCCTCTTGTAAATCATTGATAGCCAGCGTCATTTCATCAAACTTATCCTGTATTATTTCCAAATCTTTTTCTTCCGTTTCCAGAAGAGCAATAACCTTCTGTATAAACACTTTAATTTTATCCACCAAAAAATCCGGAAAATATCCATCCCGATACATAGCTGCAAGCAATTCGTAATTTTCATCAAATTTTTTCATTCTTTTTCTCCCATTTCTTCAATTCAGAAAACGTAACTCCATAACGATCATAGATGAATTGCGTATAGTTAAATTGTTCCGATACACTTGTGGACCACTTCGCTTTTTCAGTCAATCATCCCTCATATAATTCTTTCCTCAACTCTTCGCAAACAGCTGCCATTTCCCGCATATCTTCCTCATCTACCATCTCGCACAAATCATAAGAAAGGGGCTCTGCCACAAAATCTGCAAGAGCCTTATTCATCATTTCATGCTCTTCCTTGGTTGCTGTAATACAAATATTACACTCTTCCTCACACATCTCATTCAATTCCTGAATACTAATACTTCCGTTCATCTTGCATTCAAGCAGTAACGCAGCAAGGTCTGTAATAAGGTTTATTGCATAGTGAATTTCTGCTTCAAAATCTTCCTCAAATATCAATGCAAGTTCCACATCTGTGTTCCTAAAAGAGTCCAGCTTGTCAAGCCCAGAGTCCGAAATAATCTCGCCCAAAGAAATTTCTTCCTTCTGCTTATTTGCAAGATAATCCAACAAAATCAAACTCTCGTCTGTGCCCCCGATATAATTTCCCCAATAATTTTCAATATACATTTTCTGCTCCTCCATCAATCTCACATTTTTTCAGCAACATATTTGCCCTGCTTTAATTGCTTCATTTGCTCTTCAAACACTTTATCTGCTTTACCTGTTTTAAAATGCCATGTCTTTATAGCCAACTTCACTCACTTCCCCGTCTTCAATCAAAACAGCAACACCATTATCATCCAAATCTTCTCCACCCCAGTCACGGTCAAACAATAGATAAACCGGATTTTCACCATTCATTTCCATTAAAAATTCTTCTTGAATGATAATAGCATCCAGATGAATTTTCTGAACCAGTTCCTCTTCACTATCAATATCCGGCCACCATTCAGCGAACTCTTCCTCATCATCCGGCCCATAGGACCCTTTCTCATCCTCATTGTAATATTCCAGAATTGCATCAGCTACCTTATGCTGAATTTCCTCCCAGTTCTTCATTAAAGCTTCATATGCATCACGTTGAGCCTGTGCAATCTCCTCACCCTCTTCGCCCCCAATACGAACTTCTACTTCCTGAGTGTTTCCAAAAAAGGTAATTTCCTTCTTAGCAACATAACCATAATCAAATACCACTTCTCCAAAAATCTCATCAAACATAACTTATCCTCCCTTACCATTTGGATTGAAATTGAATTTTTTCGCTCATGATATTTTGCTCCTTTATCTAATCAGACTACTCACCGTAACAGCTCCCGATTGCTTCATAGACTGGATTTGGTCCTCTATATCCTCCATATCGTAATGCAAATCGACCAGCTTTGTCAGTCTGAAGTCCTGCTTTCGCACATCTATATAGGTAGGCATCACCAGTTCAAAAAAGCTTAAATGTAAATCCTTATTTCCATTCAACCAGTATGTGCACCAAATCCATTCCTGCTCATCCTTTATATACACCTTCTCACCATTTCGATATATATCAACAAACACTACGACATGGTAGGGCGTCGAATCTGTAGAAACGACCAATTCATATTCTTCACCCAGCTCGCGTTTTACATAGTCGTAGTACTCTGCTTTTATCTTTTCCTGTACGGACATACTGTAACTATATACATCCTCTACAGCAATCTCATCATTAAACCATTCCTGGTCTTCAATAATCAGATTGTTTTTCACAGCCAAATGGAGTATATCCATGGCATAAATTACCCTTTTATTCACATCCTTCTCTTTTAAAATGCACTTGTCTTCCTTGTAAACACAAAGCTCCTTTGCATAGCTTACTTTTGTCAGCTCCCGAAAATCATATCTCTTTTCCGAGAACAACCCCTTGATTATTAACTCATTTCCTTCTATGTGGTATTCCATATATTTATACTTCCTTCCATTTATCGTCTGATTAGAAACTTCTTACATTCCAAAATATGAACCGTAGCACCACAGCCCTCTACTTAGTATCATTTTCCAACTTACTATTCTATATTATATTACTACACCCTACGCAATAAATCAAGCAATAATATCATTTTACAACAAAAAGTTGACCCAAAGCTGACATGCCGAGTCACAACCTGAGTGTTATCCAAGTGATGACCATTTTGCATCCAAGGATTAAAAAAATATTTCATCATCTAGCCGATTTGGGCATATACAAATTTTTTGCTTCAAAATGCCCAAAATCAGTACTTTTTCCATGAATAATCACATTTTATAGAGGCTCCATGGGCAGATGCAGAAAAAAACGAGCTCTGCTGCCCAAAATATAGGAAGAATCTGGGCATTTTCAAGGAATTTTTTCGCATATGCCCATGAGCTCCTGTAACCTGTGTTTTTTACCAAGAAACAGAGTGGCTTTTGGGCACTGCGCTTAGATTTTTCTGTATATGCCCAATCCTAACATTGCGAAATTTCACCATCGTCTCCAAAATCCAGCCGCTTCGCACTTACGTTACTGCCCCGGACTATGCCGACAAACCATAGTAAACACGCTCTGCAAGTTTTCTAACGCCACAAATAGACAAGGGCAGATAACCAAACTGATTACCTGCCCTTCCTGTACCAATATTTTAGATTACTAATATTCTAAATTTCCCCCAACAAATATACATCATCCGGCGTTATCCGGCCTTCTTCTGTAAACACAATCCAATCCGTAATATCTTCATAGGGATAGGTGCCTACATCTCCCGCATGCATACCGCTGACCATATAAGGTTCCTGCGTCAACTCCGCGGTAAAAGAATCCTCTCCCACACTCTTGAGTTCAAACCAGATATGTTCTCGTTCATTTGTATCATCCTTGTACTCCTCATCCACCATGAGGCCAACCTTTATCAGCACCGCTTTTGCACAAGTTGCAAATGCCTTCTTCATATACTCTACACGTTCTATAGCCAAAGCCTTCTCCCGTGCGGTTTCCTCATTGGTCAACATAAACATGGGATTGTCTTCAAGCAACTCATCATATACAGACAAATGAGTGTATCGTCCATTTTCCATATCCTCCGGGGACACATATACAAAAATGCTTCCAGTATATCCGTTATGACCACCCTCATCTGTTCTGTCAGCCGGTCCGCCAATACTGCCCTCACGAACTGTATCCATAGCATCCTCCCAAGGCACCCAGGTAACCACAACAGGCTGATTGTTGCTAAGACGAGCCACATACATAAATCCATCATCCTCAAAAGCATCCGGCTCATCAATCAGTCTGGAAGCCACCGCCTCCATCACATGATAATGATTGTCAGAAGTGTCCTTGGTAGAATTAATAACCTCAAGCTCCATAAGACCGCATCTGTTCAAACCATGGGTATGAAGCCACACATCATCCTCTCCATCATACACTGCCTGTGTTGTAAAAAGATATCGCGGTGCAGGAGGAATACTGCTCTTTGCTGCATAAGCCGCCCACACACCGGACAAAATCTTCTCCGCACTATAATCAAGAATTGCCAGCGTCTCCGGGAAAATAGTGTTGATAATCTTTAACTGCAAATGATAGGACTCCAGAAACTCATCCGAGAATTCCATAGCCACAATCAGTCCCGTGCTCTGCTTGTCAATCTCCTCCACATCTACATCCTGAAAGAAATGCTGTACACGAAACATCTCAGGAATCTGATATGGTTCAGGATAAATTTCAAATTTGTAATTTTCTCCCTGATACTCAATTTCATTTACCGGAAAACCTTCCTCATCAATCCCCATATTCAGTACGGTAAACTCCGTTGCATTTTTGATTCTGGACATTACCAGTTGAATATCCTTCAATTCCTCCTCGTACTTCGGAATTGCTAACATGTAAGATTTTTCTCTTTCGTAACCCGCCATACCCCATTCTCCTTTTAATTGTTAAAGAAAATCATAAGCGTTAAACCTATAGGCTCATCCTCTTTTGATGTATATTTCACAATACCCTCTCCTATCTGGAGCGCTTATACAACGCCTTAAGCTCCTCTACAGAGAACACATAATTGCGATTGCAGAAATGGCAATTCACTTCAATCTCCTTGCCCTCGTCAATCATCTCCTGCAAATCCTTCTTGCCGATACCAATCAGTGCTTTTTCCACACGGGGCTTGTCACAATTGCAGTAAAATGCACAGGGCATGGTATCCAGTACTTCAGGCTCCAAACCTTCCAACACCAGCTCCAACATCTGTTCCGGCGTATTTCCCGCATCAAGCATAGTAGTTACAGAAGCAATCTTCTGCAAATTCTCCTCCAGACGGTTAATCACTTCCTCCGTTGCAAAAGGCATAAGCTGCACAATAAATCCACCTGCCTGACGCACTGTGTTATCACGTTCCATAAGCACGCCCAGACCCACACAGGAAGGCACCTGTTCAGACACAGCAAAGTAATATGTCAAATCTTCTGCAATCTCACCGGTCTGAAGCTCGGTCTGACCAACATAGGGCTCCTTCAAGCCCATATCCTTAATCACACGCAAATATCCCGTTCCTACAGAGCCGCCCACATCCAGCTTACCTATGGCATTGGCGGGAAGAATCACATCAGGCACATTGGCATAACCCTTTACATTACCCTTGGAATCCGCAGTTACAGTGATTCCATTTACAGGCCCATCACCCTTTATCTGCAAAGTCAGAATATCGTTATCACCCTTAAGCATACTGCCCATCATGGCACCTGCACTGAGCAAACGTCCCAGACCGGCTGTAACCACAGGACTGGTATTATGGGCAGCTCTTGCCACCTCCACCAGCTCTTTTGTTGTACATGCAAAAGCTCGAATCTGTGCATTCGCTGCTGTTGCTCTTACTATATAATCACTCATTTTTGTACCTCTCTTGCCACAATATATATTCGCTCACTCTCCACAGTCACCTGTCCATGAGTGTCTGCATCCAGCACCTCCACAAGCTCCATTCCCGCCTGTGTCACCAACTCTTTCATCTGCTCCACAGTATACCCTCTCTGCACATGATTCTCAGTGAACCGCCGAAACAATTCCCCTTCCTCCTGCACAAAAACCGTCACATCATATTCATTCAAATGACTTTCTTCGTCATAATAATTTTCCCAGATAAAACTACAATCTTCCCGGTTCTCGGCAATCGTAGTATCACCGATTACCTCCCGATACTTATAGTCCGTATTAAAATCAAATATAAATAACCCACCCGGATAGAGATAGTTATTCACTAATTTAAATACTTCCAGAAGTTCTTCCTCTTCCAGAATGTAATTCACGGAATCACACACACTCACTACCGTACCCACGGTACTGTACAGCTCCAACTCCCGCATATCCTGCAAAAGATACAGAATCTGCGAACCGCTCTCCGCGCGCTTTTCCATGGCAATTTCCAACATATCCGGCGCATTGTCCACACCAATCATATCGTAGCCCCTGTCATACAAAAGCTCCGTAAGGGTTCCTGTTCCACAGCCCAAATCCACCACCAGATTGCGTTCGGACTCCAAGGCATCCTCTGTGCATTCCTCACCTTGAACCGCCTCAGCTTCTATATCCATATCGTCCGTCTCATCCGGCTCAATGGCACAATCTCTTCCTACCGGCTTAGACACACCATATTTATCAATTAACTCCACAAGCAAAGCACACCACTCCTCATAAGGAGTGGCGTCCATAAATTCATCATACACATATGCAAAATCGCCATATGCACCCATAGCGTTTGTCACCTCATCATTGTTTTCAAAACTTATCCTTCCGATACAAACTATCCTTAACTGCGCTGTGCCAGATACTGCTTCAAAAACGCAAGCAGACTATCCATCTCCGCATCTGTACCAACCGTAATTCTCAAGTAATTACTAATACGGGGCTTGTTCCAGTGACGAACATAAATATCCTTCTCTCGCAATGCCAGGAAAATTTCCTCCGCCGGAACACTTTCATGAGTAGCAAAGATAAAGTTGGTCTTGGAATCCGGGAAGGAAAATCCCAGCTTGCGCAATTCCTCCTTCACACGCTCTCTGGTATTCACAATCTTACCGGTAACCTCTTTAAAGTAAGCATCATCACGTACAGCCTCCGCTCCCATCACCTGAGAAGGGTAATTCATGGTATAGGAATTAAAGGAGAACTTCACATCATTCAGATACTGAATCAATTTCTCATTACCGATACAGAATCCGATTCGAAGTCCCGCCATTGCTCTAGACTTGGAGAAGGTCTGTACCACAAGAAGATTATCATATTTTTCAAGCAGAGGAAGCGCACTTACTCCACCAAAATCAACATACGCCTCGTCCACCATCACCACCACATCACGGTTAGCTTCCAGAATCTCCTCAACAACACTCAAATCCTCCATCAGACCGGTAGGCGCATTGGGATTGGGGAAAATAATACCGCCGTTTTCCTGCTTATAATCCTCAGGACAAATGTGCCAATTCTCATCCAACGCACAGGTCTTATAAGGAATCTTGTGCAACTCTGCCCATACATCATAAAAGGAATAAGTTACATCCGGAAATAAAATGGGCTTATCACTGTTAAAAAAGGTCATGAACGCCATGGATATAACATCATCAGAACCTACACCCACAAACACCTGCTCCGGCTTCACTTTGTAATATGCCGCCAGCTCGTCCACAAGAGGCG
>CAYOGM010000118.1:0-8875 GCA_964403595.1 uncultured Acetatifactor sp. | reverse complement strand
CTTTCTTTCTTCTACCTGTACCGTAGTATCTCTCTGTCTTAGCCATGATTTATTCTCCTCCTTCCAGTCCCTTAGAATGTCAGCACTTCAGGCTTCTGTGCAGCATGATTGTGCTCAGATCCTGCATAAACGTGCAACTTGGTGTACATCTGTCTTCCTAAAGGTCCCTTGGGAAGCATTCCCTTAACTGCCAGCTCGATAACCTCTTCAGGCTTCTTAGCAAGCTTCTCCTTCAGAGTGGTCTCTTTCATACCACCTACGTAATCAGAGTGATGATAGTAAATCTTCTGATCCATCTTCTTACCGGTTACCTTAATCTTCTCTGCGTTGATAACGATTACATAATCTCCGGTATCGATGTGGGGGGTAAAGATAGGCTTGTTCTTACCTCTCAAAACCTTGGCAACCTCAGAAGCCAAACGGCCAAGAGTCATGCCTGTAGCGTCTACTACATACCATTTTCTATCGATTGTAGCCGGACTAGCCATAAATGTTTTCATGATGTTTCCTCCATAATACTTTTGCAAATTTGTCTCGCTCACTCATGCTTGGCGGATGTCCGGCCACCTCCCATGGGCTTACAAAACGGTTTCTGATGCAATGTAGTTCTTTATTCAAAATACGTCGTCGGGGCTTTGACTCCGTATTTCTAAACACTGTCACACAGTTTTATATTATATGATACGAAAGTTTCGCTGTCAAGAGCAAAATACAATATTTGGTGCATTTTTTCTGTAGGTATGTTACAGGAATTCGTATTTCATAAGCATCAATCCATGTGCCGGAGCCGTTGGCCCGGCATTTTGTCTGTCGCAGGCTAAAAGCACCTCTTCCATGGACTCTGGTTTTCTCCTGCCCTGTCCCACTTCCAATAATGTCCCTGCAATAATACGCACCATATTGTAAAGAAAACCATTGCCGCAGACACGAATAACCACATCCGGTCCCTGTTCCTCAACCTCCAGCGCATAAATTGTCCGCACAGTGGTCTCCACCTGGGCACCGGTCTGACAAAAGCTTTTGAAGTCATGCTCACCCACAAGATAAGCAGCCGCCCTGCGCATCTGCTCCACATTCAATTCATGATAAGTAAAATAAGAATAAAGACGCTTTACCGGCATGGGAAACTGTCCACGATAAATGCGATACTCATAAGTCTTGCGACTGTTACAATGCCTTGGGTGCCAGTCCGGTGCAACCTCCTCGGAAGCCTGAATCCGAATATCCTCCGGCAATCTCTGATTCAAGGCATAAGACACCTTCTCTGCCGGCATTCTTGCCTGTGTGTCAAAAACAGCAATGTTTCCCAGTGCATGTACACCGGAATCTGTGCGGCTCGCACCGATTACCTTGATATCTTCTTTAAAAAGCTCTGTCAGACATCTGTTTAATTCACTTTCTATCGTAATACCATTATTTTGTATCTGCCAACCACAGTAGTTTGTTCCGTCATAAGCAACCGTAAGGCGAATTCGTTTTAAGCTCATAAAACAATCCTCCCCACAAATATGCTAACCACCAGATATACCACAAGCACAGCATAACCTATATAATCACATTTCTTATAAATAAGCGGCTTCATCTTGGTACGGCCCTCGCCCCCTCTGTAGCAACGTGCCTCCATCGCCATGGCAAGGTCATTGGCTCTTCGAAACGCCGAGATAAACAACGGCACCAGCAAGGGCACCATAGCCTTAGCCTTCTTAAAGAGATTACCACTCTCAAAATCCGCTCCACGGGCAATCTGGGCCTTCATAATCTTATCTGTCTCCTCCAAAAGAATCGGAATAAACCGCAGTGCAATAGACATCATCATGGCAAGCTCATGGACCGGCACCTTAATCACCTTCAAAGGTTTGAGCATCTTCTCAATACCATCCGTAAGATTATTGGGTGTAGTTGTCAAAGTCATCACAGAAGAGCCTATGATAAGCAGGGTAAGACGCACTGCCATAGTTATTGCCAGCCGGATACCCTCCCAGGTAATGGTCAGCTTCCAGATACTTACAACCGGAGTTCCCTTAGTCAGAAACAAATTAAGCCCTACCGTAAACAACATCAGAAACAGAATTCCCTTCATTCCCTTTACCATGAAACGGAATGGAACCCTCGACAATTTGATAACAAGTCCTAAAAACAGGGCTGCTATCAGATAACCTGCAAAATTCTCAAACAAAAACAGTGAAAAAATATAGAGAATCGTGCCTCCCAGTTTCACCCTGGGGTCCAGTTTGTGAATAATCGATTCAGTTTGATAATATTGACCTAAAGTGATATCTCGTAACATAAAGCTCCTTAGCCTTCTACGGATTATCCTGCGAACACTATTTTTTTTGCAATGCGTGCATAATCTCTGCCGCCGCCTCATGGATGGTGGTTGCAGATGTATCCACAGATAACCCTCTGTCATACAATTCATTTAAAATATATGTGACCTGGGGGGCTGCAAGGCCAACCTCCTCCAGTTCCTTATAATGGGTAAATACATTCTTGGGAGTATCATCAAAAAGTACGCTGCCTTGATTCATTACAATAATGCGGTCAACATACTCTGCCACATCTTCCATACTGTGAGACACCAGAAGAATGGTCATTCCTGTCTCCTGTTGCAGTTTTTTCACCTGCTGCAGTATCTCCTCGCGCCCCTTGGGGTCCAGTCCTGCCGTGGGCTCGTCCAGTATCAATACCTCCGGCTTCATTGCAAGAACCCCTGCAATAGCCGCACGGCGTTTCTGACCGCCGGACAATTCAAAGGGAGACTGATAAAACAATTCATTGGGAAATCCGACCTTTCGAAGGGCGTCATATGCCCGAAGCTCCACTTCCTTTTTGTCCAACCCAAGATTCTTTGGCCCAAAACATACATCCGAGAACACATCCACCTCAAAAAGCTGATGCTCGGGATATTGAAAGACCAATCCGACTTTGCTGCGAAGCTCCTTCAGATTATAGTCATCATCATAGATATCCTGACCATTGTAGTAAATATGGCCCTCTGTGGCTCTCTCCAATCCATTTAAATGCTGCATGAGAGTAGATTTACCGGAACCGGTATGACCAATGATTCCAATAAATTCGCCATCCCTAATCTGAAGACAGATGTCCTTCAACGCATGTACAGCCAGTGGCGTATCCGCACCGTATATATAATTTACATGATCCAAAATAATAGACACTCTATACTTCCTCTCCTTTGAAACCACGCTTTCGCATTTCTTCCATTATGCTCCAAAATAGGCTCGCCATATGCAGACTCCTTATAGGCTCCTCATAAGCAGCCCTGCTTCTTCATGGCTTCCACAAGCTCTCCTGTGGTTAAAATTCCTGCCGGAAGCTTTAAGCCCTGCTTTCTCAATTCATGCGCCAACAATGTCACCTGAGGCACATCCAGACGCAGCTCCTGAAGCTTTTCCACCTGGGAAAATATCTCTTTAGGCGTTCCTTCCATGGCAACCTTTCCGCCATCCATGACAAATACCCGGTCTGCGTAAATGGTTTCTTCCATATAATGGGTAATTAATATAACGGTTACCTTTTCTACATCGTTTAAAGCCCTCACCGCACGAATAACATCCTTGCGGCCATTTGGATCCAACATAGCTGTAGGCTCATCCAATATAATACATTTGGGATGCATTGCAAGAACTCCTGCAATAGATACACGCTGTTTCTGCCCTCCTGACAACTTATTGGGAGAAAACTTGCAAAATTTATACATTCCAACAGCCTTCAGACTCTCCTCTACCCGCTCCCAAATCTGCTTTGTAGGAACACCCATATTTTCCGGACCGAAGCCTACATCCTCCTCCACAACCTGACCAATAATCTGGTTATCAGGGTTTTGAAATACCATTCCTGCCGTCTGACGAATATCCCAGACATTTTCCTCCTTGGAAGTATCCTTCCCATCTACCCAAATAGTACCTTCTGTAGGATTCAAAATAGCATTCATATGCTTAGCCAAGGTAGATTTACCGGAGCCGTTATGCCCTAAAATCGCAATAAATTCCCCGGCATGAATATTAAGTGAAACATCATCCACCGCCTTCACGATGTCCTCCACATTTCCCTCATCATCACGCCTGATATATTCATATATTAAGTTCTTCGTCTTAATAATTCCCATACTTTGCCCTTTACTGAAATCTACAAAATCGCTTAACTTTCATTGTACTAAATTCGCTGTGGAATTACAAGTGAAATCAGTTGATATCAAACCTGAAACTATGATATACTTTGAACGATTGGAGGTATGAAAATTGATAGACAAAAGTAAACTGGGCAAGGCACTGGTTGTAATTATAGCAGTCTTTGCCGTGGTTGGAATTGCAACCTATATGAACAAACAAAACTCTATGACTTTGGAGGAATATGGACAGCTCCATCCCGAGGCATTGCTTCCGGTTGAAAGCTCTGAATCAGATGATGCACAGCTAAATATCAGTGCAGGTGATGTTTCCGGACAGGATATGTTGCTTGCGGATGTATCAGGAGCCAATGTCCCCGATTCCAACAATTTAGATGTGAGTGGCGCGGATATCTCCGGGGGAGAATTTCCCACTCAGGTTATTTCGCCGGACCGGGTATCCTATGTAACTGACAGCGGCATTGTTGCAGAAGCGTTTTACTATGAACCCCTGTCAGAGGAGCTAAAGAAACGCATTACAGGCATCTCCTATCCCGCAGAAGACAACGGCAACCTGGGCATCAGCTATGAAGAGCTTCGATATGTCCACATCCTGCATTATAATTTTGATGGAATGTCCACAGAGGGCGAATTGATATGTAATAAATATATTGCTGACGATTTGCTGGATATCTTCTACGAACTGCACCGCAATGAATACCAGCTGGAGCGGGTGCGCCTGATTGATGAGTATAATGGAGACGATACTGCCTCCATGGAGGATAACAATACCTCCTGCTTTAACTACCGTGTCGTAGACAATACCACCAGCCTTTCCAAACATGCACTTGGACTGGCTCTGGATATTAACCCCTTTTATAATCCCTATGTGACTTATCCAAATGGAGCTATACGCATCTCTCCCAAGGGTTCTGAGCCCTATGCGGACAGAAGCTCAGACTTCCCTTACAAGATTGATGAAAATGACTTGTGCTACAAGTTATTTACAGAGCACGGCTTTACCTGGGGTGGCAACTGGAACTCTCTGAAAGACTACCAGCACTTCCAGAAGACACCGTAGCATAGGCCGGATTTTTCCGACATACCAGCAAAAGCACAGAACATCCGGCTCTGTGCTTTTCTCTATTGCAGCTCATGAAAAGTATAAAATTCAATCCCCCGCTTCTCGGCCTCCTGAAATAAAATCTCCAGGCGCTCAGGGCTTATACACCAGTCCCCATAGTCAATTGCATGAGAATATAAGGATGCAACGGTGCCCTGCTCACACTCCAGTAAATCATCCAACATTTTCTGTATTTCCCTGCGAAAATCTTCATCTGACTCAAAATGCAGGTTATCTAGCGAACCCGATTCCACAAACCCCTCTGACACACTCTCCCTGTTGTACCCTTTGAAAACCCATGCCCCACGAACTGTGTCATAGTACTTCAAAAGCTCCACATTCATCCAATCTTCATAAGCACCATAGGGATAGGCAAAAGATGTCAGTTCAAAGCCCTCCTCCCTGAAATTCTCTATATCGGCAACAGTTTCTTCATAAAACTCCTGTTTGGACAGTTCCGTCAGTCTGGTGTGATTTCTGGTGTGATAACCGATTTCATGTCCTCTGGCCTTAGCCTCATAACAAAATCCGCTGGGCTTGGATACGTTGACAAAGAACGTCACATCCACATCATGCTCATCCAGCAAATCCAAAGAATTTTCCCAGCTGTCAACTGCGTAATCATCAAAGGAAAGTAAAATTCCATACGTTTTCTCTTCTCTTTTGTCCATACAAATGACAAACGTTGTTGCTAACGCTGCCACTATCGCTACTACCATAACACAAACCTTTTTTCGCTTCATAATACTCCCTATTGCTCAGATGAGTAATAATTTTGCAAAACATACCCGGATTAGTTGCCCCAAAAAAAGACTGTTATATCAGTCTTTACTGACACAACAGTCTTTATCTTTTGATTATACCAGCTCCAGAACTACTTCCATAGCTGCGTCACCCTTACGAAGACCAATCTTAACAATTCTGGTGTAACCACCCTTACGGTCTGCGTACTTAGGTGCATACTCATCAAACAACTTAGCTACCAAATCAACTTCCTTGGTACCCTTCTTCTTACCAGCTGCCTCTTCAGGAACAACGGTAACAGGGTTAAGAACCTTCAGCATCTGACGTCTGGCATGCAGTCTGGAAGGAAGATCCTTCTTAATCTGCTTCTCAACGGTCTCATACTTGGTAACCTTCTTGCCATCAACAACTTCCTTTACTCTCTTACCCTCAGCATCCTTTACAGGAACCTTAGCGGTAACGGTAACCATCTCATAGTTGTCTTTCTCTCTTACTGCCATTGCAATAAGACCTTCAGCAATCTTTCTTACTTCCTTAGCCTTAGCCTCGGTGGTAACAATCTTACCATTGTTGATAAGTGCAGTTACCTGGTTTCTCAATAATGCTTTTCTCTGGTCAGAAGTTCTGCCGAGCTTTCTATACTTTGCCATTTTACTTTTTCCTTTCTCCATTCATGGAACATCCGGCCACGCTCTTTGGACTTACTTACCGAATGTCTGGACAGCTTTTGCCGCCTTTTCTTGTGCCATTTTGAAGATAACCCGGTGCATACTCTTTGGATTTACCGCACCGGGAAAATCTTTAATTGATTCAAAACGAAAACTTAGTTGTCCTCGCTGGGATTGAGCTGCAAGCCCAACTCTTTCAGCTTTGCAAGAACTTCCTCTAAAGACTTACGACCCAGGTTTCGAACCTTCATCATATCCTCAGAAGTCTTGTTGGTCAACTCCTCAACAGTGTTAATACCGGCTCTCTTCAAGCAGTTGTAGGAACGAACGGAAAGCTCCAGTTCATCGATGCTCATCTCAAGCACTTTTTCCTTCTCGTCATCTTCCTTCTCAACCATAACGTCAATCATCTTAGCGTTCTCGGAGAGGTCAATGAAGAGACTCAAATGCTCACTAAGCACCTTTGCTGCAAGGCTGACAGCCTCATCAGGAACCAAAGTTCCGTTGGTATATACATCCAATGTCAGCTTGTCAAAGTCAGTAATCTGACCTACACGAGTATTTTCAACTGTAACATTTACTCTCTCTACAGGAGTGTAGATGGAGTCAATGGGAATCACACCTATAGGTAAATCATCGCGTTTGTTCTTATCAGCGCTTACGTAACCACGATTACGGGTAATGGTCAACTCCATGTAAAGCTTGGTGTCCTTGCCACTCAAAGTAGCAATTACCATATCAGGATTGAGAATCTCAATATCCTGATCACACTGAATATCGGAAGCATGGACAACACCCTCGCCCTCGAACTCGATATATGCGGTCTTTGCCTCATTGGTCTCGCTGGAGTCCTTAATAGCAAGACTCTTGATGTTCATGATAATCTCAGTCACATCTTCCTTTACGCCGGGGATAGAACTGAACTCGTGCAATACGCCTTCAATCTTCACCTGACTTACAGCAGCACCGGGCAAAGAGGACAGCATAATTCTTCTGAGGGAGTTACCAAGAGTGATACCATAGCCTCTCTCCAAGGGCTCAACTACGAATTTGCCGTACTTTTTGTCTTCTGAAATCTCAACAACCTCAATATTGGGTCTCTCAAAATCAAACACTGCAAATACCCTCCTTTTCTATGTGGATCTATGTGGATAGCTCTACTACTTATTACTTGGAGTACAACTCGACGATAAGCATCTCATCTACAGGAACATCAATCATCTCTCTGCTGGGAAGATTCTTGATAGTACCCTTGAAGTTCTCAAGATCAACATCCATCCACTCGGGAACCAGTCTTCCACCGGTAACCTCTACGATGTCCTTATATCTCTGAAGAGACTTGGACTTCTCTCTAATCTCAATAACATCACCAGCCTTGATAAGGTAAGAAGGAATGTTTACCTGCTTGCCATTAACAAGTACATGCTTGTGACCAACAATCTGTCTAGCTTCTCTTCTGGTTCTTGCAAATCCCATTCTGAATACTACGCTGTCCAATCTGGTCTCCAGAATAACCATAAGGTTTTCACCGGTCATTCCCTTCATTCTATCAGCCTTCTCATAATAATTTCTGAAAGGCTTCTCCAGAACGCCATAAATGAACTTAGCTTTCTGCTTCTCACGAAGCTGAAGTCCATACTCACTTACCTTCTTGCCTGCTCTTGCAGAGGTTCTGTTGGACTTCTTGTCATAACCCAAATATACAGGGTCAAGACCAAGGGATCTACATCTCTTTAATACGGGTACGCGATTAACTGCCATTTTCTTAATTTCCTTTCTTGTCTGTTTACAACACCGATTTCGGTGCCTTCTTCCAACCTTAATTTACACATTAACTGTTACACACAACTCTTTCTCGAATTTGCATGTAACCGCAAGAATCCCTCTGGGATTCTTGCAGAGAAAACATAGTGTTTCTTAGGCAGCGTCCTTTGCTGCCTTAGAAACTCTTTTTCTCTTAGACTCTACGACGCTTGGGAGGGCGGCATCCATTGTGAGGAACAGGGGTTACGTCACGGATACTTACTACCTCAAGACCACAAGCAGAGAGTGCTCTGATTGCTGCCTCACGACCTGAACCGGGACCCTTAACGAATACGTCAACAACCTTCAAGCCATGAATCATTGCTGCCTTAGCAGCGGTCTCAGCTGCCATCTGTGCAGCATAGGGAGTAGATTTCCTTGAACCTCTAAAGCCCAGACCACCGGCACTCG
>CAYOGM010000117.1:0-8944 GCA_964403595.1 uncultured Acetatifactor sp. | reverse complement strand
GAGCAGTCTGGAAGCTCGTCGGGCTCATAACCCGAAGGTCATAGGTTCAAATCCTGTCCCCGCTACTCAGACCGAAAGGTCTAAATGCCCAGATAGCTCAGTTGGTAGAGCAGAGGACTGAAAATCCTCGTGTCGCTGGTTCGATTCCGGCTCTGGGCATTTGCTGTATGCAAAATATTATGGAGCACTAGCTCAGTCGGTAGAGCACCTGACTTTTAATCAGGTTGTCGGGGGTTCGAATCCCCCGTGCTTCACTTACAATGAGCAATTGTACAATTTATAATATAGAGACCTAGCACAAAGAGGAAATTTAGCCTTTTTAGTGCTATTTTTTTTGTTATAAACGTGCTATAATTACATTGGCGTTTTATGGCTGATACACAAATGAGGAGATTGTATGAAATCAAAAATAACAATAGGCCGGATTGCAGGTTGGGCAACTGGTTTGTTGATTGCTGTTTGTATATGCATATACCTGACAGTAGCTTTTTCATATAAAGAGCGATGTTTTCCACAGACAGTTATCAATGGAATAACTTTTGATAAGGCGGATGTGTCTACGGTGGTAAATAAATTGGAGACACAGTTGCAGTATTATACGCTGAAGGTTCGTGGTCGTGATTTAGAGACAGGGGAAAATGTAGAGCTTTTCGAACTGACTGCGGAGGATATTGATTTATCAGTAGCAATTGCCCCAAAGGATGTAAAACAGCTTGTTGAGCAGCAAAATATTTTTCTTTGGCCGTTGATGATGGGGAAGCAGAAAGAGTATCATTTGTCGGGCGATGTCACTTATAGTACCGATAAATTTGCAGCTTATTTTGATGGACAGAAATCTTTTCAAGAGGATAGTACAGTTCTTCCGAAGGATGCTTATATAAAGGGTTATTCAGAGGAAACGGGAAGTTATGTGTTGGAGCCCGAGGTGTACGGAACACGTCTGGATAGGGAAATGGCAATAGAGCTGATTCGTACAGCTGTTTTGGAAGGTGCAGAATCGGTCAACCTGGAAGAGCAGGGATGTTATCCGGAGCCAAAAACATATGCTTCTGATGAGAAATTGCAGGCGAATCTGACTCAGGCCAATACGTGGTTGGATACAGATATCACGTACGACTGGAATACTAATGAGGTAAAGCTCAACCGTGACATAATTCGAGACTGGATTATGCTGCAGGATGGCGTGTTGGTTTTGGATAAGAATGCTGTGAAGGCGTTTGTGGAAGAGAATGCGGCTGAGTTTGACACCTATGGGAAAAACAGAGCATTTCGTACTACTTTGGGATATGAATTGTTGCTCCCCAGTGGTGCGTTTGGCTGGCTCACGGACTGTGAAGCAGAGACTAAGGCGTTGTTGGAGCTGATAGAAGCAGGCAGTGTTTGTAACAGAGAGCCAATTTATGCCTGCAAGGCACCTTGGAAGGGTATGAATGATATTGGTAACAGCTATGTGGAAGCAGATATGACGCATCAATATTTGTATTTGTATCAAAATGGGAATTTAGTTCTGGAGACGGACTTTGTCTCGGGTGATATGAGTAAGAACTACAGTACCCCTGAGGGTGTATTTGGGGTCACCTATAAGACTACCAATGCCATACTGCGCGGTGGGGATTATGCAGAGCATGTGTCTTATTGGATGCCTTATCATGGTAATTACGGTATGCATGATGCAACATGGCGCACGGAGTTTGGTGGAGATATTTATCAGAACAACGGCTCTCACGGATGTATCAATTTGCCCTTTGAAAAGGCTGGAGAGATATATCAGTATGTATCGGAAGGTTTTCCGGTAATTTGTTATTATTATCCGCCCGGTGTGTTACCTGAACCGGAAAGCTACGATTCAGATGATGAGGACGATTAAATGGGAGAGAAAACAGTACGCCAGCGAGGAAAGGAACGAAATGCCAAAACCGCACTTCGTTGGCAAAAGGCTTACGAAAGGCAACGGGATTTACAACAAAGAATTAATTCAGCTGCAGGAGACATTTTGCAGTCAGAGAATTTTAAATCCACATGCAGTCACATTCAGCATGGCAATATGACGGTGAACAACCACTGCATGAACGTTGCAAAATACAGTCTGATGATTAGTGAGAAGCTAAGAATTCGTTGTAGTGAGCGTGAATTGATAAGAGGTGCTTTGTTGCACGATTATTTTCTTTATGACTGGCATAGCCCGGAGCATGTTCCATTGTATAAGCTGCATGGTTTGTTTCATCCGGGCACAGCTTATCGAAATGCTTCCAAAGAGTATGAATTGACACCCAGGGAAGCAGATATTATTCGGAAGCATATGTGGCCGCTGACCATTGTACCACCCATGTGCAGGGAGGCCTGGATTGTGACCACTGCTGATAAATGGTGTTCCCTGCTGGAAACCATGCATATCCATAGGGGACATGGAGCTCGAAAAGATGACAGAGAATAGCAGTCTATTTGAACAATTGCATAATTATGGTCAAAGTGATTACTATCCCTATCATATGCCGGGACATAAGCGAAGGCAGTTGGGACATATGCCCGAGGTATTGTTGAAGGCAGACATTACAGAGATTGATGGTTTTGACAATTTGCATCAGCCGGAGGGAATTATACTGGATTTACAGAAACAGGCAGCTGCATTATACGGTTCAGAGGAGACCTTTTATCTTGTGAACGGCAGTACCTGTGGCATTCTCAGCGCAATTAGTGCAGCACTTCCGGAAGGAGGCCATCTTTTGATGGCGCGAGGTTGTCACAAATCAGCTTATCATGCGGTATATATGCGGAAACTGCAGGTGACATACTTATATGGCGAGCAGGTACTTGGATTTGATTTTCAAGAGGCTGTGACCGCATCCCGGGTGGAGAGGGCGTTGGAACAAAATCCTGACATTGGAGCAGTTTTAATTGTATCGCCAACCTATGAAGGTCGCGTGGCGGATGTAGAAGCCATTGCTCAAGTGGTTCATAGAAAAGGCATTCCTTTGATTGTGGATGAGGCTCATGGAGCACATCTGGGGTTTGCTTCCGGGTTTGCCCTAAACAGTTGCAAACAGGGGGCAGATTTGGTAATTCACAGTGTTCATAAGACGTTGCCGTCCATAACGCAGACAGCACTTTTGCATGTAAACGGCACTTTAATAGACCGTTCAAGATTGCGAAGATTTTTGCATATTTACCAGACCAGCAGCCCATCCTATATTATGATGGCATCTATAGCAGATGCCTTGGAGATTATCCGGCAACAGGGAACAGAACGGCTAAGCCATTTTCGAGTTAATTATTTGAATATGTGTGAGAAGCTGCAGCGTTGCAGGAAGCTTAGGTTTGTTCCATATGAGGATGTGGTAGCATCCAGGCATGATATAGGTAAGCTGATTATTTCAACACAGGATACCGGTATGTCCGGTCAAGAGGTGTATGATATATTAAGGGAAAAATATCATTTGCAGTGCGAGATGGCGGCGGGCAATTATTGTCTGGCTATGTTTACCTTGGCTGACAGCGAAGAAGGATATGAGCGGATGACGCATGCACTGCTTGAGATAGATGCGCAGATGTGTTGCAGTATGCAAAACAGTCAAATTAAAAACATAGGTTATTTTTATGAGAAGCCTGTAATAACCTGTTCGCTGGCAGAAAGCTGGGAACGGGAGTGGGAACTGACAGAAATGTCACATGCCATAAACCAAACGGTAGCGGATTTTATTAATCTGTATCCGCCGGGCATTCCTTTATTGGTGCCGGGGGAGGTTCTGACTCCAAGGCTGTATGAGCAGATTTGTGAATACAGGGCATTGGATTTAAACATACAGGGAATTGTAGAAAAGGATGAGCAAATCCTGATTCCTACATTAAAATAAAACAAATAAACTTAGATAGAGGAGTAGAAAAACATGAGAAAAACAAAAATTATTTGTACCATCGGACCTGCAAGCCAGAATGAGGAGTGCCTTAGAAAGCTTATGCTTTCCGGTATGAACGCAGCAAGATTTAATTTCTCTCACGGCGATAAGGCAGAGCAGAAAGCCAAATTTGATATGGTAGTAAAGGTGCGTGAAGAGCTTGGTAAGCATGTTGCAACCTTGATGGATACCAGAGGTCCCGAGATTCGTCTGTGTGATTTTGAGGGTGGAAAGGTAGAGTTGGTTGCAGGTCAGACATTTACTCTGACAACCGAGGATATTATGGGTACTAATGAGAGAGCTACCATTACCTATAAGAATCTGAAAAATGATGTTGTGGTAGGTGGAAAAATTCTCATTGATGATGGTCTGATTGAGATGGTAATTGAAGAAATCAAAAGTACTGAGATTGTCTGTCGTGTAATGAATGGTGGTTTTATTTCCAATCACAAGGGTGTAAATGCTCCCGGTGCCACCCTTTCCATGCCCTACATCAGTGAGTCTGACAGAGACGATATGATTTTCTGTGCAAAGCTTGGATTTGATTTCCTGGCAGCTTCCTTTGCAAGATGCAAGGAGGATATTCTGGAGGTACGTAAGCTTCTGGACGAGTGTGGAAGTGATATGAAGATTATTGCTAAAATTGAGAATATGCAGGGTATTCAGAATGTAGAGGAGATTCTGGAGGTGTCTGACGGTATCATGGTTGCCCGTGGTGATTTGGGTGTAGAGGTTCCTCTTGAAGAGCTTCCTATATTGCAGAAGAGACTGATTAAGCTTGCAAATGCCAAGGGTAAGCTGGTAGTTACAGCAACCCAGATGCTGGATTCCATGATTAAGAATCCTCGTCCTACCAGAGCAGAGACCACGGACGTTGCAAATGCTATTTATGACGGAACCACTGCAATCATGCTTTCCGGCGAGAGTGCAAACGGCAGCTATCCTGTAGAAGCAGTTCAGATGATGGCTCGTATTGCCGAGACTACAGAGAATGATATTGACTATCTGGGAAGAATGACTAAGGCAGAAAGAATGATATGGAATAACTTTGTTAACAGAAATGATATTACTACTGCGATTGCTCATGCAACCTGTTATACGGCTATGGATTTGGAAGCTGCTGCTATTATTTCAGTAACCCTTTCCGGTGCTTCCGCAGCAGCTGTAGCGCGCTTTAAGCCCAACTGTCCTATTATTGGCTGTACGATGTCCGAAAAAGTGGCTAATCAGATTAATTTGATGTGGGGTGTGACTCCTCTGCTGTTGAATAAGGCAGAGACTGCAGATGCGTTGATTGCAGATGCTGTAAAGGAGGCTAAGCGTGCTGGTCTTGTAAGAGAGGGCGATAAGGTAGTTATCACTGCAGGTGTGCCTTTGGGTATTACCGGTATGACCAATATGATCAGAGTGGTGGAAGTATAAGTTATGGGTAAGATTTTCTATCTTATGGGGAAAAGTTCATCCGGTAAAGATACGATTTTTAAGGAATTGTTAAAGGGCCCTGAGGGGCTTGGAACAATAGTGCCTTATACAACCAGACCTATCCGCATGGGGGAACAGGAAGGTGTGGAGTATCATTTTACGGATGAAGCAGGTTATCAGAAGCTTTTCGCGGAAGGGAAAGTGATTGAGCAACGGGAGTATCATACGGTATATGGTATCTGGCGGTATTTTACAGTGGATGATGGTCAGTATGTGCCGGAGGGCGATACAGACTATGTCTGCATTGGTACGTTGGAGGCATATGGCAGTATGCAGACTTGTTACGGTGCGGCAAATGTGCTTCCTGTTCTGATTGAGCTGGATGATGGTGTCCGGTTAAAACGGGCGCTTGAGAGAGAAATGCGGCAGGAGAAGCCCGGCTATGAAGAGATGTGCAGAAGATTCCTTGCGGATAGTGTGGATTTTTCGGAGGATAAAATCCATAAAGCCGGTATAGAAAAACGTTTCTATAATGATAATCTGGAATATTGCCTGAATGAAATTCGGGCATACATAAAAGAACAAAAATAGCCGATATAATGTATAGTAAATTACGAAAGAATCAGGAGGTGGGTCTGTGGATATTAAAGTTAATCAGGTACAACCGACAGTTCCGATGGAGCAGCAACAGCATGCAGCACCCACTGACGGTACTTTCAAATTTATGCTTGCCAGTAATATTGAAGAGGCGGAGCTCCAAGCGAGACTGAATGGACTCATGGAAGAGATTACCATGCAGGGCGACAGACTTGCCAAGAAGCGGGATGTCAAGGATATGCGCCACTATCGTGGACTGGTAAAGGAGTTTCTGAATGAAGTAGTGACCCATTCCCATTCTTTCTCCAGAGAGAATTTCCTGGATAGGCGGGGAAGGCATCGTGTATATGGTATTATTCGTCTGGTAGATGAGAACCTGGATCAGTTGGCTCAGGAGCTTATGAAGGATGAGAAGGATAATATTGCAATCCTTGATAAAATCGGAGAAATCAGAGGATTGCTTCTGGATATTTTCACTTAATTTACAAGAGAGATTAAGGAGGGGTACATATGGCAAAATTTGCGGACATCATTGGTCAGGAACAGATAAAGGAGCATTTGCAGAATGCGCTGACCACGAAGAAGATTTCTCATGCATACATTATTAATGGTGAAAAATCCTCCGGTAAGGAGTATATAGCCAAGGTGTTTGCCATGGCACTTCAGTGTGAAAGGGGAGAGTTGGAGCCCTGTCAGGAATGTCATGCATGTAAGCAGGCGTTGTCCGCTAATCAGCCGGATATTATTCGAGTAAGTCACGAGAAGCCCAATACCATCAGCGTAGATGATATTCGAGCTCAGATTAACAATGATGTGGCAATTAAGCCCTATAGCAGTCCGTATAAAATTTACATAGTAAATGAAGCGGAGAAGATGACTACTCAGGCTCAGAATGCCATTTTAAAGACTTTGGAGGAGCCCCCTGAGTATGCGGTGATTCTGCTTCTCACCAGCAATGTAAATGCGCTGTTGCCTACGATTTTCAGCCGTTGTGTAATGCTTAACATGAAGCCTGTGTCGGATGAAAAGGTGCGTAAATTTCTGATGGAGGAGCTTCAGGTGCCGGATTATAAGGCAGATGTGTGCGTGGCTTTTGCAAGAGGAAATGTCGGCAAGGCGAAAGCATTGGCTTCCAGTGAGGATTTTGAGAATATTAAGGACGAGGCACTATCTCTTTTGAAGTATATTCAGGATATGGAGCTTCATGAGATTGTGGCTGCCATTAAGAAAATTGGCGATTATAAGCTGGAGATAAATGATTATTTCGATATTATGGCTATCTGGTACAGAGATGTGCTTTTGTTTAAGGCTACCAAGGATGCCAATCATCTGGTATTTAGAGAGGAGCTTGGCGCATTACGTAAATGTGCCCAGCGCAGCAGTTACGAAGGAATCGAAATCGTAATCAATGCACTGGACACTGCAAAACGCAGGCTGGACGCCAACGTTAATTTTGATCTTGTAATGGAACTTTTATTCCTGACCATTAAGGAGAATGGCTGATAACTTATGATTCATGGTCTAACAAAGTCTCAAACTCAGAGATGGGCATGGGCTTGTAATACAGGAAACCTTGGGCGTGGAGGCAATTTTGCTCCAGAAGGAAATTGCGCTGCGCCTGAGTTTCCACACCTTCTACTACAATTTTCTTATTCAGGGCTTTCAGCATACGCACGATGCTGCTGACAATAATCTGCTCCTGGTCGTCCTCAATATCATCAATAAATCCCTTGTCAATTTTAATCTCATCAACAGGCTGATTCTTCAACATGGTCATACTGGAATAACCGGTTCCGAAATCGTCCATGGAAAGAGCAAAGCCTATGGAGCGTAACTGCTGCAAATTCTGGTAGATAGAATCTGTGTTGTTGAGGAATGCACTTTCTGTTAACTCCAAGGCCACAAGCTGAGGCGGAACGGCATACTCGGTACTTAACATCACAAGCTTTTCACGGAAGGCATTGTCAAAAAAGTGCATACGGGAAATGTTCACGGAAATGGGTACTGTCTTCTGACCCGATTTGAGTCGTTTACTCAGCCATGCAAATACCTGTGTCCAAATGTGAAAGTCTACATCAATAATAAGACCATTTTTCTCAACAACCGGTATAAAGAGACCGGGAGAAATCATACCCTTTTCAGGATGAATCCAGCGTATCAGAGCTTCACCACCGATAATCTCTCCGGTGGACATATCTACTTTGGGTTGTATGTAAGCCTGTAGCTGATCGGTTGAAAGTGCAGCTGCAATATCATTCTCAATCTGTTTCTCCAAAAGCATCTGCTGGCGCATACTTTCATCGAAGAAAGCATACTTGGCATAGAATTTGCCTTTAATGGTCTGAAGAGCCATTGTTGCGTAGTCCTGCAAAGCACTAATAGGCATTTCAGGGTCTGTTGCGATGCAAATGCCTATGGATGGAAGTACTCTGTAGGCGATGGGATAAGCTTCTATTTTGGCGCAGATATTTTGTGCAATTACGGAGAGCTCGTCCTTCTCTTCGAAAGGAATAAGCATTCCGAAACAGTCTGCACGGAAATGGAACAGAGCTGTTAACGGACCATCGTAGGTCTTCAGATATTCGGCAATGTAAATCAGCAGCTTGTCCCCGGTTTCCCATCCGCAGATTTCATTTAGTGCCTTGAAGCGGGCGATATCCAAAACGAGCAGCGCAAAGTTGCGGTCTCTGTTGGAATGCATAATCTCTGCAGCCCGATAGAAAAAAGCACGAAGGTTAGGAAGGCCGGTTAAATAGGATACATTGTTATTCACATTCGAGTCGGCCATTTTTTTAAGTGCGTATAAATATCCGTAAGGGTTCTCATTTTCAATAGCGGGAAGAATGTCCCGAGTGTTATCTGCCATAAAATACACACTCCTTATCATTCAAACGATATCGATAGATACTTAGATTCATTATACTATTTTTTTCGCCTAATTACCATATATTTTGAGTTGATTTTGAATAAATTTTACTTACTCAAACTTCGCACATAAATTTTAGCTATGCACCTTGAAAATTCAATACCTG
>CAYOGM010000116.1:0-9165 GCA_964403595.1 uncultured Acetatifactor sp. | reverse complement strand
TGCAATATCACCAACATTATCACCTACGTTATCAGCAATAACTGCAGGGTTACGAGGGTCATCCTCGGCAATGCCTAATTCTACTTTACCGGTAAGGTCAGCAGCGACATCGGCGGTCTTGGTGAAGATACCGCCGCCTGCCTTAGCAAACAAAGCCAAAGAGCTTGCACCGAAGGAGAAGCCGAGCAGGATGGAAGCATCGCCTACAATCATAAGTACAGCGGCTACACCAAGCAAAGAACATCCCACAACGATAAGACCCATAACAGCACCACCACGGAAACCGATAAGGAATGCCGGTTTAATGCCTTTCTTAGCTGCTTCAGCGGAACGTCCGTTGGACAAGCTTGCTACCATGATACCGATTTTACCTGCGATAGCAGAGAGAACCGTACCGGCAATGTAAGAAACTGCCATACCCACATTGGAGAGCGCGTCGCCATTCCAGATGGGTGAAGGTAAGAACAAAAGAATCAACACAGCAACTACGCCGGCAAAGATTGCCAGAATCTTGTATTCTCTTGCCATAAAGGTATTTGCACCATTACGGATGAGTCCGGCAACCTCGATAATCTTTTTGTTCTCGAGGGGCTGACGTTTTACCCACACATACAGATATGCTGCATAGGCAAAGGCAATTGCGGCAATCAGAAATGAAAGCCCGTAAAACAGTGACAGATGTTGTTCCATAAGAGAACCTCCCGCATTATAATTTTTGCTCGGTGTCGGTCTGTTCCTTAGCCTATAAACAAAAAGCAGGACTGAGGGTACAGTCCTGCCATAATAAACACCAAAAATGTTTATGTATTCGGCGATCAAGATAAATCAAGTAATAAACTTGATGACAGACTCCACCACTTATTTTGATCAAGACCTATTGTACAACTTAACAGGTGCATTGTCAAATATTTTGGTTAAAACTATGAAAAGACACAACCAAGAAATAATAAATTTGGGCAAAATGACGAAAAAAGCTGGTGTTTAAAGGACTCTATAGATTATATGAAGATGAATAAGGAAATGTTCCGGCTTGGTACTGGAATTATTGTAATAAATATGGTAGTATAAAGGATAAGTCTTCTTTTTGCTGTTGGCAGAAGGAAAGCTTGCCCAAAAGAAAACAAATGAGAGGGAGAGAAACGAAAGATGATACCAGCAATTATTCTTTTTGCACTGACTTATGTTTTGATGTTGACCTTTAGCAAGTACAGACCTTACATTGCACTTGCCTCCGGTGTGGTTTTTATTGTAACCGGAATGCTGCCTTTGGACCAGGTCGTAGGCTCACTGGACTTTAATGTAGTCTTGATGATAGCCGGAACGATGGGGCTTGTAGCACTGTTTATTGAAAGTAAAATGCCTGCACTGCTGGCGGACATTATCATGGAGAAGGTTCCCAATGTTCAGATGGCAGCTGTTTCCTTGGCACTTTTTGCAGGAATTATTTCCGCGTTTGTGGATAATGTAGCGACTGTTTTGATGGTGGCGCCTGTAGCGCTGGCAATCTGTCAGAAGGTAAAGACCAATCCGGTTCCTTTTATTATTGGTATTGCTGTATCCTCCAATTTGCAGGGGGCTGCGACGTTGGTTGGTGATACTACAGCAATTATGCTGGGTTCCGCTTTGGATATGAGTTTCCTGGATTTCTTCTGGTATAATGGCAGACCTTCTATGTTCTTTGTGGTAGAGCTTGGTGCGGTTTTTTCTGCTATTATTTTGGCATTTTTGTTCCGCAAGGAAAAGGCAGCAGTACCCAAGGGGGGTGAACGTACAAAGGTGACCGCTTTTGTTCCTACGGTGCTTTTGGTAGGTGCAATTGTGCTTTTGGTTGTAGCATCGTTTATTCCCAATAAGCCCAATGAAACAAACGGATTAATCTGTTGCGCCATGTTGGTGATTGGTCTGATTTACAATTATGCCAAGAAGAAAGATTTTAAGACTGCCATGGCTCCTGTGAAGGAAATTGACCTTAATACCATCGGTTTGTTGGTGGGTCTGTTCCTGATGATTGGCGGTATTTCCAACATGGGCGTGATTGATGCGGCAGCAGGCTTGCTGGCACAGGCAGGAGGCGGAAATGTATTTCTGCTTTACACCATCATTGTATGGGCATCAGTAGTAATTTCTGCATTTATTGACAATATTCCCTATGTTGCAACCATGATTCCTGTAATTGCAGGTCTGGCAGTTCAGCTGGGCGTAGATCCTACCCCTCTGTACTTCGGTTTGTTGAGCGGTGCAACTCTGGGTGGAAATATGACTCCTATTGGAGCATCTGCGAACATTACCGGCATCGGTATTTTGCGCAAGGCCGGTTATGAGGTGAAGAATGCGGATTTTTTCCGCTTGGGAATTCCCTTTACTCTGGCAGCAGTGATTCCTGCGTATATTTTGATTTGGGTGATGTTTGGGGTGTAAATTTCTTGTAACAGTAAATCATGTTTAATAAACAGGTCTGTGCTTCGAGAGAGGCATGGGCCTGTTTATATGTATTTTTATTTGTCAGAATAGAGCAAAAATTCGAAGTTTTATGTGGAATTTACGCACTATTTTTGATATAATGCATATTAAGAGATTTGATGGATCGGCCAAGGAGGGTGATGTGATATGAAGTATAAGGTTTTGCTTTGTGGAAAGAGTAAAGTTATTGTTGATGATTTTTTTACACATTTGGAGTTGGATTTTGATGCACAGACAACTTCCCTGCGTTATGCAGATATGATGAGTCATTTGAGATATTTTACACCGGATGTATTGCTTTTTTGTATGCATAAAGAGACAGATGATGCCATTAATACGATAGCTTCATTTAAAAGTAAATTTCTGCATTATGGCACTGCGCTGGTAATTGTCGGGAATGAGGAGGAGTGTGTGGCATTCCAAAAGGCAACTCATGACATGGCGGACTTGGTGTTGACTAAGCCTATTATGGTGCGTAAGATTGGCGAGGAAATTACGAAGTTTGTGGAGCAATGGAAGGCAGAACGAGAGACTTTGGACGTTGAGAAACTGGAAGCGGATATGGAAAGTGCGGAATCGGTATTGTCTGATGTAGCCCAAAAGCTGGCAGAAGTCGAAGGGACCCCCTTGGCTAAGAAACATGTATTGGTAGTGGATGACGACCCGATGATGCTTAAACTGATAAAGGAACAACTTAAAGATAATTATACAGTAGCTACAGCAATCAGTGGAGCGATTGCGTTAAAGTTTCTTGAAAATAAGAAGACAGATTTGATTATTTTAGATTATGAAATGCCGGGTGAAAACGGAGCAGATGTTCTTAAGAAGATTCGTGATAATGAAGCCACTTCGAATCTGCCGGTTATTTTTCTCACCGGAATTACAGATAGGGAAAAAATACAGAAGGTGTTAAGTTATAAACCTCAGGGATATTTGCTTAAGCCTATAGAAAGAGAAAAATTGCTTCAAATTATTGCTAATACAATTGGATGATTTTGACCAAGGAGGTGTTCGTTATGGATAGGGAGATTCGGCTGACAGATTTAGTCAAAGTGGAGACTTTACAGAAAATACAGGATGCCTTTTCAAAGATGACAGGAATTGCGGCACTTACGACGGATGCAGATGGTGTAGCGGTAACGGAGGGCTCCAACTTTTCAGAGTTTTGTTTCAAGTACACCAGACATTCGGCTCTAGGGTGTTCCAGATGTGAAAAGT
The DNA here is from genome assembly GCA_964403595.1 of uncultured Acetatifactor sp. Classification (GTDB taxonomy): domain Bacteria; phylum Bacillota; class Clostridia; order Lachnospirales; family Lachnospiraceae; genus Acetatifactor. The sequence goes on along the minus strand of CAYOGM010000116.1, from coordinate 5,487 downwards.
GTGATAAATATGGAGCAGAGCTTGCTTTGCAGAGTGGTAAATCAATTACTTATTTTTGTCATGCGGGATTAGTGGATTTTGCGGCGCCTATTATGGTAGAAGGCAAAATGATTGGATGTTTCATAGGTGGACAGGTTTTAACAGAATTGCCTGATGAAGCACAGGTGCGGAAAATAGCAGATGAAATTGGTGTTGACCCGGATAAGTATGTTGAGGCTGCGATGAAGGTTAATATTGTGCCGAAGGAGACGATGGATAACGCGGCAGAGTTTTTATATACAATTGCCAGTGTTATTTCTGATATTACATATAGTCGCTATCTTGCATATCGGGCTAATGAGGAAATTGAAAGAGCAACGAATATGAAATCTGATTTCCTTGCCAATATGAGTCATGAAATAAGGACACCTATGAATGCGGTAATTGGAATGGCAGAGATGGCACTGAGAGAGGATTTGCCGGAAAATGCAAGGGAATACATTCAGGAGATAAAAGCTTCGGCAAAATCGCTTTTGACTATTATCAATGATATTTTGGATTTTTCTAAAATAGAATCAGGTAAGATGAGCATTGTTCCGGTGGAATATGAACCAATGTCCATTATAAATGATGTTACTAATATTGTAGTGACTCGTCTGGAAGATAAAGACGTAGAATTAATTCTGGATGTGGATCCGGATATACCCAATAAGTTATTCGGTGATAATGACCGTATTAAACAGATAATTCTTAATATAACAAATAACGCGATTAAGTTTACCAGGAAAGGCAGGGTGCTTCTCAAGGTTGGCTTTGTCCAAAAATCAGATGATGAAATTGCTTTACAGATTGCGGTTGAGGATACAGGTATTGGTATAAAAAAGGAAGACTTGCCGAAGTTGTTCCAATCCTTCCAACAACTCGACAGTAAACGCAATCGTAATATTGAGGGTACGGGACTTGGTCTTGCTATTTGTAAGCAATTGTTGTCGCTTATGGGAGGAGATATTTATGTAGAAAGTGAATATGAGAAGGGGAGTGTATTTTCTTTCACTTTGCCCCAAAAGGTTTTGGATGAAACATCCAGTATCTCATTGAAATCGAAAGAACATATTGTGGCAGCCGGATTAATCGCCAATGAATATGTAAAAAAACAACTTGAGGCATCGGTGAAGCGGCTGGGGGCAGAATATATTGATTTAGCGACAGAAGAACAGCTGAATGATGTTATTACAAAAGGGGCTGCTTATCTGTTTGTGGAATCACCATGTTTAACCGAAGGAGTGAAATGGTTTGCCGAGCATAATTCACAGATTGTAACGGTGCAGGTTGCAGATGTGAAAGAAAAAATTTCTGTTAATCTCCCGAACATGAGAATTGTAAAGAAGCCAATATATACTTTGAATGTGGCGATGATTTTTAATGATGAAAGTCTGCACTATGATTGTAATGAACAAGGGGTGGGTATTTTTGACTTTATTGCACCGGAAGCAGAAATATTGATTGTTGATGATAATGCAATTAACCTTACGGTGGCAGAGGGACTTCTTGAGCCTCTGCGGATGCATGTTGATACGGCGACTAGCGGCAAGGAAGCCATTGATAAGATTTCTGCTCATAGGTACGATATTATTTTTATGGATCATATGATGCCGGAAATAGATGGCGTGGAGACTACACATATTATTCGTCGATTTTATCCGGAGTATGATAATGTTCCCATTGTTGCGTTGACGGCCAATGCAGTAGAGGGAACTATGGAGATGTTTTTGCAGGAGGGCATGAATGATTTTGTTGCTAAGCCCATAGAGATTAAGGTTCTGGTATCCAGAGTGAAAAAGTGGCTTCCCTCGGAGAAAATTCAAAAGAGTATCCTTGTGGATGCTGTGGCAGCACCTCAGGAGATTAAAGAAATACCTCAAATAGGGGATTTAGATGTGAGGACTTCTTTGAATCTGTTGGGAGGAGAGAAGTTATTCTGGAGCGTATTAAAAGATTATTATCGTGTAATTGAACAAAAATCCCGAACTATAAAATCATATGAGGAAAGTGAAAATCTCTCTGCCTATACGATTGAGGTTCATGCACTTAAGAGTGCATCAAAACAGATTGGAGCACATGAATTGTCTGTAATGGCAGCAGAGTTGGAAAAGGCAGGAAATGAAGGGAATGTGGCATTGATTCATGAGAAAACAGATGCAATGCTTGTTCGGTATAGGGGATATATTGCTGTTTTGAGACCATTTTTTACGGAAGAAGAGCAGGATGATTCGCTAAAGCAGACTGTAACAGTTGAAAAGCTGACGCAGTTTTTTGGAAATCTTCGGGCGGCTATGGAAGAGTTGGATATGGATGCCATGGAAGCAGTTGCGGAGGAAATGAAACAATATCAGTATGATGAAAATGCAGTCGGTTTATTTGCGCAATTGCAGGAGGCGGTTGCTAATATTGACATTGATGAATGTGAGCGGATTCTTGTAAGTTGGGAACAAATAGTTTAGATTTGTGTCCTTGTATGAGATGGGGTGTGAGAGGGGCATATTTAGTGCTGGGGAGATATTATTGGATCTTCACGAAGATAAAAGCGGTTTTGCTGAATACATGAAGAGAATGTTGGCACTTGACTTATACAAGAATAAGAAAGTGTCATTAGGATATTGTGCCAGTGTGGCAGAAATGACAAAAGAAGAGTTTGTACAGTATCTTGGCATGAATGGTGTTTCAATATTCTCTTTTGCTTCGGAAAATGAATTTTTGGAGGAATTTCTATTAGGTATCGTGCGCAAGATAGGGAGAGGAAGTGTTTATTATGGCAGTTATCAATATGGAAATGCCTGAGGCAATGGTAACCTATGTAATGTCGAATGACAAGGAGTCCCAGCTTACAAGAAATGCAATGATTCTATATCCATATATACACGACGGTGTTATATCTCATGGCAAGGCGGCGGAGATTCTTGGAATATTCAAGATGGACTTGATTGTACTGTATGGTAAATTAGGTCTTCCATATATTGAAATGACAGATGAGGAGATTGGGGAGGAAATATCAACAGTAAACTATCTGAAAGAAGTGATGGCATGACTGTTGTTTCTGATACGACACCGATTATTTCGTTGCTGAAGCGGACTGTCTGGATTTATTGGAAAAGCTATATGGATAAGTATTTTATTAAGAGGTATCTTTGGCGAGATGCCTCTTAGTTGCTTTAGGGGAAAGAAATTTTGAAGATGTAAGAGAACAAATGTTTGCCAAACGTGTATGGATGTGCTATAATTGGGTAAGCTAATCCATACACGTTATTTTTGTACGGAATTTGTCATGTGGGAGAGATTCTGTTCCGATTCAATGGTTTCACTGACAGCATCCGCACCCGATTCATAAAGGAGGCACTTTCGTGAATCAAAATCATAATTCAGACCAAATTTTCAAATTACATTCCGAATACAAACCTACCGGCGACCAGCCCCAAGCCATCGCCGACCTGGTAGAAGGCTTCAAACAAGGCAACCAATTCCAGACTTTGCTGGGTGTTACCGGTTCCGGTAAGACCTTCACCATGGCCAATGTCATCGCGGCTTTGAACAAGCCCACTTTGGTAATAGCGCACAATAAAACTTTGGCGGGTCAGCTCTATGGTGAGTTCAAAGAATTTTTCCCCGAGAACGCAGTAGAATACTTTGTGTCCTACTATGACTACTATCAGCCGGAGGCCTATGTGCCTTCTTCGGATACTTATATAGCTAAGGATTCTGCCATCAATGACGAGATTGATAAGTTGCGTCTGTCGGCTACGGCTTCCTTGACAGAGCGTAGGGATGTGGTAGTGGTAGCCAGTGTGTCCTGTATTTATGGTCTGGGTAGTCCGGACGAGTATCAGGACATGATTGTATCCCTGCGTCCCGGTATGGAGAAGGATAGAGATAAGGTGCTCAGAGAGCTTGTTGATATTCAGTACACTCGCAATGACATGGATATGCAGCGCGGTACCTTCCGTGTGCGAGGAGATGTGTTGGAGGTGTATCCTGCAGAGGGTGGAGATTATCTGATTCGTATTGAGTTTTTTGGAGATGAAATTGACCGCATAGCCCAGGTGGAACCCTTGACAGGTAAGGTTCATGCCACATTGAATCATGTGGCGATTTTCCCGGCCTCTCATTATGTGGTGTCTCAGGACAAGATTAAGTCTGCCTGTGATAATATTGAGAAAGAACTTGAAGAGCGTGTGCGCTATTTTAAGGGGGAGGACAAACTGATTGAGGCTCAGCGTATTGCGGAGAGAACTAATTTTGATATAGAGATGCTTAGAGAAACCGGTTTCTGTTCCGGTATTGAGAATTACTCGAGGCATCTGACCGGGTCTGCGCCGGGTGAACCGCCTATGACCCTGATGGACTTTTTTAAGGATGATTTTCTGATTATAGTGGATGAGTCTCATATGACCATCCCCCAGATTCGAGGGATGTTTGCGGGAGACCGTTCCCGTAAGAATACTTTGGTGGATTATGGTTTCCGTCTGCCCTCGGCGCTGGACAACAGACCTCTTAATTTCGAGGAGTTTGAGAATCATATTGACCAGCTGATGTTTGTGTCGGCTACGCCCTCTGAGTATGAGGAACAGCATGAGCTTCTGCGCACGGAACAGATTATCCGACCGACTGGTCTGCTTGATCCAGAGGTGGATGTGCGTCCTGTTGAGGGGCAGATTGACGATTTGATAGGTGCGGTGAATGCGGAGGTTGAGAAGGGAAATAAGGTACTGGTTACGACTTTGACCAAGCGCATGGCGGAGGACTTGACTGCTTATATGAAGGAGGTGGGTATCCGTGTAAAATATCTGCATTCCGATATTGATACTTTGGAGCGTGCAGAGATTATTCGTGATATGCGACTGGATGTGTTTGATGTGTTGGTAGGTATTAATCTGCTCAGAGAGGGTCTGGATATTCCGGAGATTTCATTAGTGGCTATCCTGGATGCGGACAAGGAAGGTTTTCTTAGAAGTGCCACTTCACTGATTCAGACCATTGGACGTGCAGCCCGTAACGCAGAGGGACATGTTATTATGTATGCAGATACGATTACGGAATCCATGCGGATTGCGCTGGATGAGACCAATCGCCGTCGTGAGATTCAGATGAAATATAATGAGGAGCATGGTATTACTCCTCAGACCATCAAGAAGGCAGTGCGTGAGCTTATCAGTATTTCCAAGGTGATTGCCAAGGAGGAGTTGCGTTTCGAGAAGGATCCCGAGTCCATGAGCAGACAGGAGTTAGAAAAGCTGATTGCAGATGTGCAGAAGAAGATGCAGAAGGCTGCGGCAGATTTGAATTTCGAGGCGGCAGCAGAGCTGCGTGACAAGATGCTGGAGTTGAAGAAGAGCTTAAATGAGCTGGAGTAATACCATAGATACAGGGAAATTCACCTGCTATTTTTGAAGATATAATTTTTGTGTAGTGAAAAGAGGAAGAAAAAGTGGAAGAAGCAAAGAAAATGCGTCCCCG
>CAYOGM010000115.1:0-9259 GCA_964403595.1 uncultured Acetatifactor sp. | reverse complement strand
GGGACGGCGCGGCTGTGAGTAAGACGGTGGATGCAAAATGGCTTGTAAAAGAGGCTAATGAGCATTTTGCTGAGGTTTTGTACGGTACTTTTATGGCAGATTGTACGGATAGCGAGGGCGGCGTGTGTGCCACTGTTTTTCAGGCACAGCAAAATTACCCCAAGGCAGTGCAGGCAGAAGCCGGAGGGCTGGCTGTGATGCTGGTGCCTGAGGGAGTAGACAGAGTAGAGATGCAGACAGGTATGTCCAGAGAACAGAAGTTTTTGCTGCATTTCCATACTGCAGACGAGGATTTTGTGCGGATTGAGGACAGAAGTCTGATTTATCAGATGCCGGACAGACCCTATCTGTCTCCCGAGGTACATAAAGCTTCCGGTGTGTGGCTGGATGTGTTTGCAGACAAGCTGGACATTGATGTGGAGCAGAGTCTGGTGGGCAGAGCAGATGGACACTGTAGAGCCTATGGAATGCTGAATTTTGGCGATTCCTACGATGACGGATACACTGCTCAAGGACGCGGTGGAGGAGATTTAGTGTGGTGTAACAATGAGTATGATTATCCTCATGCCTGTGCACTTTTGTATGTGAGAACAGGTATCCGTAGATTTTTGGATTATAATATTGCCTCCTGCAGTCACTGGATGGATGTGGATGTGTGTCATTATCATAAAAATCCTTCTTATGTGGGCGGACAGTGGGAGCATACCGGCGGTCATTGTAAAAATGGTGTAATGGTTTGTTCTCATGAATGGGTGGAAGGTCTTTTGGATTATTATCATTTTACCGGTGATGAGAGAGGTTTGGAGACTGCACTCGGTATTGGTGATAATGTGTTAAGGTTGCTTAATACGCCGCTTTATGCTAAAGTAGGAGAGGCAAATGCCAGAGAGACCGGATGGGCGCTTCGGACATTGACAGCCCTTTATGTGGAGACCAGAGACGAGAAGTGGCTGACTAAGTGTGGAGCGATTCTGAATGATTTTAAGGTTTGGGAGAAGCAGTATGGACACTGGCTTGCGCCCTACACGGATAATACGTTGGTGAGAGTTGGCTTTATGATATCCATAGCAGTGGGAAGTGTAATGCGTTATTACAGAGAATTTCCGGATTCAGAGCTTAAGGCAATGATGCTCCGGGCAGTGGATGATTTGATTGAGAACTGTTATATGGAGAAGCTTGGGTGCTTTTATTATAAGGAGTTGCCCAGTTTGAATCGTCTGGGCAGTAATCTGTTGCTTTTAGAGGCTCTCGCCATTGCCTATGAATTGTCGGGGGATGCAGAGTATCTAAAGCCCGGTATTGAGACCTTCAAAAAGGCTATTCACTCACCGAACCCCGGTGCAGTGGGTGGCAAGAAGATTGTAGGTGATGCTGTGGTGGTGGGTACTGCCAGCAGTAAGGGGTTTGCACAGAGTATGATTCCCCTGACGACCTATTACAGAGCGGTTTCAGAGAGCGGTCTTTGGCAGAGCTGACAGAGAATATAGAACCGGAAGGTAAGAAGAATGCTTGAAATGTTTTATCCCGATTGTGAGGTGGAGAGTGCCTATGGTATTGATTTTGAGGCGCTGTACAGAGAAGGATATCGGGGAGTGATTTTTGATATTGATAATACGCTGGTGCCCCATGGGGCACCGGCTACGGAAGAAGCAGTGGCTTTCTTTGAGAAGCTTAAGCGCCTTGGGATGGCCACTATGCTTTTGTCCAATAATAAGGAGCCTCGCGTGAAGAGTTTTGCAGATGCAGTGAAGAGTCCATATATCTATAAGGGCGGGAAGCCTGCGAGAGGTGGCTATGAAAAGGCTATGGAGCGTATGGGAACAAAGGTCTCCGATACGATTTTTGTGGGAGACCAGCTTTTTACGGATGTATGGGGCGCAAAGCGCATGGGAATTCGTAATTTTCTGGTAAAACCCATTCATCCCAAGGAAGAGATTCAGATTGTGCTGAAACGTCGTCTTGAGAAAATTGTGTTGAATTCATATCACAGGAAAGGAATTTCAAAATGCGGGAAATAAACGGACATACAAGAACTTGTGGATTGATAGGCAATCCAGTGGAACATACCTTATCTCCTGTGCTTCACAATACTTTGGCGGAGCATATGGGACAGGAGCTTTGCTATGTACCTCTTAAGGTGGAGGAAGGAGCTTTGGAGACTGCTGTTAAGGGAGCCTATGCATTGAATCTGCTGGGAACTAATGTGACGGTACCCTACAAGAGTGATGTGATTCCTTATCTGAAGGCGATTGACCCTTTGGCAGAGAAAATTGGCGCTGTGAATACTCTTGTGCGTGTTGAGGGTGGTTTTAAGGGTTATAACACAGATATGCCGGGGCTTTACAGAGCCATGTGTTCTGACGGAGTGCAGATAGAAGGGGAAAAGGTTCTGATTTTGGGAGCCGGCGGTGTGGCCAGAGCGGTGGCGGTGCTTCTGGCAGATAAGGGAGCAGCTCAGATTGTTCTGTTAAACCGTACGGTGGAGAAGGCACAACAAATTGCGGAAGAAGTGAATGCTTTTGCAGGCAAAGAGATTGCGTTTGCCATGGCGAATGAAGACTACCCAAAGCTTCCGGCGCAGGAAAAATATCTGGTGATTCAGGCCACCAGCGTGGGAATGCATCCTAATATTTCAGATGTTGTCATAGCGGACGAGGCTTTTTATGAGAGAGTACATACAGGGTATGATTTGATTTTTAATCCTTCGGAAACACGTTTTATGCAGCTTGTGAAACAGGCAGGAGGCAATGCTTATAATGGGGCCAAAATGCTTTTGTATCAGGGTGTCATAGCCTATGAATATTGGACGGGCACCACTGTTTCGGATGAAATGGCACAGATTGCATATGAGGCCATGCAGGCCTGCGGTAAATAAGTGACGCAAGGAGAACGAAGATGAATGGTATGAAAAACAAAGGAAAAAATATCGTTTTGATTGGCTTTATGGGAAGTGGCAAGACTTCCGTGGGACTTCGGCTTTCCTATCGCCTGCGTATGCCGGTGGAAGACACGGACAAAATGATTGAGACTCGTGAAGGCAGGGCTATCAGTGATATTTTTGCCAGAGACGGAGAAGAAGCATTTCGCAATATGGAGACGGCCCTCTTGGAAGATATCAGTATACGCAATTACAGACGAATTGTTTCTGTAGGTGGCGGGACACCGGTGAGGGAAGAGAATCGGATGCTTTTGAAAAAGTGTGGCACGGTAGTATATCTTAGGGCAAAAGCAGAGACTATCTATGAACGTTTGAAGAATGATACCACAAGACCTCTTTTGCAGTGTGAGAATCCGCTGGAGCGGATAACGGAGCTTTTAGCGGCTCGCAAGGAAGCTTATGAGAGCTGTGCGGATATTATTGTGGATGTGGATGCTTTGCAGATGGAGGATATTCTTGAGCAGATTAGCAAGGGCTTGAGAGGAGCTTGTACAAAGGAGAAAAAGATGAAGCTTTTGGTGATTAACGGTCCGAATTTGAATTTTCTGGGCATCAGGGAGAAGAGCGTATACGGCAATCAGGATTATCAGTTTCTCTGTGATATGATTGCGAACAAAGCTAAGGAGAGCCGTTGCGATATCACTGTTTTCCAATCAAATCATGAGGGCGCAATTATTGACCGCATTCAGGAGGCATATTTTGACGGTACGGAAGGAATCGTCATCAATCCCGGTGCTTATACACATTACAGTTATGCCATTCGGGATGCTTTGGCAAGTATTGTGGTGCCAAAGGTGGAGATTCATATTTCAGATATTACCAAGAGAGAAGAGTTCCGCAAGATTTCTGTTACCAAGGAAGCATGTGACCATCAGATTTATGGTCAGGGACTGGATGGATATCTGCAGGCAATAGACTATATTTTGAATGGAAAAAGGGACTAAAAAACAACTTTTCCCAATTTTCTAAAAAAAACAGTTGAAATAGGGCACTTTTTATATTAAAATGTTAGAGAATTATATCGTGAAAATTTAGGAGGAATATATTATGATTTCTGCAGGTGATTTCAGAAATGGTATTACCATTGAGTTTGACAACAATGTTTACCAGATTATTGAATTCCAGCATGTAAAACCCGGAAAGGGCGCAGCTTTTGTTCGTACAAAGCTGAAAAATGTAAAGAGTGGCGGTGTTGTTGAGAAGACTTTCCGTCCTACTGAGAAATGCCCTCAGGCGCGTATTGATAGAAAAGATATGCAGTATCTGTATTCTGATGGAGACTTGTTCTACTTCATGGATACCGAGACTTATGATCAGGTTGCTCTTAACGGTGATACCGTTGGTGACGCTCTGAAGTTTGTAAAAGAGAACGAGATGTGTAAGGTTTGCTCTCACAATGGCAGTGTATTCTCTGTAGAGCCTCCTTTGTTTGTAGAGCTTGACATTACCGAGACTGAGCCCGGCTTTAAGGGTGACACCGCTACAGGTGCTACCAAGCCTGCTACAGTTGAGACCGGTGCACTTGTTTACGTTCCTTTGTTTGTAGAGCAGGGCGACAAGATTAAGATTGACACCAGAACCGGTGAATATCTGTCTCGTGTATAAACAGCTGTAATCTCTTCTATCTAAATAAGATGTAAATGTAAGACAATGGACATGCTTTCCATATTTCGGGAAGCTTTCCGTTGTCTTTTTATTTTCGCGAGTAGCGAGGAAAATCTCACAAATTGAACAGAAGAGAGGAAAAAATATGAAGAAAAATAAAAAAGAAACAATGTGTACCGATATCCGTCGTTTTGCAGAGGTTGTGTGTAAGGCGGTGTCAGAGGAGCTGGGAGGGGATGCCCAGGTGAAGCTTCAGGAGGTTATCAAGAATAATGGAGTGGTTTTGCAGGGGCTTATTATTCTAAACGGCAGAAGTAATCTGTCACCTACCATTTATCTGAATCCCTTTCTGGAGGCTTATGAAAATGACATCCCGCTTTCCGATATTGTAGCGAAGATTCTGGATATTTACAGGAGGGATTTGCCGGCAGCAAATATTAATATGAATTTCTTTAGGGATTTTGAAAAGGTGAAGGATAGAATCTGTTATCGGATTATCAGCAGAGACCGCAACAGAAGCCTGTTGGAGCGGATTCCACATATTGATTTTCTGGATTTAAGCATTTGTTTTTTTTATTCTTATGAGGATGATGTATTGGGTAGTGGTTCTATTCTTATCTATAACAATCATATGGATATCTGGCGGTGTAATGTGGAAAAACTTCTTGCTTGTGCCAAGGTAAATACACCTCGCATTTATCCGAGGGATGTTATTAATATGGGTAAAATGTTAGGGGATTTTTGGGGTTCCGGAGAGGATAACATGGAACTTCCCATGTACATCATGAGCAATGAACAGCGAACTTTTGGAGCGGCTACAATTTTATATCCCGATGCACTGGTGGATGCAGGGCAAAGATTCCATGAAAATTTTTATATTTTGCCCAGTTCCGTGCATGAGGTAATACTGCTTCCGGAGCATGCGGCAGGTCCGGTGGATACTATGCGTAAGATGGTTCAAGAGATTAATTTTACGCAGGTGGAGCCGGAAGAGGTGCTTTCTGATAATGTATATTTCTATGACCGTCTGGCAAATCATGTCAAGATATGTAAGTTCTAACTTTCTTATTTATTTCACAAAATCAAGGTAGACAGAATAAAACTTTTATGATATTATAGTCGGGGTGATGTAACAAAATTGTAACATTTTGCATCCGTAGTCTAATGGATAGAACGGAGGCCTCCGACGCCTTTAATGTAGGTTCGATTCCTACCGGATGCATTTTACATCACCCCGATTTGTAGAAAGGATTATTTATGTTTAAGGATAAAATACGTCTGTTAGGCGGCTTTATATTAAAGAATAATAAGATTGTATTTCCAATAGCCGGTATTATGGCAGTGGCAATTACTGTTTCGGCAGTGCTCGGTGCAGTGAGTAGTCGCAAGGCAGAGGATATTATGCCGGAGGCTTCTTCCTCTTCCGAGACAGTGGTGGATGTTTCTGCAGATGTTCCCTTGGTGGAGAATAATGATACTGCTATTAAAGAACTGATTTTGACATATTATAATGCACAGGCCACAGGTGATTTGGAGACCTTGAAGACCTTGTGTGATGAGATTTCTGAACTGGATATGCTTTCCTTTGAAGAGAAAGCAAATTATATTGAGTATTATCCTAACATTGAGATTTATACCAAGAAGGGTATGAATGAGGGAGAAACCATTGTATATGTGTATTACAGAATGACTTTTGTGAATCATGAGGAGGAATTCCCCGGATACACATCTCATTATGTATGTACCGCAGAGGATGGTTCTCTGTATATCAAAAGAGGAAACTTCAGTGATGAGCTGAATAATTATACCAGTATGGTGTGTGCGCAGGATGATGTGGTTGAGTTTAACAATCGTGTCATTGCAGAATATGATGCCTTTAAGGAGTCTTATCCTGAGCTTGCGTCTTATCCTGAGGAGGTTATGACTCAGGTAAATATGACAGTGGGTGTGAGATGGTCTGAGATGCAGAACGCTGCAGAGGGAAATGTATCCGGCGGTGATGCGGAAGACTTAAGTGGAGGCGATGCGTCAGAGGGTAATGCTGGTGAATCTGCCGGCCCCATGTATGCAATTGCGACTACTACAGTTAATGTGCGTAGTTCTGACAGTCAGCAGGCTGATAAGCTGGGAAAAGCTACGGAAGGTGATAGACTTGAAGTGCTTGAGGTGCGTCCCAACGGATGGTCTAAGATTGTTTACCAGAACAAGGAAGGCTACATCAAATCTGAATTTTTGCAGATGGAAGAGGTAGTGACACAGACCGGCACAGAGAATGTTGAGGTGACGGGAACCGTTACTGCTACCACGAATGTCAATATTCGTGCGAAAGCCAGCGAGACTGGAGATAAGCTTGGCCAGCTTCCGGGCGGTGAGACTGCGGAACTGATTGCCAAAGAAGGCGAATGGTGTAAGATTAAGTACAATGGTGTGATTGGTTATGTAAAGGCTGAGTTTGTAGAATAATACAAAATCAGTAGTGCCAATAACCCGAATAAAATTAAAATGTCTGCGTATAATAAAATAGACAACCGAAAGGGCTTTCTGTGAAAACAGAAAGCCTTTTTGCGCGAGTAGCGAAGAGGAGGATGGTCTATGAAGGCGCAGGAAGAGGCGGTTTACAGAGAAATACAGAGAAACGCAGAAAATGCAATTACAGCCATAGAAACAGTGTGGGACAAGATTTATGATGCAGATTTGTCTATGCAGGTATCCAGACAGTCTTTGAAGTATGGACAGCTTCGTAGTGCAGCTGTGCAGGCACTTTTGGATGAAAATGCAGCACCTTACAGGGGGAGTCAGCTGGCGGATATAAAGCTAAAAGCCGGTATTCATTATAATACGCTTTTAAATACCAGTACAGGGAGAATTGCGGAGCTGATGATTCGGGAGCGCAGTGAGGGGCGGATGCAATTGGAAAAGGTACTCAGACACAATGAGGGGGCAGGGGAGAAGCCCTTGGCTTTGGCAAAGGAGTTTATGGATTTTCAGCAGAAGAGTATCAAGGTATTGGAGGATTATTTGTAGGATTGTATACATGTATAATTTTTGTGCAAAATGCATGAAAACAGATTAAAAACTTTTATAATTTAGAGTGATAAGGTTGGTTGTGTATTTTTAAATTTCATTATATAATTAAAAACGCAAGATTTACACTTACTTAAAGGAGGACATATAGAATGTCATATGTAGATGAGGTTTATGAGCTAGTTGTTGCGAAGAATCCTGCACAGCCCGAGTTTCATCAGGCAGTAAAGGAAGTTTTGGAGTCTTTGAGAGTAGTTATTGAGTCTAACGAGGAGGCATACCGCAAGGATGCTCTTTTGGAGAGACTGGTTACTCCTGAGAGACAGATTGTTTTCCGTGTTCCCTGGGTTGATGATAAGGGTCAGGTTCAGGTAAATAACGGTTTCCGTGTTCAGTACAATTCTGCAATTGGACCTTACAAGGGAGGTTTGAGACTTCATCCTTCTGTAAATCTCGGTATTATCAAGTTTTTGGGATTTGAGCAGATTTTCAAGAATTCCCTGACCGGTCTGCCTATTGGTGGTGGTAAGGGTGGTTCCGACTTTGATCCTAAGGGCAAGTCCGACAGAGAGGTCATGGCATTCTGTCAGAGCTTTATTACTGAGCTCTATAAATATATTGGTGCTGATACTGACGTTCCTGCAGGTGATATCGGTACCGGTGCAAGAGAGATTGGTTATATGTACGGACAGTACAAGAGACTGACCGGACTTTATGAGGGTGTACTGACCGGTAAGGGCCTTTCTTATGGTGGTTCCCTGGCTAGAAAAGAGGCAACAGGTTATGGTCTTTTGTATCTGACTGCTGAGATGCTTAAGTGCAACGGCAGCGATATCGCAGGTAAGACTGTTGCTGTATCCGGTTCCGGTAACGTGGCTATCTATGCTATCCAGAAGGCACAGCAGCTGGGTGCTAAGGTTGTTACCTGTTCTGATTCCACCGGCTGGATTTATGATTCCGAAGGTATTGATGTAGCACTTCTTCAGGAGGTGAAGGAGGTTAAGCGTGCAAGACTGACTGAGTACGCTGCTGCAAGACCTTCCGCAGAGTATCATGATAAGGCTTCTGAGGGCACGAATCAGTGGTCTGTTAAGGTTGATATCGCACTTCCTTGTGCAACTCAGAACGAGTTGAATCTGGATGATGCCAAGGCACTTGTTGCGAATGGTGTATTGGCTGTTTGTGAGGGTGCTAACATGCCTACCACCATGGAAGCAACCGAGTACCTTCAGACAAATGGTGTGTGGTTCTGTCCCGGTAAGGCTGCAAACGCAGGTGGTGTAGCTACCTCAGCTTTGGAGATGAGCCAGAACAGTGAGAGACTTTCCTGGACCTTTGAGGAGGTTGATGCAAAGCTTCAGACCATCATGGTAAATATCTTCCACAATCTGGATGATGCGGCTAAGAAGTATGGCATGGAGGGCAACTACGTTGCAGGTGCTAATATCGCCGGTTTCCTTAAGGTTGCAGAGGCTATGACCGCACAGGGCGTGGTGTAATAGTAAAAGTGCATAATTTTATGTAAGATATTGAAGTGTCGGATTTGTCAGAAATGGTTAAATCCGGCATTTCTTTTGCTGGGGGATTTCTACGTTTTGTGCAGAATATACAATGAATTTGAAGTGTAAAAAAGGTAATATTGTTGCGCCCAGCTCATCCTGACTTTCAACTGATTTGATTGCCTGTCGCTGA
>CAYOGM010000114.1:1098-9406 GCA_964403595.1 uncultured Acetatifactor sp. | reverse complement strand
CAGAGGATGTAAAGCGTATTTTGAAGGGACTTTCCACTCAGACGAAGCTGGCAACCTTTGACATCAAGAAAGAATATGATTATCTTTCACAGGATGGAACGGAGCGTTATTTTGACGTATTAATAGGGGCGTATCTGCTGAATCCTTTGAAGAATGATTATGATATTACAGCCATTGCATCAGAGCATCTGGATATGATGATTCCTGAGGCGACAGAGCTTTTTGGCAAGAAGAAAATAGCAGAGGTTTTGGAGACAGAGCCTCAGAAGTGCATGCAATATGCCTGCTATGGAGCTTATGTATCTTGTGCTGCGGCAAAGGTGCTTAAGGATAAACTGAATGCTACCGGTATGACAGAGCTGTTCCGTCAGATAGAGATGCCTCTTTCGCTGGTGCTTTATGATATGGAGCAGGAGGGGATTGAGGTGCGTAAGGAGGAATTGAAGTCCTATGGAGACGCACTGGTGGCACGCATTGAAGAGTTGGAGAAGTCCATTCACACTCAGGCGGGAGAGGAATTTAACATTAATTCTCCCAAGCAGCTGGGTGAGATTTTGTTTGAAAAATTGGAGCTGCCCGGCGGCAAGAAGACCAAGACCGGTTATTCCACGGCGGCAGATGTGTTGGAAAAGCTTTCCACAGACCATCCCATTGTGCAGGATATTTTGGAGTATCGGGGACTTGTGAAATTAAAGTCTACCTACGCAGACGGACTGGCTGTTTATATCGGTGAGGATAAACGTATCCATTCCAATTTTAATCAGACCATAACGGCAACGGGGCGTATCAGTTCCACAGAGCCTAATTTGCAGAATATTCCCACAAGGACGGAATTGGGCAAGAAGCTTCGCAAGGTGTTTGTGCCCAAGGAAGGTTTTGTATTTGTAGATGCGGATTATTCTCAGATTGAGTTGCGTGTATTGGCTCATATGTCCGGTGATGAGCAGCTTATTGAAGCTTATCGTATGGATGAGGATATACATCGTATCACGGCATCCAAGGTGTTCCACACACCCTTAGAGGAAGTGACAGATTTGCAGAGACGTAATGCCAAGGCGGTGAATTTTGGTATTGTGTATGGTATCAGTTCCTTTGGTTTGAGTCAGGATTTGAGTATCAGCCGCAAGGAGGCTACGGAATATATTGAGCAGTATTTTGCCACTTATCCCGGTATCAAGGAGTTTTTGGATAAATTGGTAGCGGATGCAAAAAAGGATGGTTATGTGACTACCATGTACGGTAGAAGACGTCCGGTGCCGGAGTTGTCGTCATCCAACTTCATGCAGCGTTCCTTCGGTGAGCGTGTAGCAATGAATTCACCTATTCAGGGAACGGCAGCGGATATTATCAAGGTTGCCATGATTAAGGTGTGGGAGGCATTACGTCAGTCAGGGTTGCGTTCAAAACTGATTTTGCAGGTGCATGATGAGTTGTTGATTGAGACGGCAGCGGAGGAGCTTTCGCAGGTGGAGAAACTTCTTGCAGACAATATGCGTTCAGCAGTTGAGCTTGCAGTTACCCTTGAGGTAGATGTACACAACGGAGCTAACTGGTACGAGGCAAAATAAATAGTGGTGTGACAATGTCGACTACGGCACACTGCTGCAGGAGATGCATATGAAATTTATTGGAATTACCGGTGGTGTAGGAGCCGGCAAGTCGGAGCTTTTGGCATATATCAAGAAGCATTACCACTGTGAAATCTGGTTGGCAGATGAGGTGGCTCACCTGATAAAAAAGCGCGGAACTTTCTGCTTTGAGGAGCTTGTAAAGCTTCTGGGGGCAGATTTGATAGGAGCAGACGGTGAGATTGACAAAAAGATTATGGCAGAACGGATTTTTGCAGATGAAGTGATTTTGGAACAGGTCAATGAAATTGTTCATCCGGCAGTTCAACAATTTATTCTGGAAAAATATGAGGCGGCCAAGGATAATCCCGCGGTGGAATTGTTTTTTGTGGAAGCGGCTCTTTTGATAGAGGCAGGATATACGGACCTTGTGGATGAGCTGTGGTATGTGTATGCGGATGCTGATATAAGACGTAGGCGATTAGCTCTTGCGCGAGGATATAGTGAGGAGAAAATCACACAGATTATGGACAGTCAGCTTTCTGAGGAGGAATTTCGAAAGCATTGTGACTTTGTGATAGATAACAGTGGCGGGCTTGTTGACAGTTATCGCCAAATAGATAAGAAACTGGAGGCTTTTTCATGGCGGGAGTAGGCGAAATGAGAGAAAATCAGGGACAGCTTGTATTCGGTCTGGATATTGGAACTCGCAGTATTGTGGGGACAGTGGGTTATCTGAATGGTACCAAGTTTCATGTGCTGGGCCAATATGCCAAAGAGCATGAGACACGTGCTATGCTGGATGGACAGATTCATGACATCAATAAGGTGGCAGAGACAATTGCTTCGGTGAAAAGACATTTGGAAGATGATTTGAACCGTAATCTTACAGATGTGTGTATTGCGGCGGCAGGTCGTGTTCTTCGCACGGTTACGATCAAGGCAGAGCAACAGTTTGAGAGTGAGAAGGAAATTACTGACGAGGATGTGTACGTTCTGGATACCTTGGGGGTGGAAAAGGCGTATGAGGAATTTCAGAAGTCAAATGACACAGAAATGAAATTTTACTGTGTGGGTTATACACCTATGCGCTATTATATGAATGGTTACCAGATTGGTAATTTGGAGGGTCACAAGGCCAAGAACATTGCGGCAGATTTGATTGCAACCTTCCTGCCCGATGATGTGGTAAGCGGACTGTATAAGGCGGTGGAGCTTGCGGGTCTTCATGTGACCAATCTGACTTTGGAGCCTATTGCGGCCATTCAGGTAGCAATTCCTGAGAAATTCCGCATGTTGAATATGGCTCTTGTGGATGTGGGCGCAGGAACCAGTGATATCTCCATCACCAAGGAAGGAACGATTACTGCTTACGGTATGATTCCCGTGGCGGGAGACAGTCTGACGGACATTATTGTGCAGCATTGTCTGGTGGATTTTGAGACAGCAGAGATGATTAAGCGTCAGGCTACCGTGGAGGAAAAAGTCGAATATCAGGATATTATGGGGCTTCCTCAGGTGATTACTGCACAGGAAGTAATGGAGATTCTGGAGGATTCCGTAACAAGTATGACCAAAATGGTGGCTCAGTGTATTAAGGAGCTAAACGGAGATAAGCCGGTAAGTGCAGTATTCGTAGTAGGTGGAGGCGGCATGGTGCCCGGCTATACAGAGGCTCTTGCCAAGGATTTGGGGATTCCCAAAGAGCGTGTGGCTATCCGTGGCAGAGAGGTTATGCAGAATATTGTATTTGAGTTGGAAAATGCACAGATGGATTCACTGATGGTGACTCCCATTGGAATTTGTCTGAGTTTCTATGAGCAGAGTAATAACTTTATTTTTGTAGAATTTAATGAAAGTCGTATGAAGCTTTATGACAATGGACGTTTGTCAGTGGCAGATGCAGCAATGCAGGTACAGTTTACCAATGAAGACTTGTTCCCTAAGAGAGGAAAGGCGTTGACTTTTACAGTCAATGAGAAGGCACGCATGGTGCGTGGAAGTCAGGGTGAGGCAGCAGTTATTACACTTAACGATGACCCGGCAGATTTGCACACCCGAATCAACAGTGGTGATATTATTAAGGTGGTTGCTTCTACGGAAGGAGAACCCGGTTGTCAGGAGCTTGGAAAGCTTCCTGAACTTGCAGAGTGGATGCATGTGACAGTTAATGGTAATAAGATTACTTTGCCCAAGACTGCCATGGTTAACGGCAAGCAGGAAAATGAATTTTACCTGATTCAGGAGGGAGATGTCATTTCTGTGCAGAACTGTTATACTGTTGCACAGGTGGCAGAGTTTTTGGATGTGCCTTTAGGTGGTGATATCAGAGTTAATGACGCACCTGCCAAGGAGGATACACAAGTATATGAGAACTTCTCTGTAAGCTGGGATATGAATGTGGCAAGAGGCGTATGGAGTGGAGAGGCAGCCGAGAGTGGTATGACCTATGATGATTTGCCGGAGGATGATGAGGTAGAAAGTGATTATAGTGCTTTCGGTGATGATGAGGTAGAAAGTGTTGCCAACGGAGAAGAAGCGGATTCTGCTGACAACGAAAACAGCACGGCACAAAATGATGGAGCAAATACAACTCACAACGATAGAGCGAATGTGGCTCAGAATGCCGGTGGCAGAGAAGTCAAGGTCATGGCAAATGGCAGTTTTGTAACCCTTTCCGGTAAGGAGGGTTATGTATTTGTAGATATTTTTGACTATATAGACTTTAATTTGAGTGAGTCGAATGGTAGAGGTATTACCACACTTTTGAACAGCAAGGCAGCAGATTACATGGAGACCTTGAAGGACGGAGATGTCATTGAAATATATTGGAATGAAAGCGGGAAATAAACATGAGACTTTGTAGCATCGCCAGCGGCAGCAGCGGTAACTGTATTTACATAGGCAGTGACGCTACCCATCTTTTGGTGGATGTAGGAATCAGCGGTAAAAAAGCTGAGGCCGGATTAAATTATCTGGATTTGACGGGGGCAGACATTGATGGAATTCTGGTGACCCATGAGCATGCGGATCACATCAGCGGACTTGGAGTCATGGCACGTAAGTATGGAATGCCCATCTATGCAACCAGGGGAACCATAAAGGCTATTAAGGAATGTAGCAGTGTGGGAAAAATTGACGATTCTCTTTTTCGGGAGGTCAAGGAAGATGAGAAACTGATGATTAAGGATTTGACCATCAATCCCATGAAAATTTCTCACGATGCGGCACAGCCGGTTGGGTATCGCGTATCTTATGGCAAGAAGAAGGTAGCAATCTGTACGGATTTGGGGCATTTTACGGATTATACAGTGGAATGTCTGCGGGGCATGGATGCATTGCTTTTGGAAGCCAATCATGATGTGAATATGTTGCAGGTGGGGCCTTATCCCTATCATTTAAAGCAGCGTATTTTGGGAGACAGAGGGCATTTGTCCAATGAAAATTCCGGCAGACTTTTGAGCCGGGTGCTTCATGACAATCTTCAAGCGATTCTGTTGGGACATTTGAGCCATGAAAATAATCTTCCGGAGCTTGCTTACGAGGCGGTAAGAATGGAGATTACACTGGGAGATAATCCTTATAATGCAACAGATTTTGCCATGCAGGTGGCGAAGCGGAATGAGCCCACACCGGTGGTGAATATAGCGTAAAACAAGTGCACAGCGTAGAATGGAGAATAAGTATGAAAAAGACAATTATAACAGTAGTAGGTAAGGATACAGTGGGTATTATTGCAAAGGTGTGTACATACCTTGCGGATAACGGAATCAATATTTTGGATATTTCTCAGACTATCGTGCAGGATTATTTTAACATGATGATGATTGTGGACACCAACAATGCCTCCAAACAGTTTGGTGTGATGGCAGAGGAACTGGCTGCGCTGGGTGAGGAAATCGGCGTGGTGATTAAGTGCCAGAAGGAAGAAATTTTTGATAAGATGCACAGAATCTAGAATGGAGACTATTTATGATTAATCAATACGAAGTACTTGAAACAAATGAGATGATTGAAAAGGAAAATCTGGATGTGCGTACTATCACCATGGGTATCAGTCTCTTGGATTGCATTGATTCTGATTTGCAGAAACTGGGTCAGAAGATTCATGACAAGATTTATAATGCTGCCAAGGATTTAGTAAAGACCGGTGATGAAATCGGTGCAGAATTTGGTATTCCTATTGTAAATAAGCGTATTTCCGTGACCCCCATGGCACTGATTGGCGGTGCGGCATGTAAGAGCGTCGAAGATTTTGCATATCTTGCTAAGGTGCTGGATGATGTTGCAAAAGAGGTTGGTGTCAACTTTATCGGTGGCTATTCTGCGCTGGTAAGTAAGGGCATGACTCCTGCGGATGAGTTGTTGATTCGCTCCATTCCGTTGGCATTGTCCACCACGGAGAGAGTATGCAGCTCGGTAAATCTGGGTTCTACCCGTACCGGTATCAACATGGATGCGGTAAAGCTGATGGGTGAGATGATTAAGCAGACTGCGGATTACACCAAGGAGGATGATTCACTGGGGTGTGCAAAGCTGGTAGTATTTTGTAATGCTCCCGACGACAATCCTTTCATGGCAGGTGCGTTTCATGGTGTGACCGAGGCTGACAAGATTATCAACGTAGGTGTCAGTGGTCCCGGTGTGGTAAAGACTGCGTTGGAAAAGGTGCGTGGTGAGAATTTTGAGGTGCTTTGTGAGACCATCAAGAAGACGGCCTTTAAGGTAACCCGCGTGGGTCAGCTGGTGGCGCAGGAGGCATCTCAGATGTTGGGAGTACCTTTTGGAATTGTGGATTTGTCTTTGGCACCGACCCCGGCAATTGGCGACAGTGTGGCAGATATTTTGTGCGAAATCGGTCTGGAGTATGCAGGTGCTCCCGGTACCACAGCGGCGCTTGCGCTTTTGAATGATCAGGTGAAAAAGGGTGGTGTTATGGCTTCCTCCTATGTGGGTGGTTTGAGTGGTGCGTTCATTCCTGTCAGCGAGGACCAGGGAATGATTGATGCAGTAGTTGCAGGTGCCCTTACCTTGGAGAAGCTGGAGGCTATGACCTGTGTATGTTCCGTGGGACTTGATATGATTGCCATTCCCGGAGACACCAAGGCTACCACCATTTCCGGTATTATTGCTGATGAGATGGCTATTGGTATGGTAAACCAGAAAACCACTGCGGTGCGTATTATTCCTGTGGTCGGCAAGGATGTGGGAGAAACAGTAGAGTTTGGCGGACTTCTTGGTTATGCGCCTATTATGCCTGTAAACCAGTTCTCCTGTGATGCTTTTGTAAACAGAGGCGGAAGAATTCCCGCACCGATTCATAGCTTTAAAAACTAAAATAGGGTGTTTTTAGTAGAAGGGACAGTAGCGGATTTTATACAATTACAATGGGGCTTCGATACTCATTTACCATAGGCTGTTTGCTCTTAAGGGCAGCAGTGCTCTCGTAAACAGAGTTGATGCGAAGCTCCTTTTTTAATGTTTCATAAGCTGTTTGATCCAGAATTTTCTCCGCATCTGCAAGCTTAGTCACAAGAGGAATACCTGCGTTTTTCTTGATGGCAGAGAGCAAGGGTTCAGCCTCTTTGCGAAAGCCCAGTACTCGTGCATAGCTTGCATAATCATTCTTGCGGGCTGCTTCCATATCCTCTGTGCGGATATCCAGCAAGATATGCATCAGGGAGCGGCTGATGCGGGTGTAGGTCATATCTTTTGTCTTAAGCAGGTCACAGAAGTTCTTGAACCTGGTAAATTGCTCCAGATGATTGAGGATCCGGTCCGACAAATCAGCAGATACATCCAGATATTCTGTGTAACCTTTGTCTGCTTCTGTGAGAAGCTTGTAGTGAAGAATATTGGAAAAGTCATTCAGGCGTATGGCGCCGGTGGAGGCCAGAGATTTTTCTAAGATTTCAAAAGCACAGTCCGGCATCTGTGATGCCAAGGACAAAATATCACATTCATCATAAATTGCATGGCGCAGGGCAAGAGCCGAGCTTTGATGGCTGCCCATGAGGCGGTCTCCGTAATTGGAAGAACTGCGGCGAGTGGTTAAGGGAGTTATATTGCTGTTTCTGCGTTTTAATGCTTTCAGATATTCGATGCCCAAAATATTATTGGACAGAGCCAGAACATCTCTGCAATTCATCAAATCAGGATATAGCTTGGTCAGGGCAGCAGTTCTCGCACTGGGATAGGACAGACCCTGGCGAAGCCCCTGTTTCAAGCTTGTCGTAAATTCTTCCGGTTCCTCGGCAAGGATGTCTGCCAGACGGCTCAAGGTATTGATATCACCACTTTCGCTTCCAAAGCACAGATGACTTACTACACCTAATTTGTCAAGGATGGATACACCGCCCATGGCAAAAAACTCTGCACTGCTTACAGAGTACAGAGCAGGAAGTTCTAAAACCAAATCAGCGCCGCTTTTCAGTGCCATTTCGGTCCGGCGGAATTTGTTCAGTAAAGCAGGAGTACCGCGTTGCATGAAATTGCCGCTCATGACAATAATAGTGTAATCTGCTTCAGAGCGCCTTTTGGCATCTTGAAGCTGGTACAGATGACCGTTATGAAAAGGATTGTATTCTGCAACGATACCATTCACCTTTAAATTATTCATGGAGATCTCCTTTCTGAACGTTATAATTTTAACGATAGTACAAAATCCGAAATAATTGTTTTTATTAAAAAACATGCGGATAAATCACACTTTATCTCTTGTTTATTATTTTCTAATTTAG
>CAYOGM010000114.1:0-1088 GCA_964403595.1 uncultured Acetatifactor sp. | reverse complement strand
GACTCCTTTCGAATAGACAGTGTTAAAAAAGTGACAATATATCGATTGTTTTTATTAAAAAACATGGCTATAAAACGTACTTTATCTCTTGTTTATTATTTTTTAATTTAGTATAATATAAATAACGTGATTTGTTAAGATGCAAAAATTTTGTTTCACGGAAAGGAGAAATGAAAATGTCATACATTGACATGATTAAGGAGAGAGCGAGACTCGACAAGAAAACAATCGTATTACCGGAGTCCAACGATAAGAGAACATTGTTGGCAGCAGCGAAGCTGATGGAAGAGGGTATTGCTGACATCATCATGATTGGCGATGAAGAGAAGATTATGGATGGTGCAGGATGGTTGGAAGTTGACCTCACCGGTGTTAAGGTAGTAAACCCTAAGACTACTGACAGACTGGACGACTACGTGAATCTTTTATATGAGACCAGAAAAGCAAAGGGCATGACTCCTGAGATGGCAAGAGAGATTCTGCTTAAGGATTATCTGACCTTCGGTATTGTAATGGTTAAGGCTAATGAGGCTGACGGTATGGTAGCAGGCGCATGTCACTCTACCGCAGACACTTTGAGACCTGCACTGCAGATTCTGAAGACTGCACCCGGCGTTAAGCTGGTATCTGCATTCTTTGTAATGGATACCCAGTTCAAGGATCAGGGCGAGAATGGAGCATTCATCTTCGCTGACTGTGGTCTGAATCAGGATCCTACTCCGGAAGAGCTTGCAGCAATTGCAGATTCATCCTCCAGAAGCTTTAAGGCTCTGGTTGGTCCTAAGCCTGTTATCGCTATGCTCAGCCACTCTACCAAGGGTAGTGCAAAGCACGCTTTGGTTGACAAGGTTGTAGAGGCTACCGCTATTGCTAAGGAGCAGTATCCTCATCTGGTACTGGATGGCGAATTGCAGCTTGACGCTGCTTTGGTTCCTTCCGTATCCAAGTCCAAGGCACCCGGAAGCCCTGTTGGCGGACATGCTAACGTATTGATTTTCCCTAATCTGGATGCAGGTAACATCGGTTACAAGCTGGTTCAGAGACTAGGTGGTGCAGAGGCATACGGTCCCATGCTTCAGGGTATTGCG
>CAYOGM010000113.1:0-9470 GCA_964403595.1 uncultured Acetatifactor sp. | reverse complement strand
GGTCAGCATACGCAGGCACTTAAGCACGTCTGCATCACCCACGTTTCTCCAGTACTGGTAGAACTCAAAAGGTGTAGTCTTGTTGGGATCAAGCCATACAGCGCCCTTCTGGGTCTTACCCATCTTCTTACCCTCAGAGTTAAGAAGCAAAGTGATGGTCATTGCATACGCATCCTTACCAAGCTTTCTACGAATCAGCTCCGTACCACCCAGCATGTTACTCCACTGGTCATCACCGCCAAACTGCATGTTACAGCCGTACTTCTCGTACAGGCACATGAAATCGTAGCTCTGCATAATCATGTAATTGAACTCAAGGAAACTTAACCCCTTCTCCATACGCTGCTTATAGCACTCTGCAGAAAGCATGCGGTTTACGGAGAAATGGGCACCGATGTCACGAATAAACTCGATGTAGTTCAAATCTCTCAACCAGTCTGCGTTATTTACCATGAGCGCCTTATCCTCACCAAACTCGATGAAACGGCTCATCTGCTTCTTGAAACACTCACAGTTGTGGTCGATGGTCTCAGTGGTCATCATGTTTCTCATGTCGGTACGACCTGAGGGGTCACCAATCATAGCAGTACCACCGCCAATCAAAGCGATAGGCTTGTTGCCTGCCATCTGCAATCTCTTCATCAGGCAAAGTGCCATAAAGTGACCTACATGAAGGCTGTCTGCGGTGGGATCGAAACCAATATAGAAGGTAGCCTTACCATTGTTAATAAGCTCCTTGATTTCCTCTTCGTCGGTTAACTGTGCCAGAAGGCCGCGAGCCTTCAACTCGTCAAATACTGTCATTTTCTTTTCTCCTTTTCCTATTTTAGATTTTATACAATAAAAAACTCGTCCTCATTCATATCGAATGAAAAGGACGAGTTATCTCGCGTTACCACCTTTTTTCCCATAAAGCTCACACTTTATGGCTCAGCAGGTATCTATCAATACCCCGGCAGATATCGGTGCCCTCCGTCAAAGCCTACTCAGAAAGCATATTGTAACCAATGCTCCCCTTTTCGGTTTGCTGCTCCAAGATGTATTCCCATTAAGCTCTTCGCGCCTCTCACCAGCCGGCAACTCTCTGTGAACAGTGGATTAACGGTACTTCTTCTCTTCAACGCATTATCCATAGAATTATAAATACGTGGTAATTATACAGGCTGTGACATCAAAAGTCAACTACTAATATTTTAAGCACTACAATAATTCCCAAAACCACACAAGCTCCTTGGGTAAAATCTGAAACTTCACAGCCTTCTCGCCACCGTAATTGCCAAGTCCCTTGATAGTCACGCCGGCACTGCCCTTCTTCACATTGTTCTTATAGCTGTCCTCAACAATCTCGTAATCCACTCCATAAGTAAGAGTTTCCTTACCCATAGTCACGGTAATGTCTTCCTTGCTGACTGTTACAGCCTTACCTGTGTAAACCTGGGGCTCAATTTTAATCTTGGCAGATTTAAATGCCGCCTGGGTAATCTGGTAGGTGGTCTCCATGGTACCGGTGTAACATCCCTTACCCGTTACCTTGACCTTGATAGTGGTGCCTGCCTCTACCTTACTGGTCATATCCAGCACAGTACCATCCGCCAGGGTATACACAATCTCTTTCTCATAATCCGTTCCGGCCACCAACTTCTTGCCATTGGAGTCAGTCAAAACAGGCTTGCCCATATATTTGCCTGCCTCGGCAGCATATACCACATCCATCACATGGATTGCTACGGGATTCTCCATATCCTGAAGGCTCTTGGTTACGATAGTAAAGGGAACAGTTACAGTTCCTGTGAAGTTGCCCTTACCCTTGATGGTAATGGTAGGTGCCTTGTCATCCTTGGAGGTTGCCACCGCCTTGTTGTTGGCATAGCTTAAGGTGTAATCCTTCTTCACAGCCATGTTCACACCGTCAAAAATCAGTTTCGGTTCAGGTGCACTGCCGCCCTTTTCATATGCCACAACCAAATCCTTAGGCACACCGGATAGGAGTTGCATACTGTTACTCTCCAAATCATAAGGGGTAATTTTGAAGCTCTTCTTCACACTACCTGTATAAGCACCCTTTCCGACTACCGTTACAGATGCTGTTCCCACGTTTACATTCTTGTCATAAGAAACCACATAATCCGTTCCGGCATTCAGTATCTTGCCTGCCAATTCTACCTTAATCTGTTGCGTTTGAGCCTGTCCATTGTACATCTTTTCCGAGATGCCACTGACAGTTGCTTTAGCGATAGACTGACCGGTAATCTGGAAAGTTACCGTCTTAGTACCGGCATAATCTCCTATACCGGTAAGAATCACACTTGCCTTACCAATTTCTGTATTGTTTTTGTAGGTTATCGTATAGTCCTTGCCTGCAACCAGTTCCGCCTTTTTGTAAGTTACCTTAAAAGCAGGCTCCACAGCCTTACCGGTGTACTCCCGGGCAGCAATCTTGGACACCTTTACCTTGCTCATCAAAGCGCCATCTGTAATAGTAAATACAAGCTCTCTGGTACCTGTAAAGTTACCAATACCGGTTACTGCCACACGATAGGTTCCTGCTATCTTGTAAGCATCTGCCCTGGACTCATTCTCCAAATCGGGATAGCTTACAGTGAAGTCCTTATCCTTCACAAGCTTTTTGCCATTATAGGTCAGCTTGGGTACAGGCTGTTGGACTTTCTTGCCTGCCACCGCCACCAGTTCCTGCACAATGACATCCTCATCCGAGATATCCTTCGCCAAAATATCAAAGGTGATGGTTTCCTGCTTGGTGTAATTGCCCTTCCCCTTTACGATAATGGTGGGTGCAATGCTCTTGCCTTTGGCATTCACTGCATTATGGGCAGCCACCTTGGTATTGTTTTTATAACTGATGGTATAATCCTTCTTTTCAACCAAAAGAGTTGCGCCATCATAAACACGAATTTCGGGTTTAATCGCCTTACCTGTATAGATATAAGGATATACCTTGCTCACATGAAGCTCACCATCCCCTACAGGGCTTACTGCATAGTACCATTCTGCCTCGGGCTGTTCCATAGGAAAACAATCCATCTGGGGTTCACCAAGATAGTTATACAAAGTCTTAGGCACAGCAATCTCAATGGTCAAGTTTGCAGGCATGTGAATCTCCTCAATACCCGTACATCCGCTCAACATATCTGTAACATCTATAACCTTGAGGAAATCAAAATGTGCCATATCCAACTTGGTCAGACCACTACAACCCTTGAACATCCGGGACATATCAGTTACCCTTGCAGTATCAAAGCCACTGATATCCAGGGTAATCAAGCTGCTGCAACCGCTAAACATACCAGACATATCGGTTACAAGGGAATCGTCAAATCCGCTAAAGTCCACAGTCTCCAGCTTATTCAAACCCTCAAACCAGTCCTTGGTGCTTGTAACACCGCCAGCCGTTACCTTAACTCTACGAATCTTCTCTGCATAGCTATGCCATGAAGTATCCGTATCTGATGCCTCGGAGTAGGTTCCGGTTATCAACAAAGTGCCGTCCTTCAAAACAGCCCAAATCATACCATAATATCTACCAGCGGCTACCACCTGCTCTCCATCCAGCACAAAGGATTCTTCCAGTCCCAGAGGAAGAGTCAAATACACATTCTCATGCGCATCCAACATACCGCAGGGCAATGCCACCTCATCCTTCACAGCCAAAGGGACATGAATCTTTTTAAGACTTACACAACCGCTGAACATCTCATCTGCCACGGATACGCCCGTCATTCGGAAACCGCTTAAATCCAAAGTTGTCAAACTGCTACATTTGCGGAACATTCCGGACATATCCGTAACAAGTGAAGTGTCAAAACCGCTAAAGTCCACTGTTTTCAATGCACTTAAGCCATCGAACCAGTTAGCGGTACTCTTAACACCTGTAGCTGTTACCTTCACACTCTTGATTTGTGCTGCGTAGTCCAACCATGAGGTATCCTTATCGGAAGCTGTGGAATAGCTTCCGGTTATCAACAAAGTTCCATCCTGTAAAACCGCCCATGTCATACCATAATATGTACCGGCCGCAAGAGTCTGCACGGCTTCCAGTGTAATTGACTGGGATTGTCCCATGGGAAGAGTCAGATACACCTTTTCGTCAGCATCCAGCATCGCACCAGGTAATTCTATCTCCAGCCCAAGATTTTTGGGCGTATTTATCTTCTCGATTTCGCTACAACCCTCCAAAAAACGCTCCGCTGTAGTAAGCTTGGACAAATCAAACTTGCTTAAATCCAACGTCTCCAATGCCCTACAGTTATTGAACAGATATCCCATATCGGTTACTTTAGTGGTATCAAACTTGCTGACATCCACGCTGGTCAATGCATAACAATTGTTAAACATTCCCCGCATATTCGTAACATTACCGGTATTGAAATTACTCAGATCCAAAGACTTTAAACTACTACAGCCATGGAACATTCCGGACATATCCGTAACCTGTGAGCTGTCAAAACCACTAAAGTCCACCGTCTCTAACTTACTTAATCCGTAAAACCAGTTAGCCGTACTCTTAACCCCTGTGGCAGTTACCTTCACGCTCTTGATCTGTGCCGGATAGTCCAGCCATGAGGTATCTGTATCAGAAGCTGCAGAATAGGTTCCGGTTATCAACAAAGTTCCATCCTGTAAAATCACCCAGCTCATACCGTAATATGTCATGGTAGCGTTCAGTGTAATGGACTTGGATTGTTCTTTTGGAAGATTCAGATACACCGTTTCGTCTCCATCTAACATTCCAACTGGCAATTCCGTATCAATTTGCACATACAAAGGCGTCTGCAGCTTTTTCAGATTGGTACAGCCTTCGAACATCTGCGTGGAAACTGTTACCGTTTGCATATCAAAATCACTTAAATCCGCTTCTGTGAGATTGTTGCAGCCGGCAAACCAATAGGCGGTACTCTTTACATTCTTAGCATAAATCTTTACCTTTTTGATATCATCACTATACTCATGCCATGGCCAGGTTGTGGAGTCAGATACTGTTGTAGAGGTATCCGTACCACCGATTACCAGAGTGCCGTCCTCCAAAAGCATCCAGCTAAGCCCCTGTATCGTACCTGCCGTCTCTGCCTTAAAAATCTCCAATGATTCCGTCAGATTCAAAGGACTCTCTGCATAGGCCGTTGCCTTTTCGTCATACATGGTCGTCGGAAGTGCCATGGATACCTTCAGATTGGGAGCAGTCTTTACCTTCTCCAGACCGGTACAACCGGTAAGCATATCCGTAGTCTCCACCAGCGAAGCTGCATCAAACCCGCTTAAATCAAGTTCTTTGATTTTGGTGCAATCCTTGAACCAACGGGCTGTAGAAAGCACACCCTTCGTATCCACAATGACCTTGAAATAAAGGCTATGGTAGGAACTGTTAGTCCACATATAAGTTGTGGATTCCTCTGGCAACTCCGTAGCTGTGTTCTCTCCGGTGATATAAAGAACACCATCTCTAGTAATTATATACCATCTCAGTCCATCCAGACTTCCTCTGCGATCTCCTCTTTTCAACTGTAAGTCATCCTGAATATTGAGAGGAAACTCGATATATTCTGTATACTGCCCCTTATTTCCACTGATCATATAATGAGGAAGTGCAATGGATATTTGCAAATTTTTAAACACATCAACAGAGGCAAGCCCACTACAACCTGAAAACATCTCATTGGCATTGGTAACCTTGCTCATATCTAAGACGCTTACATCCACCGAACTCAACGATATACAATTCCTGAACATAGCCTCCATATTGGTCACCTTTGATGAATCAAAACCACTTAGAAGTACGCTCCTGAGTTCATCACATCCATCAAACCAGTAGGCAGTAGATTCTACCTTCTGAGCAGTAATATTTACGCTCTTAATATCCTCTGTATATGCATGCCATGGCAGCTCTGTTCCCATTATTGGTGTGCCGTCATACTCTCCGCTAATAATCAAGTTTCCATTATCCTGAAGCGTCCACTTTATACCGCTTATTTCTCCACCGATGTAGTTCTGCGCATAAAGCCAGATTCCTTCTGCCAGACCTTTGGGCAGAACAGCGTATTCATTACCATCCTTATCCTGCATCGTATGAGGCAAGTCACAATCCAACTGCAATGCAGGCATACATTTTAATTCCATAAGGCCGTCACACCCGGAAAACATGTATGACATATCTGTTACATTGTCCGTTTTAAATCCACTCACATCCAGACTGGACAATCCGCTACAGTCATAAAACATACCATACATAGTGGTTACACTGTCCGTATCCCAACCGCTCACATCCAGACTGACCAGTCCGCTACAGCTGGTAAACATACTATACATAGTTGTTACACTACCGGTATCCCAACCGCTTACATCCAGACCGGCCAACCCTTCACAGCTAGCAAACATCCACGCCATGGTTGTTACATTGCCTGTATCCCAGCCACTTACATCCAGGCTCGTCAAACCTTTGCAGTTCTGAAACACACCATACATAGTGGTTACATTGCCTGTGTCAAAGCCACTTACATCCAGACCGGTCAGACTACTACAACCTTTAAACATGAAAGTCATGTTTGTCACATTGCCGGTGTCTAAACCACTCAAATCCAGACTGGTCAGACTACTACAACCACTAAACATGCCCCCCATGTTTGTCACATTGCCGGTGTCTAAACCACTCAAATCCAGACTGGTCAGACTGCTACATTTTTCAAACATGTAAGACATGCTTGTCGCAGCACTGGTATCAAGCCCCTTAACGTCAATCTCCGCCAGATTGGTACATCCGGCGAACCAGCTACCGGTACTCTTCACATTCTTGGCCGTCACCACAGCCGTTTTAATTTGGGTCTTATATGTCAGCCATGGACGTGTTATACTCTCCCCGGATTCGGCATCATATTCGCCCTCAATGGTCAGCAGACCATCGGAGGTAATGCTCCAGGTAATTCCGGCCTCTGTACCGGAATAAAGCACCTCTTCACTACTACTCAACCCATATCTGATGAGCACATTTCCTTCCGTTACCTGATTATCCGATACACTAACTGTAGAGCAATCCCCTTGAGATACCTCTGTCAGCATACTCTCCAGCCCTTCCTGCACTGCCTCCGCAGCTTGTACATAGTCCACACTGGTCACAAGCATCGTCACTGCCAGAAGCCACGCCATCACTCTCTTTACGTTTTTCATACTTCTTTTTACTCTCCTCTTTCACTGTAATATTCATTTCTACACATTTTTCAACTTGAAACACTTACAATTCCAGCGAATCTGCATTCAGCAAAAAATCATATACATTCATCATCAATATCCCATCTTCATTATAAAAAGGCTTTGGCGTATCTGATGTAATCACTATTTTCTTAAAGGAATCATTAATCTTCAAAAACGGACGTATCTCTTGAGCCATTTTTTCTGCTGTGCCAAGTATATATGCCGATTGAATGTAATACTTTTTGGAACCTTTGTTACAAATAAAATCAACTTCTAACTGTTTCTTCACCGGTTTGCCATCTATATCTTTTTCTACAACGGTAAGATTCCCAACATCTACTTTAAAACCACGCATTCTAAGTTCATTGTAAATTACATTTTCCATAGAATGCGTTACTTCTATTTGCCTATACTTAATCCGTGAATTTCTAAGTCCCATATCCATAAAGTAATATTTTAAAGGTGTTCCAATATACGTTTTCCCCTTAATATCATACCTGCTCGCTTCTTCAATCAAAAAAGCATCTTCTAAATATTCAATATACTTTGTTATAGTTGTCGCAGTAATTTTTGATTGATTCACACTTTTAAATGTTTTCTGAAGCTTATTCGGATTTGTCAATGAACCAATTGCGGATGATAATACATCCAATACAGCTTTCATCTCGCCCACATTTCTGATTTTATTTCGTTTCTTAATATCTGTAATATAGGTTTCCTCAAATAGACTCTCTAATATTTTCATTTTCTGTTCTTCGGACTCAGCTAACACTACAAGCGGAATTCCTCCATAAGTAATATACTCATTCCATCCATCGTATCGGTTTCCTTCATATATTGTCATAAACTCCGAAAAACTCAAAGGATACATATGAATTTCATCACCTCTGCCTCCAAACTCTGTTGCTATATCCTTTGAAAGAAACTTTGCATTACTACCGGTTACAAAAACATCACAATTCTTTTTATCTGCTAATCCGTTAAGAACACTTACAAATTCATCCAACAACTGTACTTCATCCAAAAGGAAATAATATTTACCATCATCTCTAAGTTGCTCCTTTGCCCATGGATAAAAAACTCTCGGATTACGATACTCTATATTTTCATATAAATCAAAAGCCATTTCTATAATATGACTCTCTTCCACGCCACTCTCTATCAAATGTTTTTTAAACAAAGTGCGCAGTAAATATGATTTACCACATCTTCTGATCCCCGTTACAATCTTAATCAAACCATTGCTCTTACGTCTTATCAACTGTTCCAGATAATAATCTCTCTTAATTTCTTTTTCCATTCTCATAACTCCCAAAAGATATTTTGGCTAGTTTTAACCATTTTTTCTTTTAATATACCTTATTTTTTCTGCATTTTCAATTATTAAAAGATATTTTGGTTGTTTTTTACCAAAATATCTTTTAGAATCAATTTAACAAAAGCTCTTTTCCGTGCACCATGACACAGGAAAAGAGCTTTCGATAAAAATTACTTTACAACAATATTGATAATCTTGCCTTTTACATAAATCTCTTTCACAACAGTCTTGCCTTCGATGGCAGCCTGCACGGAAGGCACTTCCTTAGCCTTGGCAATGGCGGAATCGCTCTCTTCCTCCACGCCCACTTCAACAGTACCCTTTACCTTACCATTAATTTGGATACCAATTACAACATTGTCCTCCTTCAGCGCACTCTCATCATAGGTAGGCCACTGCTCATAAGCGATGGTGTTGTCATGGCCGAGAATCTGCCACAACTCCTCACCCACATGAGGACAGATACAAGAGAACATCTTCACGAAGCCCTCTGCATACTCCTTAGGACACTTACCAGCCTTGTATGCTGCGTTCATGAAGATCATCATCTGACTGATAGCGGTGTTGAAACCAAGCTGCTCAAAGTCATCAGTAACCTTCTTAACGGTCTGATGATATACCTTGGTCAGTGCATCATCATTGTCAGCGGTAAGATTCTCCTCGTTGGTGATGAATGCCCACACACGATTAATGAATCTTCTTGCACCTTCAACACCCTGAGGATTCCAAGGCTTGGAAACCTCCAAAGGTCCCATAAACATCTCGTACAGTCTCAGTGTATCTGCACCGAAATCATTTACTACATCACTGGGATTTACCACAAACTCAGGGAATCTCTTACCCATCTTGATACCGTTGGCACCAAGAATCATACCCTGATGAACCAATTTCTTAAACGGTTCTTTTACGGGAGACAGACCCTTGTCATAAAGGTATCTGTTCCAGATTCTGG
>CAYOGM010000112.1:0-9544 GCA_964403595.1 uncultured Acetatifactor sp. | reverse complement strand
CAGCATTGATACGAGTCTCGTCAGTGATTTCACCGTTCTTAAGAGGAACGTTAAAGTCACATCTTACTAAAACGCGCTTGCCCTTTGCATTAATGTCATCTACAGATTTCTTATTCAAACCCATTTTAAAATCCTCCATTTTACTTATTCTTGTAACAAGGGGCCCGGTCCAAGGACCGGACCCCTAAAGTCCACGTCGTGTTTTACTTCTTAAGCGAGCTCGCTGAAGTACTTAATGGTACGAACCATCTGAGAGGTGTAGCTGTTCTCGTTGTCATACCAGGAAACAACCTGTACCTGAGTGTTGCCATCTTCCATGGGAGCAACCATGGTCTGAGTAGCATCAAACAGAGAACCGTAAGTCATACCGATAACGTCGGAAGATACGATCTCATCGGTGTTGTAACCGAAGGACTCAGTTGCAGCAGCCTTCATAGCGTCGTTGATCTGCTCCTTGGTAACCTGACCCTTAACAACTGCTACCAAAATAGTGGTAGAACCGGTAGGGGTAGGAACACGCTGAGCGGAACCGATGAGCTTGCCGTTAAGCTCAGGAATAACCAAACCGATTGCCTTAGCAGCACCGGTGGAGTTGGGAACGATGTTCTGAGCACCTGCACGGCTTCTTCTCTTGTCACCCTTTCTCTGAGGACCATCAAGGATCATCTGGTCACCGGTGTAAGCATGAACGGTGGTCATGATACCGGACTGGATGGGAGCCAGATCGTTCAGAGCCTTTGCCATAGGAGCAAGGCAGTTGGTGGTACAGGAAGCTGCGGAGATAACAGTATCCTCAGCCTTCAAGGTCTCATGGTTAACGTTGTATACAATAGTAGGAAGGTCGTTGCCTGCAGGAGCAGAAATTACAACCTTACGAGCACCGGCATTGATGTGAGCCATACCCTTCTCCTTGGAAGTGTAGAAACCGGTACACTCCAGAACTACGTCTACCTTCAGCTCGCCCCAAGGAAGCTTGGAAGCATCTGCCTCTTTGTAGATAGTGATGGTCTTGCCGTTAACAGTGATAGAATCCTCACCTGCCTCAACCTTGTCTGCATACTTATATCTGCCCTGTGCGGTATCGTACTTGAGCAGATGTGCCAGCATGTCAGGGCTGGTCAAATCGTTGATTGCTACTACCTCATAACCCTCAGCATCAAACATCTGTCTGAATGCAAGACGGCCGATACGGCCAAAACCATTAATTGCTACTCTTACTGACATTTTAGTTTCCTCCTAAAATTTTAAAATTATTTTATCTTTTTTGACAGTAGTCTCAAGGCGCCCCTAAGGACTTAAGTTCGACTTGTCTTATTGTCAAAATTTTATCACGGCTATATTTTAACTGATTCCCCTTGATAATTCAAGATGTAAATCAAAAATATTTTCCAAAAGATGTATTTTTTACATTTTTTTTATATTTTAGTCCTTTTTAAGGTCTTCCGGTGGAACTTCTGCACATATTTCATGCCGGCTTATTTGCAAAAAATTCTCAACCTTCCCCCTTTTGTCAAAATACAGATGTCTTTTTGGACTAAATTCTGTTATACTCTATTTATTATATTTTTGTAATGGGAGCTCATTTATGAATCAAAGATCATATTCTCAGGCCTCTCACCCCCAAGCAGAACGTTTGTCGCTTCTAGATGCATTGAGAGGCTTTACTATACTCAATATGATACTCTACCACTTTCTTTGGGATTTGGTCTATATCGCACGAATTCCTATCCCATGGTATCACGGAACCGGTGCCTATATCTGGCAACAAAGCATTTGCCAGACATTTATCTTACTGTCCGGCTTTTGCTGGTCCTTTGGAAGACATCCCCTAAAAAGAGGGCTTACCGTTTTTTGGGCAGGTGGACTTATCACTTTGGTTACTATGCTTCTCATGCCTGAAAATCAGGTATTGTTCGGCGTATTAACATTGATTGGTTCCTGTATGCTTCTCATGATACCATTAGATTACTTATTAAAGAAGCTCCATCGCCCCACAGTTTTTATTATATTACTTGTTGCAGTTTTGCTCCTGTTTGCATCACTGCATCCTGCATGGAAGGGATATCCGGAATATTCCAAAGGCAACCTTTTTACCGCATATCTGGGATTTCCGGCAAAGAACTTCTACTCCACAGATTATTTTCCTTTGCTACCATGGTTTTTTCTTTTTGTGGCAGGATATCTGCTCCACAAATTAAGCCTGTGTCTCGGCTGGTTGAAAGCAGCTTTTCTTAAGAAAAAACTGCTTCCACCCCTGACCTTCATAGGATGCCATTCGCTCTTGATTTACATGCTTCATCAACCTGTACTGTACGGTATCACAATGTTAATTATTTTATTGAAATAGAAGGAGAACAAACTTATGCCTATACTTTCTGATTGTCACATGCACTCCCATCATTCCGGAGACTCTGAGGCCTCCATGGAAGAAATGATTTTACAAGCTGTCAAACTCGGCTTTCACACAATCTGTTTTACCGAGCACAATGATTTTGATTATCCGCCCAATGAAGAATATCCTGAAAATCCCTTTTTGCTCAACCCCGACTCCTATCTCTACGAGCTTTTGAGTCTAAGGGACAAGTATGCCGGTCAAATCAAAGTTTTGTTTGGTGTAGAACTTGGTCTGCAGACGGAGTGTCTACGCCAGAATGCTGTTTTTGCCCGCTCCCATGAATATGACTTTATTATCGGCTCCTCTCATGTCTGTCACGGCAAGGACCCCTACTATCCTGCTTTTTATGAGGGGCGCAGTGACGAGGAAGCCTACCGTGAATATTTTGAATCCGAATTAGAAAACATCAAAAAATTCTCCAACTTCGACGTGTACGGACATTTAGATTATGTAATACGTTACGGTGCAACCAAAGATGCAGACTATAGTTATGACAAATACAAAGACATTTTGGACCGTATTCTGGAAGCTCTTTTGGACAAGGAAAAAGGGCTGGAAATCAATACCGGCGGCCTAAAAAGCGGATTAAAAGACGTTCATCCCTGCACGGACATCTTAAAACGCTACAAGGCTCTGGGCGGCGAAATTATCACTGTGGGAAGCGATGCCCACGACCCTTCCCGCATCGGCGAGCATTTTGACCGTGCTGCTGCGGTTTTACAGGAATGTGGGTTTAAGTACTACACCATCTTCGACAAACGCGTACCGGAATTCATCAAATTATAGGAGGTAACCCATATGCATAAAAACGATAGTATATCCATCCCCGTTATCCTGAAAATCGGAAAAGGTGCTTTGGACGGCCTTGGAAGCTGTCTTGCAGAGGAAGATCTGACTGATGTCGTTATCTGGTTTGGAAACGGCTTGATTGACCTGTTCGGCTCCAAGGTAATGACTTCCTTGAAAGAGGCCAACGTAAATGTTTTGGAATATCGGGAACTGGACACCGTATCTATGGAAGATATCATTACCCTTGCTTTTTCTATGTCCAACAAAGCCAAAGCAGTGGTATCCATCGGCGGCGGCAAGGTAATTGATGCCGGCAAATACGCAGCCTTTTTAAAAGGCCTACCCTTTATCAGCATCCCCACCTCCAGTTCCAGTGACGGATTTTCCAGTGCCAGTGCCTCCCTATTGGTAGACGGCAGACGTACCTCTGTTCCCGCCAAACTGGCCTACGGCATTTTGGTCGATACTGAGGTTATCCGCACTGCTCCCGAGAAATTTATTTATTCCGGTGTGGGCGATATGGTTTCCAAAATCACCGCCCTCTACGACTGGGTATTTGAGGCAGAGCACGGCGCAAGCCAACTCAATGACTTTGCCGTAATGATAGCCAAAAAGGCGGTGAACAGCTTCGTTCGCACCCCCTATAAAACCATCAAAGATGAAATTTTCTTAAAAGAACTTTTGGATTCTCTTGCCATGAGCGGAATCGCCAACGAAATCGCAGGAAGCAGCGCTCCCACCAGCGGTAGCGAGCATTTGATTTCCCACGCTTTGGATAAAATTCTGGATGCCCCCCAGCTTCATGGCATTCAGGTTGGCATCGCCACCTACATCATGGCCAAGGTTCAGAATCATCGCTATGTGCGCGTAAACACTGTTCTCACCGACACCGGCTTCTGGGAGCATGTAGCTACACTGGGCATGAAACAGAGCGACTTTATCAAGGCAATCGACCTTGCGCCCTCCATCAAGCCCCACCGCTATACCTACCTTCATGAGGAAAAATACCGTGAAGCAGCTAAAAAACTGGTGTTGGAGGATGAAATCCTACAAAAAATACTGGTTGCTGATTAATTGATAGCCAAATGGGATGTAAATAATTCTTTCGAATCATTTACATCCCATTTTACATCAACTTTGATGGCACAACACATACACCTTCTCCGGTGTCGTCTGAGCCGGAATACTTCTGGTGGAGGTTGTGTAGCTTACCATCAGATTATGATTGGCAGGATTGCCAAGGAAATACTGATTGTTGGTGGTACGAAGCTCTGTGGAATCATTCAGCCGAAGCTGCAGATTCATCTCTTGATTCACAAGCTGCTCATTGTAAAAGCTTACATTTACCATCCTGTCATTTCTATCCAGTGCCGCTGCCACTGCGGTATATCTGGGAGGGAAAATCAACACCGCCGGAGCATCCGTCCTATACCAGAAAGTGGCTCTCACTCCGGTGGTCAAAGGATCAAAATCCAATACAAAGGTATCCGGAGTCACCATAAAATTCGTAATATTTCCGTTGTCATCCTCCACGGTAAAATACATGATGCAGCTACCGGGACGATTCTCACCCGTCCGCTCCGCCATCACATCCACAATCATACCGCTTACTGATGCAAAGGTACAATTTGCACAAGAATTCATGCCAAATCCTCCATACCAAAATCCGTTTTAGTATAATTTATGCCCCATGGAAGTCCATTGCTACAGAATCGTACCGCCGCCTAACACATAATCGCCATCATAAAAGACCACCGCCTGCCCGGGGGTAGCTGCCCGCACCGGCTTCTCAAATTCACACACCACACTGCCATCAGATAATTTCCGTATCTCACAGAAATCTCCCTTGTGATTGTAGCGAATCTTAGCCAGCACTCGCCTAGGCTCCTCCAAATCTGCTACAGACATATAGTTCACCCTGTCGCAGTGAACCGTCGTTGTAAAAATGTCCTCATTATCTCCCACCACAACCTCATTGGTCTCGGGTCGGATTTCCGTCACAAACACACGCTTGCCCATGGGCAAATCAAGACCTCGCCTCTGTCCTATGGTATAGTGCGTAATACCTTTATGTCTCCCCAGAATCACCCCCTCCGCCGTAACAAAATTGCCGGGACCCGGCAAACGCTCTGCGGCCTCTCTATTTATTAACCCTGCATAATCATCATCAGGCACAAAACAAATCTCCTGGCTGTCAGGCTTTTGCGCCACAGGAAGACCGGCCTCTTCCGCAAGCTTACGGATTTCATCCTTGGGATATTCTCCAATAGGAAGTAGGGTCTTCGCCAACTGTTCCTGTGTCAACTGGTACAGCGCATAAGTCTGGTCCTTGGCTGCCGTCACAGAATTACGAATAGCCAGACGTCCGTTTGGCAACCTGTCAATACGCGCATAATGACCCGTGGCAATATATTCTGCCCCCAGCTCCTTTCCACGATTTAACAAAGCCTCCCACTTCACATAACGATTGCACATAACGCAGGGATTTGGAGTATGACCACGCAAATATTCCTCCACAAAATAATCCACCACTGTAGACTTAAATTCCTCTTTAAAATCCATCACATAATGGGGAATTCCAAGAGCATCCGCAACGCGCTTTGCGTCCTCCACAGCAGACAAGCCGCAACTGCCCTTCCCTGCTGCCTCCGCTCGCTCATCACGCCAAAACTGCATGGTTACACCGATTACATCATATCCTTGATTCTTCAAAAGCATTGCCGCAACGGAAGAATCCACTCCGCCGGACATTCCTACTAAAACTTTCTCTTTCACACATTTTTCCTTTCCTGACAAGTTGTCTGCCTTTATTATACACAAGGATAGGCAAAATTCCAACCATTCTTCACACATCCAGCATGTAAGCTCCCGGGTTCTTTTCCGACTCCTTTGTAAATATACTGAAACAAAGCTTTGTGCCGGGAGCATTTATGCAAACCACTTCTTCTACTAAGAATCCATCCCGCCGCAGGTTCTCGCCGGCGGGCCGCCCTCTGATTTTTGGTACCCTTATTTTGACCGCCACCGGGCTGATTACCCGAACAATCGGTTTCTTTTACAGAATCTATCTTTCCCGCCTTTTTGGCGAAGAAAACATGGGAATTTACCAACTTATCAGTCCGGTTCTTGCTCTATCTTACTCTCTTTGTGCAGCCGCCTATCAGACAACCATCTCCAAATTGGTGGCAGAATATACGGATGTACACAACAAACGGCGCTTCCGTCCCCTGATTGCGGGACTGATGATTTCCATTCCCTTATCCCTTTTATGCTGTGGCATCATACACACCCAAGCGGATTTCATCAGTTCCGTTTTACTGTTAGAACCCCGAACCGCTCCCATGCTACGCATTTTAGCCTTTGCAATTCCCTTTAGCAGTATTCATTCCTGCATCAATGGCTACTTTTATGGCATCAAAAAAACCGGCCCGCCTGCTACCGCCCAGTTTTTGGAACAACTTGCCCGTGTGGGTTGCGTTTACTTGATATCCTCCTCTGTCCTCGCCAATGGAGGCACTCCCTCCATTACAATTGCTGTTTTCGGACTTGTTGTAGGGGAACTGGTCTCTATGACCGTATCCCTGACTGCCATTTTTCATACTGCATCTACCATTCAACGTCATCCAAAGACAAGTACATCGGATTCTACTTTAACAATGTCAGCTTCCCCGCAGACAAACATCCACTCAAGAACCATGCGTCCTATCAGCACTGTGCACGCCGGGCTTTTTCGCAGTATTTTTGCCATGGCACTGCCCTTAACCTTAAACCGCATTGTACTGAATTTTCTGCAAAGCATCGAGTCAGTATCCATCCCCAATCAATTAAGACTCTACGGCTACGACAACGCTACTGCCTTAAGCGTATACGGTGTGCTTACTGGCATGGCCATGCCATTGATTTTCTTTCCCAATGCCCTGACCAACTCTGTATCCGTCCTACTGCTGCCTCTGATAGCGGAAAAATACTCAAAAGGCGACCTTGCAGCAGTAAAAGCAGCCATACTACGCACTTTGAAATTCTGTGCTGCTCTGGGGCTCAGCTGTATGTCAGTCTTCTTCCTGTTGGGAGACTTCTTCGGCAACACTGTATTTGACAGCCCTCTTGCAGGTCACTTTATCAAAACCTTAAGCTTCCTCTGCCCCTTCCTCTATCTGGACGCCACCCTGTCCAGCATCCTCCAGGGGCTTGGCAAAGCCGGAACCATCTTTATCATGAATATGCTGGCACTGTTTCTGCGTCTGGGCTTTGTATTCTTCGCCGTGCCCGAATTTGGTATCACCGGATATCTTTGGGGAATGCTTGCAGGACAGATTTTTTTGAGTGTGATGTATCTGGAATGCTTGAGGCGGTTTTTGAAAAAGTCCAAATCATCTCCTTAAATGGTTTTCAGCCTTGCTATCCGTTTGGTGGCAAAGGAGCTCGCTTCATTCCAATTTAAAACAATCTCCCGGCTGTCTATCTGCATGGTAGTACAAATAAACAAACCGGGAGATTATAAATTTATTATACTCTATTAAAATTTCGGAATCACGATTCCGTCAGGTGTCTGTCCACCTGCATATACATCCTTGGCGCTTCCCACGAAATACTGATACTGCTGAAGCATCTGGTCCTTTTGCATATCAGAAATGGCTCTTTCTACGTCCAGAGAGTGAATATCACTATCCTGACCGAGGTAACCAAAATCTTCCTGACGATTAAAGGTTAGCGAAATATCTTCGATAGCAGCATCCGATTTCCTGATAGTCGGTGCGGACGGTGCCTCATAAGTCTGAAATCCGGTCTCCTGCGCTATCTTTGACGCATCCTGCCTGAGAATATCCTCCACACTAACAGCGGGAATTGTGGGAACACTGTAATTCTGTAGAACACTACTGTAGATACTGTTTACTCCCATTCTTATGAGTTCACCTCCTTATCATCTGCAATGCATCTTACTTTCATACATTATATCGGACAAATTGTCAGAATACTTAAGTTTAATTCAAAACCTTTTTCAACTCGTCCATGAAGGTGTTTACATCTTTAAATTCTCTGTATACGGATGCAAAACGCACATAGGCAACCGCATCTAAATCTTTTAACTTGTTCATTACAATCTCGCCTACAGCCTCACTGGGAATCTCTCGTTCCTCCATATTGAATACTTCTGTCTCAACCTCGTCCACAAGAGCTGTAATCTGCTGAGCGCTCACAGGACGCTTGTGGCAGGCACGAAGTACACCGCCCTCAATTTTGGCTCTGTCATAGGTCTCACGATTGTTGTCCTTCTTAATGATAATCAAAGGAATGGTCTCAATCTTCTCATATGTTGTAAATCTCTTCCCACACTCATCACACACACGGCGACGACGAATAGAATTGTTATCCTCTGCGGGTCTGGAATCAATTACTCTGGTATTTTCGTGACTGCAAAATGGACACTTCATTTGTCTACCTCCATATAAAAGCACATGTTATTTATTATTATAATGGCAACAGTCCTTTATGTCAACCAAAATTACCTCCGGTCCAATCTGGCAAATATCCTTGTATGGAATTTCAATATCCGGTTCACAACGTAGAAAATTCAACATTTTATTGCACCCGGGAACCATAATTTTGCAAATGCAGCCCTTGCATTCGTCAAATTCCAAATCACAAACCCTTCCAAGTTTTCTACAATCCTTTATATTAATAACATCCTTACATTTCAACTCCGAAAAAAGCATGTTTCCTCCGAAATCCGATGAACATCATCTCAACACTTCTCATTGTTATCATATGCCATCCACCGAAGAATGTTTTTGTCCTTTTAAATATTTCCAAGGAATATTCCTCCTGCTCCCTGTACATACTTCATAGTACCAAATCAAAGAATAAATAAGACGGAGGAAATAACCATGGCACAGGGAAGAGTTGAAATCTGCGGCGTAAATACCGCCGGACTGCCCCTTCTGAAAAATGCAGAGAAGGAGGCTCTTTTTGCCCGGATTCAGGAAGGTGATGAAGCTGCCCGCCAGACTTATATAGAGGGGAATCTCAGACTGGTCTTAAGCGTTATCAAACGCTTCTCTTCCAGCAATGAAAATGTAGATGATTTGTTCCAAATCGGATGCATTGGTCTTATAAAGGCTATTGACAATTTTGATTCCAGCTTAAACGTCAAATTTTCCACCTATGCAGTACCCATGATAATCGGTGAAATCCGTCGTTTCTTAAGAGACAATTCCAGCTCC
Organism: uncultured Acetatifactor sp.; assembly: GCA_964403595.1. Taxonomy (GTDB): domain Bacteria; phylum Bacillota; class Clostridia; order Lachnospirales; family Lachnospiraceae; genus Acetatifactor. The sequence continues at coordinate 139 of CAYOGM010000112.1, read as the reverse complement.
ATCCGGGTATCCCGTTCCTTAAAAGATACCGCATACAAAGCTATCTATGCGCGGGAAGCCCTCACACGCAAAAATGCCAAGGAACCTACTCTTGAGGAAATCGCTTCTGAGGTAGGCATTTCCAAGGAGGACATCGTCT
>CAYOGM010000111.1:0-9591 GCA_964403595.1 uncultured Acetatifactor sp. | reverse complement strand
GGCAGAAAGCATCCTCATCAGGAATTGATTCAAGTGGATACCTCTAATATTCTTTTTATCTGTGGAGGAGCGTTTGACGGTCTGGATAAGATTATTGAGACCCGACTGGATAGAAAGTCTATCGGCTTTAATACAGAAGTAACTGCCAAGTCCAACAAGGAAGCAAGTGATCTTTTACAGGAAGTTACGGCACAGGATTTGGTGAAATTTGGTCTGATTCCCGAGTTTGTAGGACGTGTACCCATTTGTGTATCTTTGGAGGGACTGGACAGAGACGCTTTGGTGCGTATCTTAAAAGAGCCCAAGAATGCATTAATTAAGCAGTATCAGAAGCTTTTCGATATGGATGAGGTGGAGCTTACCTTTGAGCAGGAGGCAATTGAAGCAATTGCTGATCAGGCTTTTGAGAGAAAGACCGGTGCAAGAGGTCTGCGTGCCATTATGGAAAGTGTCATGATGGATACCATGTATGAGATTCCGTCAGATGAGACCATTGAGTCCTGTGTTATTACAAAGGAGGCTGTGGAAGGAGGAAAACCTCTTACAATCCACAGAGAACCCGCATGATTATCAAAAATGTAAGTTTGGAAACTGTATGTGGAGTTACCAGCAAATTGCCCGAGAACGTTCACCCTGAGGTGGCGTTCGCGGGTAAAAGTAACGTGGGCAAGTCATCCCTGATTAATGCGCTGATGAATCGTAAGTCTCTGGCACGTACAAGCTCACAGCCCGGTAAGACCCAGACGATTAATTATTACAATATTAACAATGAGATGTATTTTGTAGATTTGCCCGGTTATGGTTATGCCAAGGCCAATGAGCGGGTTAAGGCTCAATGGGGCAAAATGATTGAGGATTATCTACATAAATCCAAGCAACTGCGTTATGTGTTTCTGCTCATTGATATCAGGCATGAGCCCGGCAATAATGATGTGATTATGTATGACTGGATTAAACGCCACGGTTATCAGCCCATCATTATAGCGACCAAGATGGATAAGATTAATCGCAGTCAGATTCAGAAACATCTCAAGATGATTCGCACCAAATTACAGACAGATAAGGATACAATTATGATTCCCTTTTCTGCGACAACCAAGCAGGGCAGAGAGGAAATCTATGAGCTTTTAGATGGTATTTTGGAGGCTGCTGATGAAGAAGTACTGGAAAGCGCTGATTAATTTGATAATGGCACTGGTAGCTTTGGTGCTGGTAATTTTCCTGGCACCCAGACTACTGGTGTTTTTTGCACCTTTTGTTATTGGCTGGATTATTGCACTAATAGCCAATCCTATGGTGCATTTTTTTGAGTCTAAGCTAAAAATTAAACGAAAAGCCGGAAGTGCAGTGGTTATCGTATTAGTAATCGCTCTAGTGGTTATGGCTTTATATCTGGCAGGCATCAAGCTGGTAGAAGAGGTTGTTGGACTTGCAAATGATTTGCCGGTGTTGTGGGAACAGACTAAGGATGAGTTTGAGGAGATTGCGCTTAATTTTAGCGTTATTTATAATCGTTTGCCCAAGGATGTGCAACTGGCTCTGAGTGCTATCAGCGGCAGGCTGGGAGAGTTTTTAAGTAATGCTGTGAGTGGTGCAAGTACGCCTACTATTGAGTATGTGGGAAATTTTGCAAAGCAGTTGCCCAAGGTTGTTATCGGTGTGATTATGGCACTTTTATCCTCATATCTGTTTGTGGCGGAGCGGGAGAATATTATTCTATGGCTTAGGAGAAATGTTCCCTATTCTATTGCGAAACATTGGGTAATGGTGCGTCGAAGTCTGGTCAAGGCAGTAGGCGGATACCTTAAGGCACAGCTCAAAATTGAGATATGGATATATTTGCTTTTGGTAATCGGCCTGAGTATTCTGGATGTTAATTATGTGTTGCTGATAGCGTTATTAATAGCATTTCTGGATATTATTCCATTCTTTGGAACCGGTACCGTGCTGGTGCCCTGGGCTATTATCAAAATCTTAAGCTCTGATTATCAGATGGCAATCGGACTTTTGATTATCTGGGGTGTGGGCCAGCTGGTGCGTCAGCTGATACAGCCTAAGATTGTGGGAGATTCTATCGGTGTTGCGCCTATTCCTACGCTGTTTTTGCTCTATATCGGTTACAAGCTGGGAGGCGTGGTTGGTATGATTGTAGCGGTTCCCTTAGGTCTTATCGTGTATACCATGTATGAAGAGGGAGCCTTTGATACCACCAGAAACAGTATATTAATTCTGGTGAACGGATTGAATCGCTTCCGCAGACTGGAGTCGGAGGATTTGGAGAGCTTAGGTATCAAACCGAAAAGTCACAAATAGGATAAGAAAAACAAAAAGGAAAGGGAGGAGCCTCATGCGTAATATCAGGCTGGTACTCCAGTATGAAGGTACCCGGTATCAGGGATGGCAGAGACAAACATCCACTGATAATACCATTCAGGGTAAGCTTGAGGTGTTGCTTACCAGAATGTGTGGGGAGCCCATAGAACTTCACGGAAGTGGCAGAACGGATGCCGGTGTTCATGCGCTTGGACAGGTGGCCAACTTTCATACTAATTGTGAAATGAGCACAGATGAAATGTTTGCTTACATAAATCGGTATTTGCCGGAGGATATTGCGGTAGTGACTCTTTCGGAAGCCGCGCCCAGATTCCATAGCAGATTAAATGCCTGTGGCAAGCATTATGAATATCGCGTCATTAATAGTTCGATACCTCATGTGTTCCACAGAAGATATGCTTTGGAGGTGCCGGATAAGCTGGATATTACCGCTATGGAGCAGGCTGCCGTGTACCTATGCGGAGAGCATGATTTTAAAAGCTTTACCTCGGCAAAGAAAGGTAAGAAATCCACAGTTCGTCGTATTGATGAGATTACCATTACCCGGGAGGAGGATATACTGACCTTTTCCTTTAGAGGTAGTGGATTCCTCCATCATATGATTCGTATTCTTATGGGCACACTTTTACAGGTGGGTAAGGGTGAATTGTCACCTGATAGGATTCCTGCCATCATAGCAGCCAAGAACCGTGAAACGGCAGGTCCTTTAGTCCAAGCCAAGGGACTTACTCTTGTAGAAGTTTTTTTTCTAAAAAATGATAAATAAGTGAAACATTTTTTCCCTCAAAATCGTCTAATATTTTGAGGGGATTTTTATTATAAAAATCCATGCAGTTTATAAAAAATTAAGAATTACTTTGCAAAAAATATGCAGCACTCTGCTAGACTAAACTTGTTACTTGGTAAAGTGGCGCGTAGTGGTTTTAACATATGAGGAAGATTATGGATAAGAATATTTTGATTTATAATGACAATACAGAGATTTCCCGTAAAATGAGTCCTCTTTTTATGGGAGAGGATATGAAGTTGGTTGTAACAGGCTCTGAGGAAGAGTTGTTTTTACAGTTGCGAGAGACTAGCGCAAGGCTTATACTGTTGGATGTGGAGTTTGATGGTAAAGATTGGGGAAACGGAGTGGAGCTCATTGCACGTCTTCGAAAGATTACATACATCCCTATTATTGTTGTTTCAGCTCAAAACTGTGAAAGTGCGAAGGTAATGGCATTGAATGCAGGGGCGGATGATTACGTGGTTGCAGGCTGTAATCCATTGGAGCTTTTGGCAAGAATTAAATGCCAGCTTAGACGTTACGGACAGCTTGTGAAGGTGCAGGCCAATGTAGAAGGAATTTACAAAGTGGATGGTCTTGTGGTTAATGATATGTACCGCAAGGTGACGGTTGATGGCAGAGAAGTAAAGCTGACCCCCATAGAGTACAAGATTTTGAAGCTTCTTGTACAGGAGAGAGGCAGAGTGCTTTCTGTGGACCGTATTTATGAGTCTATTTGGAAAATGCAGGCAATTGGTGCAGATAACACTATTGCTGTGCATATCAGACATATTCGTGAAAAAATAGAAAATAACCCTAAGGAGCCTCACTACCTTAAAGTGGTGTGGGGGACCGGATACAAGGTAGGTTAGTGTGAAAAATCAATTTTCACACAGAAGTTTGTGTTTGCGTCCCAATTTCCTGATTGTAGCAAGAATGGAGGTTAAGATGACAACAGAAGTATCTGTAGAACAGACCGGAATCAGTTCCGGAATGCTTAAAATGATTGCAGTAGTAACTATGTTAATAGACCATTTTGCGGCAACTGTTTTGGTGCGGTATATTTATGTGTCGGGAGATGGCGGGCTGGGACAACTCTATTACGCAATGCGCCAGATTGGTCGCGTTGCGTTTCCTATTTATTGTTTTCTGTTGGTGGAGGGAGTGAATCGCACACGTCATAAGGGAAAATATCTGGTACGAATGCTTTTGCTGGCATTGATAAGCGAAATTCCCTTTGATTTGGCATTCAGCAGTCAGGTGCTGGAATTCGGCTATCAAAATGTTTATTTTACATTGACAATAGCTCTGGCTGCTATGATAGGATTGGAATGGATAGCAGAGAAAATAAAGTCCTTGGTTGCACAGAAAATATTGATTGTATTGGTAACGCTTGTATCTATGGCGGTGGCATATCTTATGCAGACAGACTATGACTGTGGTGGTGTAGCCTGTATATTGATTATGTATTTTCTGAGATATAATCGCAAGGCAGAGCTGATTGCGGGTTATGTTGCATTTGTGCTGATATTGGGAGAACTTGCGGCATTGCCTGCATTCATTGCACTAGCCTTTTATCGGGGGAAGAAAGGATATTCTAATAAGTTTTTCTTTTATGGATTTTATCCGATACATTTATTGATTTTGTATAGTGTGTGTGTGGTTATGGGTATAGCATCTGTTTCTGCAATCTAATTGGTGTAAATTGTATGTTAATTCATGAAAATAACGGAAAATTTGTTCAAATTTATGAAAATAGAGTCTTTTTGCGTTGACTAATTGTGCAAAATCGTGTAGAATATTCACATGGTTTATGAAAATATAGGATAACGGAGGAAACCCCATATGCAGATGCCTATTTTTGAGAAGTATATTGATGAGTTAATTGAAAAGAGTACGCTGGATGTTCCTGCATGGAATATTGAGGCGGCGTTGAAGGGTAAGGCATCCGGTTGGAACTACATTGACGGATGTATGATTCTTGCACTGTTGGAGATTTATAATGCAACAGATGAGAAGAAGTATTATGATTTTGCAGATGCATACATCAACCATAGAGTAATGGAAGATGGTACAATCAAGGGCTACTCGGTTGAAGAGTACAATATTGATAATGTTAATGCGGGTAAGACTTTATTCGCACTGTATGAGCTCAATGGCAAGGAGAAGTACAGAAAGGCTATCGATTTGATTTACAGCCAGGTGCAGACTCAGCCCCGTACAGAGGAGGGCAACTTCTGGCATAAGAAGATTTATCCCAATCAGGTATGGCTGGATGGCATGTATATGGGACAGCCCTTCTATATGGAATATGAGACCAAGTTCAACAATAAGAAGAACTATGGCGATATCTTTAGTCAGTTTGCAAATGTTGTAAAGTATATCCGTGATGAGAAGACAGGTTTGTACTATCACGGTTACGATGCATCCAAGTCTATCTTCTGGTGCGATAAGGAGACAGGACTTTCCCAGAACTTCTGGTTGAGAGCACTGGGCTGGTATTCGATGGCTCTTTTGGATACACTGAACAAGTGTGAGCCCGGTGAAGAATGGCAGGCTGAGTATGATAATTTGAAGAAGGTGTTCGTTGACCTGATTGATTCTATGTTGAAGTTTCAGGATGAGAGTGGTCTGTGGTATCAGTTGCCTGCTCGTGGCGGAGAGGAACCCAACTACTTAGAGACAAGTGGAAGTTCCATTATGGCATATTGTATGTTGAAGGGTGTTCGTCTTGGTTTCCTTCCTGAGAGCTACAGAGAGTATGCTTTGAAAGCGTTCAATGGCGTATGTGATAAGTATCTGAAGGAGAAGGATGGTAAGTTAAGTCTTGGAGGTATTTGTCTCGTAGCGGGCCTTGGTCCTGCGAACAACACCAAAAGAGACGGTACGTTTGAGTACTACATGTCAGAGCCTATTGTTGAGGATGATGCAAAGGGTGTTGGTCCTCTGCTTCTGGCTTACACTGAGATGCGCAGACTTCCCGATTAAGCTATGAATTAACAGAATAAGAGAAGGTATATGATAAGGTGTCCGGTTTAAAACAGGGCACCTTATTTTGCTGGATTTTTATTTTTTTTTTCGAAAATTACTTGACTTAGTATTTGCGATGTACTATTGTATAATAAGAGGAAAGTTCAAAGGTGTTACTAAGAGAAAGGAGAACATTATGTTAACAGAAAAAGAGTACTTGGAGCAGTATAATCCAAATGATTTTGAAAGACCTTCGGTGGCAGTGGATTTGCTTGTTTTTACGATTGAGGATGACAGATTGAAAATTGTTTTGGTTGAGCGTGAGGAGCATCCATTTAAAAACAAGCTTTCTTTGCCCGGTGTATTTGTGGGAATCAAGGAGACCTTGGAGGATGCAACAGCCAGAGGTATTGAAGAGGAGACAGGCTTGAAAGATATTTATTTTGAGCAGCTTTACACATGGGGCGATGTGAATCGAGATCCCAGAATGCGTATTATTTCGGTATCCTATATTGCCATTGTGGATTGTGGCAGAATTAATCTGTCAGCAGGCAAGAGAACCGTATCGGCAGCATTGTATGATGTGGATGAATTGCTGGCGTCTGATACAGAGTTGGCATTTGATCATAAGAAGATTATTCAGTATGGCAGAGAGCGTATTCGTAACAAAGTGGACTATTTCCCTATTGCATTTGAATTTTTGCCGGAAGAGTTTACTTTGCCGGCCCTTCAGAGAGTATATGAGATTATTTTGGATAAGCCTTTGTATAAGGCTGGCTTCCGCCGCAAAATTGCGCCCATGATTGTGGAGACGGATCGTATGACCTCAGGAGATGCTCACAGACCCAGTCGTTATTATCGTCAGAAGAAATAGTAAAATAGATAAAAGAATAGGGGACAACAAGGAGAAGGAAAATGAAACAGATTGTTGATAAGATTTTGGAGTATAAGGAAGGGCTTGAGGCAAGGGAGACCAAGGCAGAATTAAAGGAGGTATCCCGTCAGGAATTTACTTTCCTGCTGGGGGGGATTGCAGCCTTTCGTAAGGTGCCCGGCATTACAGAACATATGGGATTTTCCAAGCTGTATCACTGTGATACGGAGGAGAATGAAGCACTGGTAAAAGAGCATTTGAAGAGCTTGTTTGATGTTGTGGACAAGGAGAGTCTGTTGAAGGCATGCTACATCCAATTTGATGGCAGCGAGCAGTATGAACAGTTTATGACCTTCTGGAAGGGTGCGCCGCTATTTGATCCTTCGGAATTGAATCCTGCGGGTTTAAAGGGTTTTAAAATGTGCATGGATATTGCAGCAAACTTCTATCCATTCCTGCAGGAGAAAGGCTTCTATGCATGGGATATTAATGAAAGAATTTGTATGTGTAGAACAGCAGTTGCAGCCGGAATCATCACAGAGGAAGAGTTTTATGAGATAACCGATGACTGGGTGAAAGTAGCGCAGGTATTTTATCATTCTTATGAGGAGTATGCGATTAGCTGTCTGTGTGGTGCAATGTATCAGATGGCAATAATGGGAGAGGATGAGCTGGAAGCCTTTCTGGAGCTGAGTATGAATATTTTGAATGTTCTGCTTTATGAGGATGGCCCTTGGCAGACCAGCAAATGGTATGTGCCCAAGGAGCGTGAGTGGGTTGGACTGGTTCAGGAGATTGGTGGCTGTCTTATTACCAAGAGAGCGTTGGAGAATAATCATATCGGTTATATGTATCGCGATGAGCCCAATCCCGGTTATCCTGACAGTGGCTGGAGATTTATTCATGGTGATGAGGACCAGGAGTACATGGGAAATTCAGACAATATTACTATCGTGACAATGAATACCATTTGTAATCTGCATCCCAGCGTGCTTGCATATATTCATGCAAAAGTAGGAGTAAAATACGGAATCAACAAGGACGGAAGCTGGACACAGCTTGCCAAATAAAAGGGGGAAAGACTTATGCTTAATATGGAATTGTTATATGAGGATGCAGAAAAGGGTGTAGTAGAAGCATTGAAAATTTTGGGTGATGTTTTTCTGAATGGTTATGAGAAAAATGAGATAAAGCCCGATTTACAGAAGGCAATCGGTTATTTTGAGAAGGCTGCGGAAGGCGGCATGGAAGACGCATACATGGATTTGGGCTATATCTATTGTAGTGGTCAATATATGGAGCCTGATTATGAAAAGGGACTAGGTTATTACAAGCAGGCTGCGGATATGGGGAACACCACTGCTATGGGAAATCTGGGTATGTCTTATTGCAAGGGGCTCGGTGTGGAGCAGGATGTGACAAAGGGATTTGAATATTTTCTTATGGCAGCAGAGGGAGGTCATCCCGATGCCATGGAGCAGGTAGCGAATTTCTACCGTATTGGCTATGGTATAGAAGCCGACCAGGAAAAAGCGGATTACTGGGAAGAGCAGGCCAAAATCGTACGTGAACAGATGGAAGGCGAAGATGACGAGGAAAATACAGAAAAATCCCCTGCCCAGTTGGCATTTGAGGCCAATTTGAAATTTATCAGCAAGGATACCATGGACGTGGAGCTGGTGAAAAACATTTTTGAGGACGAGGAGAATTTCATGCATTATACTATGGAGCCCTGTCCGTTCCCCACAGGTGTGTTGATTACTGCAGACCCTCTGTGTTATTTACAGAGCCCCAGAAATATTGCTGTCAAAGAAAAACATATTGAACCCGGTAATTATCCGGTGGAAATTGCGATAATGCAGTCTGACATGGTAGGACTTCGCAATGTGGCAGCCCGTTTAAAGGTTAGTGAGAAACAGGCAGTTTCCTATGAGCTGGCTAAGACAAGAGCACTCTCAGAGGAGAACCCCTTTGCCGGCCTTGCAGGATTCCCTGTGGAGGCAGGCATGGCATGTTTCTGTGATGCCAATGCTGCTCAGAGCTACTGGAATTTCTTAAAGGGTTGGTATGCAGAACTCGAAGACGGCAACATTTATGATGATTATTTTGCAGAGCTTTTTGCGCAAAGCTATCAGGAAAATCCCAAGTATCAGAGAGAAGGCGGTGATTTGCTGCTTTGGAAGAACCCCTTGGACGATACACAGATTCCCATGTTTACTTCCGGTTTGGGGGACGGTTTCTATACCGATTATTGGGGAATTGACGAAGACGGTGAGATTTGTGAGCTGGTGATTGTCTTTATGAATCCGGAGTTGTTCTAGAAATCTGTTGAGTATATTGCCATGTGTGATGAAGAGCTGATGGAAGAGTTTGAAAAGGCAGGCATTGAAAAGGCAGGCATTGAGGTGGAATAAACAGCAAGCTTGGTATCTATAGCGAAAAAATGATGATTTAGAATCTTTTTTTATAAAAATAAGTATTCTAAAAAGACAATAATTTTACAGGGATACTAATGTACACTGATTTATGTTAAAATTCTTGAATTTGAGCTGAAAATGGATTCTAAATCATCAATTTTTTTCTATAGATACTGATGAATATTTAGTGAAGATGATTAAGTGGGACTTTGATTTCATTATAGCTG